>CAZIMJ010000192.1:0-3380 GCA_964540205.1 uncultured Eubacteriales bacterium | reverse complement strand
AAGATAAATAAAGCAGGTGAGGTGACATTTTCATGCCATATGATCTGATTTTGGCGAGTACGTATCTTATCCGGAAGTTTTTGCATGGCATTGACATCGCATACGTAACATTTGACACCTTTTGTGTTCCTTGATATTCTTCCTTCAGTAAAAAATATGGGGAACCATGCCCATCAAATGTCCTGAGTGTCATTTCGAGAATCCTGATGACACGGTCTACTGCGGCCAATGCGGAACAAAACTCGAAGTTCAAGAGCAAAGCTCGAAGTCTGAAGGCGAAGAGCGGATATCTGTCACTCGAACGCTGGAAACGAACAAAGATGAACTCATGCGTGGCAGCATCTTTGCCGGCCGGTACGAAGTCATCGAAGAGCTGGGCAAAGGAGGAATGGGGAGAGTCTATCGCGTCTACGACACCAAGGTCCAAGAGGATCTGGCCCTGAAGCTGATTCATCCTGAGATTGCTGCAGATAAGAAAGTCCTGGAGCGGTTCAGCAATGAGCTGAAGATCGCCCGCAAGATCGTCCACAAAAATGTGTGCCGTATGTACCACCTGAGCGAGGAAAAAGGAACTCACTACATCACGATGGAGTATGTGGCCGGGGAGGATTTAAAGAGTTTCATCCGAAGATCGGGGCAACTGTCTATGGGGACCGCCGTTAAGATCGCCAAACAAGTCTGTGAAGGGCTTTCTGAAGCGCATAAATCGGGCATTATCCACCGCGACCTGAAACCGGGAAATATCATGATCGATAAAGAGGGGAAGGTGAGGATCATGGATTTCGGGATCGCCCGGTCACTCCTAGGGAAAGGGATCACATCAGAAGGCGCTATCATCGGTACCCCGGAGTACATGAGCCCGGAGCAGGTGGAGGGAGAGGAGGCCGACCAGCGCTCCGACATTTATGCACTCGGTATCATTTTATTTGAGATGGTCACCGGACGTGTGCCATTCGAGGGCGAGACGCCTTTCAGCGTCGCGTTCAAGCACAAGACCGAGCTTCCGCCCGCTCCCAAGAAATTTCAGCCGCAGCTTCCGGAAAATTTGAATCGCTTGATCCTCCGCTGTTTAGAAAAAGCCCGGGAGAAGAGATACCAAACAGCCGAAGAGCTCCTTGTCGATCTCACCCGTATCGGAGGAGGCATCCCGACAGCCGAGCGTCTTGTCCCCAAACGCAAAACAACCGTCTCAAAAGAAGTCACCATCAAATTCTTTCCCAAAAAGCTTATCATTCCGGGCTTATGCTTGCTTTTAATCGCAGCGGGACTTTTTTTCCTCAGGCAGTCCCTCTTTCGTAAAGAATCGCCTCTCCCTGTGCCGGTGGAAAACTCCATTGCCGTTGTCTCCATCTCGAACCTGACCGGAAACTCTCAGTATGATAGCTTGATCAAGGCCGTTCCTAATCTTCTGATCACGAAATTCGAAGGGATGGGCTTTTCCTACGTCGCGACATGGGAGCGCCTTCAGGATCTTCTGAAACAGATGGATAAAGATCCAAATGCCCCGATAGATGCTGATACGGGAATTGAGGTCTGCCGGCGCGACGGAGTGAACGCTCTTGTTGTCGGCAGCATTACCAAGGCCGGGAATATCTTCGCCACAAACATCAAGGTCCTGGATGTTAAAACAAAAAAATCTCTGGCCAGCGCGACGGCCCAGGGGGAAGGGGACGACAGCATCCTAAAGACCCATATCGATGAGCTGGCCGACAAAATCACAGAGAGTCTGAACATCGGCGGCCACCAAACAGGTGTCTCTTCGCTGGTGTCTTATGTGTCCACAACCTCACTGGACGCCTACAGGTTTTTCCTGGCAGGAGTTGAGGCCTTCCAAAATTACCACCCTTCAAGGGCCCGCCAGCATTTCCTCGATGCACTGGGGATCGATCCAGAGTTTGCTTCGGCATATCTCTGGCTTGCAAGATCATCTAGGCAACTGGGACTTGATGAGGATGGGAAAGAATCCCTCGAAAAAGCCCTCGCTCTAGTCGACAGAGTCAATCCAAAAGAGAAACTCTATATCCTGGCCTATCATGCCATTTACGCCGAGAATAACCAGGATTAGGGGATCCAGATCCTCAGGCAGATCGTCGCAAAATATCCCAAAGAAAAAGAAGCCCATGTCGCTCTCGGGTCTCGATACTATTCGCAGCACCTTTATGAGGAGTCTCTCCAAGAGTTGCAGGCAGTTACAGAATTAGATCCCGATCATGGACCTGCGTTGAATATGATGACCATAATTTACAGACTTAAGGGCGACTATGAGAGAGCCCTGGACTACGCCAAGCAATATGTCTCTGCGGTTCCCAACGAGGCCAATCCCCTGGATACGCTCGGATACATATACGTCTCTATGGAGCAGTTCGACCTGGCCATCGAGCAATTCAAGAAAGCTCTGGTCGTCGAACCGGATTTTTTCTCTACCCTCAATCAAATCAGTTATACCTATGCCCTCAAGGAGGACTACAGCGAAGCCATCCGGTGGGTGGAGGAACTCTCCGCCAGGACCGATGTGCCTGCAGATAAAACCGATGCTTTCCTCCTGGAGGCTTTCTATATGTACTGGACCGGAGCCAGCCAAAATGCTCTCGAAACACTGGAGAAAATGCGGATCTTTATTGAAAAAAACCGGGATCAGCTTCAAGGGTATTATTCATATGATCTCTCAAAGTTCTGGTCCTTCCAGATAAAAAGCTGGATCTATCTCGCTCGAGGAGACTTCGAGCGCCATGGGCAAGAACTCGATCAGACGCTCAACTTTTTGCCCCCGGAACAGATCAATTTTTTCAAAGCATTAGTGGAATTTGACTACGGATCTTCGGAATGCCTGAAGGGCAATGCAGGGGCTGCCCGGGATAGACTGGAGGGAATGGAAAAGCTTCTTCCGGAAATAAAAACCCCCGTTGACAAAGAATTTGTCCGAATGCACCAAAGACTCCTCAGAGCCAGAATCCTGATTACCGAAGGCTCTTGGGAGGAGGCGATTTCCTTGCTCGACGGGTTCCCCCTGCTTTTTAAATTTGAGGGTTTCGGTAAAAACGGCATCCTCAGCGGACATTCAGTTTCCCCGCCCGAAATCGACCTTGCCCACGCTTATGAGATGAAAGGGGACGTCGATAAAGCGATCCAGGTCCTCGAACGTCTCGTCCGCTTCGACCCGGCTGACAAGGACTTTCGCCTCACTCCGCCCAAGGTCTATTACGATCTGGGCCGACTGTATGAAAAAAACGGCCAGACGACCGACGCCATAAAGAATTACGAAAAATTTCTCAAGCTGTGGAAGGATGCGGACCTGGGCACAGCCAACATTGAGGATGCAAAGCAGAGGTTAGCTTCACTAAAGAATTAAAACCGGCCCCTTGCCAATTTTTCAAATTTGG
>CAZIMJ010000191.1:0-10512 GCA_964540205.1 uncultured Eubacteriales bacterium | reverse complement strand
TCTCTAAATCCGTGATGTCATGCATACTTAATAACGTTATTAAGTGATCAGAATGTGTGATGGAGAAAACCGTGAGAAGGGCTGGACGGGCATGGTACATCTCCCCCAAGGGAGGGAGGGAAGCCCGGAGCCGAGCGAAGTTTCCTCGCTGGGGAAACTGCGCGTGTTTTCGATATCATGCAATCTGATCATTCGGAATTACATTCATCACGGATTTGGAGATTCTAATTTCTAGACTTCAATAAGAATACTTGGGAGTGATGTATAAGGTAGAATATGCAATATTCGGAATCTCTCTAAGAATTCTTTCAGCTAATTCTTGCCGGACTGATTTAAAATCGGTTTCAGGCACATCTTCGGCCATGTCAATGTCTGCAGCGATGATGATTTTTGCCGAGGACTCAGCGATCACTCGGAAATCGTGGTACCCGACAATTCTAGAAATATTCTTCACGATTCTTTGGAACTGATCTTCGATCGCCTGTATCTCTGGTGTTTTCTCCAGGAGAGGATCCGTATGGCAGACCACCTCTCCACCGAAGTGCTTCCTCAGCTTTCTCTCACATCTTTCCGCGATCTCATGCATCTCCGCAGGACTGAATTTTTCCGGGATCTCTGCGTGCAAAGTGAGCATGTACATGGATCCATAATCATGTACGATGATCTCATGGACATCCTCAACACCAGCAACAGATTTTGCTGTCTCCCTGATCTTTCTTATCATTTCCTTGTCGGGTGCCTGACCTAAAAGCGGGACGACTGCCTCTTTGGCATGGGTGAATCCCAAATAGAGCAGCCACAGGGAGACCAAAATTCCGATGGTACCATCGATCTCCGGATGATGAAAGGTGTGGCTGGCCAGCAATCCCCCAATGACTGTCAGGCTCATCACAGCCTCGATCTTGTGGTGAAAAGCGTTGACCAAGATTGCGTGCGAATGGACTCTATTCCCGAGATATGTGACAAATTGGCTGAGCCACTGCTTCACCACTATAGAAGCGAGCAAGATCCAAGGCAGTGCCTTCCAGTAGTGGAGTTCATGGGGGGCGAGGGCTTGATGGGAAGAACGCTCCGCCAACTGTATCCCCGAAACAAAAAGGAATATCGACATGATGAGCGGCGCTAGATGTTCCATGCGACCGTGACCGAAGGGATTCTTTGTTGTGGCAGGGCGGGCTGTCGCCCAAAAGGTCACGACCAGGATGACCGAATTAGCAAGATGAGAGAGCAGATGAAAGGCATTGGCGATGATCGACACAGAGCCAGACACCACACCCAGAGTCATATTGACTACAAAGAGCGATATAGTTGCAAAAATCGACACCCAGCCTGCTAAAAGGCCATATCTCACACGAACCTGCTTATTGTCGGTGTTGTCAAAATCCACAATGAAGCGGTTGGCCAACCAGTGATTGATTGAATTGAGAATCTTCATGTTTGACTGCCAATTTTAGCAGTTTAGTAAAAAACAGGGAAGAAAAAAAACCTTTTGTAAGCATTTATAAAGAAAGACGATTCTTAGGGATAGTGGACACCATTTTATCCTCAAAGGTGCAGAGGTCCTCGAGGAAAAAATAGAGATCAATAATGATAAGATGCAGACAAGTCTGAAGTCTTTATGTATAAATCTTTAAATTAGGCTTTTTGTACGTTCTTAGCTACTGGGCCTCGATCGCCCTCTTCGATATCATAGCTAACCTGGTCACCTGCAGTTAAAGTCTTAAATCCTGGCATAGTGATCGAGGAAAAATGCACGAAGATATCTTTCCCCTCCTCTTGTTCGATAAAACCAAAACCCTTTTTCTCATTAAACCACTTTACAGTTCCTGTTGGCAAAACTCAGCCTCCTTAATAAAAATTCGATGCCAAAACCAAGCTAGACCAGGTCCCCTGAATAGAATGGATTCCCCTTTGAGAGCTCTGAATACAAGCCTGGATGTGCCGAGAAAAAAGTCACTTGGAGGGTCATACGGATAAATCATTTGAATTTTACGACATGAAACGAATCAAACAAACTTCTTGGGGAGCATATACTTCCAGATTAATCGTAATTACTCCCAGGACCTTTCTCAACATTTCTCGAGGAATGTTTATACCACAGGTCTGAACTGATGTCAAAACAAAATTTTTTTCTGAAATTTTTTTCTGATCATCGATAACACGGTGGAGATCGAAGGTCAGGACAAGCCCGCGATGGATACCGAGAGCGTCTACCTCATATTTCTATGATCGCGACAAACTAATATCTAGCCTGGATTATTCACGAGCCGACCCGCCCCACCCTAACATTAAGGTCGCAAAGGTGAGGCAGTGGCCCACGAAGCTGTAGTAAACTACTTCGAATGGGCTACAACGAAGGCTTTGTAGTAAGATTAGCTCGCCCGTAGGGTAAAAGATGCTGCCAATAAGATATTAAATGATTTTTAAGTATATATTTGGCAGCAACTTTTATGAATAATTCAGGGAAGGCGGAACATATAATCAGGGTCTATACGGGGTTCATCGTTCTTGTGCTTCTGCATCAGATCGATCTTTCTCTCGAGCAGGTCACCGAAATTCTTCCCATGGATAAAGGGAGTTCCGACGCTTCCTGAGATGATGATCCACTCTATGGGGCTCTCTCGCCACACCTGCAGCAGTTCTTTACAGTTTTTGATCTCGCGTTCCATCATCTTATCCAGAAGCACCCGGCAATTTTTTTTTATAGCGACTTCTTGGGTATCCATGTATTCATGCACAGCATAAATCCACACGGCCGTATTCCTTAAAGTTACAAAGAGACAGCGAAGAGCCCTGGCTCGGAACCATTGATCCTGAAATACACGGAAAGCAGGCTCTTCAGGCGCTGTTTCTGCAACAGTTTTTCTTTTCTGAAGGAGATCGATAGCCAGATTCAGCGGTTCGTGGTTGGCATGGCAAGAGAAGCTGTGATAGAAGAGGCTGTGACTTCCTCTTTTGCGGAGTGTCTGCATGGGTTTTTCTTCATCTTTATGCAGAGTGTTGTGAAGTGCCGAGCCCAGAACCTTCACATCACTGTACACCGGATGAGGATAATTACTCTCCCATCCTTTTAAATATATCATAGGGTGGGAGGGCAGCGTTAAAAATCTGACTGGAGCGAAAATATCTCCTCTGATTCTATTCCTAAAGATACTCATTATTGCGATGGACTACACGACTAAATTTATGGCTTAACCGAGACACCCGATAAGAAAAAACGGTAGAGAAACGAAATTTTGAGCATAACGGGGATTATCACCTCTAGCGGTAAAATATCTGGGAAAAAAATCACCCTCTAATTCACCGCAAAAGAGGATTGACGCTACAGGGGTTGAGTGGCATAAATATCCATGCATAACAATGAAACCGAGAAGTCATTTCTCTCTTTAGACGAGCAAAAATGAGAAACACAAAAATTTTAATCGTCGACTTCGATGAGGAGTCTACTCTTGCTCTTTCCGAATACTTAAAATCAGAGGGCTTTGATGTCAGGACAGCTGGAGATGGTGAGGTAGGACTGGAAAAATGCAAGGGTGAACATCCCGATCTAGTTATTGTGGAACCCATGATCTCCAAGCTCCATGGGTTTGAACTTTGCAGCATTATCTCACATGATTTCAACGGCCAAATTCCCGTTGTCATCCTGACAAAATTCTATCGTGAGGAACAATTCAAGATCGAAGCCATGAGTGCCTATGGAGCTTCCGCTTTCCTGAGCAAGCCATTCAAGGGTCCGGAAATCCTCTCCACGATCAAAGACTTGTTGAAGGAAAAAATTAAAGAGTCCGAGGAAAATGATATGGCAGAAGAAACACAAAATTTGGAGGATTTTTCTGAAAAAGCATTGGATAACATAAAGGTAGAGGCAAAAATGACTGAGGCAAAACTCCAGGAGGATGATATTGAGAGTGAGGTACTTGAGCTCGTGCGTCCAGCAAAGACTGTTCCAGAAAAAGAAGAGAAAAGTCCTGATGTCAAAACACATATCGATAAAATGCTCGAGGACACACTGTTGGAATTTGGCTTAAACCTTGATGAGAAAGCACCTCCTAAAACAGAAGAAAAAAGTGCCGCTCCTCCGGAAGAAATAGTTGAAGTCGCTGCAAAAGATGAAGCGGTTGTAGCAAAGGCAGCCGTGGAAGAAAAAGAAGTTGAAGAAGAGAAGGTCGAGATTGAAGAAGAAGTGAAAGTTCCGGACCAGGAGGAGTACAAAGAGTCAAAAGAGGAAGCTGTCTTGACCACAACAGCAGAAGAGGAGACTGTCGCCGCAGCACCGCATAAAGAGGATTCGATCTTTAGTGCAATGGCAGAAGAGGAAAAGACGAAAATTTCTCCACTCTCTGCTTTGAAGAACTCTTTAGAATTCTTAAAAAAAATTCCTTTAAAGTTTATCATCCCTTTTATCCTCGTCGCCGCCGTTGCACTGAGCGCTTCATTTATTTTCCGCAAACCCAAAAGCACAAACTCCAGTCCTCAAAACATGACTGCGGCCATTCAACCGGTTAAAAATTCAGTGAACGCTGAACCAGAGGAAATCGTCATAGAAAACCCGGATGAGAAAGAACAATCCCAGGTTACCTCTCCCTCACAAGAACCCCCAATACAATCTCCCCAAGAAGAGCCAAAAGAAGAAGGGGGTGAGGTTAAGACAAAGGTCAATGAGGTCTTTCCTGTCAAGGACCCCACCCCCCAAGTCCCTGATATTGAGAGAGTCAACATGGAAGAAGATGTTCTGTCAGAAACAACCGAAAGTTCTCCAGAACCCCTTTTTGCTCACGAATTGCCAATGAATTCTTCGCTGGATAATCAGAAGTCCGCAAATACTCCCTCAGAGGATCCCGCTTATGAACTAACCTCTCTGGGAGATCCGGGCATCACACCGGAAGGAGAACAACCCGAAGAGGCATCACAAACAGATGGCGGAAATCCTACTGTTGAAACCGGAGACCTCATTCCGCTCGAAAATGTTGACATCGAGCCCGAAATTGCAAAAAGAGTAGATCCCAAATATCCCAGTGTTGCCTTCCAGCGCGGAGTGGGAGGGAAAGTGTTGATCAATGTCCTGATATCTGAATCCGGAGACGTTATTGAAACAGCATTGATCAAGGGAATCCCCGGTCCCTATGGCTTCAATGAAGATTGCACCGATGCAGTCCGACAGTGGAAATTTATTCCAGCTTTTAAAAATGGGGTCAAGGTCAAAGTGTGGAAAGCAATTTCTTTCACGTTTAAAAAATCATAAAAGATCAGGTGATAAAATGAAAGTAAACAAAGATCAAGAAGACCTTTACAAAAAAACTATGGAAGCGGCCAAAAAAGAACTCCACGACATGGATTCTCAAATGGAACAAGAACTCCAGAACATCAGAGAGAAATTGGCGCAGATGCAGGAATCTAAAAAATACTACAGACAGATCTACGAAGGAGCAGCACACCTTCTTGGTGTCGAAATCGAGACAGACGGCAATGGAGATGGCGAAGCACTTGGTGACGGCACAAAGGCCTCACCACTGATGCAAATTCAGAAGAACAAGAGTTAATATTTTCTGTTCGTACCTGCTACATCTAAGTACACTTTTTTAGTCAGCTTTACCCAATCCATCTTTTTCATTCCCTTTCTATAGGGCATCGAACATCCATCGTATCTGATCCTTAAAAACGGAAAGAGTCCCAGGTTTCAAAAACAGCAAGCACATTCTCCGGCTTGGCTTTGAGGCCGAATTCACACTGGGCGATGACACCACCCTTCTCGTAGAGTTCTTCCCTGACTTCACAAACAGCCTGGAAAATTTCTTCCTGAGTTCCGCTGGGAAGGAGGTGCTGCCTCTCGATCTCTCCCCAGAAAGTGATCATCCCGCGAAAACGCTCCCCCAATTCCTTTACACCCATGCAAAAGATCTGGCTGTTTATAGCATCGATTCCGATCTCGATAAAATCTGGAAAGACATCCATGATGTAGCCATCGGTATGGAGGAATACATATTTACCGAAATGGCGTGCGATCTCCACATAGTCACGGTACATGGGCTTGAAGATCTGTCGAAAAATATCGGGTGATGCGATCAATGACGATTGGGTCCCCCAATCATCCATCAAGGCAATGCCATCGATATCCGTCTGTGCCCAAACCTCGATCTCTTTGCAATAATGTGCGTGAATACGTTGCAGAAGCTCAAAAAGATCGGGAGGTTGTTCGACGAGGTCGATCAATGCCTGTTCCATCGTACGGAGAAACTGCAGTCGTTCAAAAGGTCGTGCAGTTGTTTCACTCAGGATAAACTTATCACTCTCCCTGCAAAAGACGTTTACCGCATCTTTATCCAGACTTAAAGTCGATTCTGGAGGGGAAAAATCCTCCAAGTCCCGCCAATCGGCGATCCGGGGTTTCCGCACGATACCGATGATCCCAGTTTCCGGATTTTCAAATACACAGCCCCATTCGTCGATATAAGTGCCCTGGCTGTATCGATTGCCCACGGCCTCTTTCGGCTTATGATACACAGCTGAAGCAGCCTGAATATCATCGGGGAACCTCTCCCTCAGTTGACGCAAAGAATCGGCATGGTGTCCTTCTGCCCAGGGAAGCGACCACACGTGGCGGGGGATTCTTTTGGGGGAATCAAAACGAAGAGTTTTTTCCACAAGTGTCCTAGAGGTGGAAAGGATCTTTATCGAGCGAGCCAAAGTTTATTTCTTCCCCATCATTTGTGATGGCCATAACAGTATTACTGTTTTCCCCGAAGGACACAATCCCCTTTTCGAATTCAAAAGAAAACATGGGACCCAGTTCTTCAAAAGTTGAGTGGGATGCAAAGAAAAGGATCTCAGCTCCTCCTATTGTCCAAGCACGACAGGCAATAGTATCATAGTTTTTAATGGGATATGCCCGGTAGAGTTCCGCCATAACTTCCTTAGGCATAGCACTCAAATCCGGTCGATCTCCCAAGACATAAAAAATATTATGTAGAAAATGAGCCATTGCATTGTTGGCAGGGCTGTCAAAGATCCAACGCCCCTCCTCACTCAATTTTTTACCCGCCCAATCGTTTCTCTGGAAGTAGAACAGGTCTCTCGGCCAAAAACAGAGGGTCTTTAGCCGAAGAGGACTGCCGAATCGTCCTTGGATGATATCCTTTTTTAACGTCTGGATGGCTTCAGAAAAAGACCACTGGTATCCGATCTTTACCCAGCGGTTCGTTGTAAAGGTTTCTGAGATCAATCTTCGTGCATCCTGAACTGTTGCGGAAAGAGGTTTTTCACACAAGACAAAACTGCCCCGCTGTAATGCCTGGCATGACTGTGTCACGTGGTGATGCACGGGCGATGCAATGATCACAAGATCGACTGGCGGGTTTTTCTCATAGAAATCGTTGAGCGTGGGGAAGATGGATATCTTCCTCTCCAAAAAGTCGAAACCATGCGTCCCATCGTTGATCACAGTCAGCGTGTGCTGGTTGTTTGCAGAGTGTACGCCGATCCATTTTTGCGCGACCAGTTCCACAGCTCTTTCCTTAAAATCTTCAACACCATAGGCCACCTGTCCGCTGCAGCCTCCGTCTAAAAACGCTGTCGGTATGGAAAGTTTAATCATGCGGTCCTTTTCGTTCCAGTACACACGAATCTCTATCTCGAAGGCATGGTCCTGCTTAGGGATTTTGTAGCGCACGCAAAGGGACGAACTGCTGTATTTGAACAGGGCTTCCACTACGGTCCTTGCTGGGCCATCCTCGATCACCCGGACAGGGTCCAATTCCTGTAGAGAGATCCCCGCAAAGCATGCACTTTCCTCCCTTGTCATCAAGGAGAACGAACCGGCGACTTTCCTGAACGAATCGACTAACATACCCCATGGGTCGGGATAATCCTCGACGACAAGGACCTTGAAAGCGCCCGGACTCAGATAATCTGTCCCCGAAACTCGATAGGCTTTCATCAAAGATCTGTGGGAGCCAGAACAAAGCCTTGTTTTCATTTGGCTCTTGCGGCTGGAACTCACAGATGATCACCTCCTCCACAGAAAATGGATGAGGATTAAAAACAAAAATGGGAAACTCGCCCTCTTCAGCGGGGGGCTGGCCGCTGAGATGAGCAAAAAAGGCTTTGGCCTTCAATCGCGCCAGTATCTCCAGGCCATGATCCAGTCTCTGGAGTGAGGAGGTTTCTGCCTCAGAAATGCATGACCCAGGCAGGATATCATGGAATTCACAGAAGAGAAGGTCTTCGAGAGCTTCTCTGAGCGGGTCGGATGGATAGTCCATCATCCCCTGGCAGAAAGCTGATGTGATCATCTTTTCTGTCTTATAATAGGTGTTTTCGAGCGCACGGTGTTTTTGCTTGATGCAGGCCATGGTGGTGTAACATCCCACAGCCCATGGATTTAAATCCGCCGTGTGGCGGGGAAGCTGCGTTCTCTTCCCTGCCACACGTTCAAAATAATCCTCTGGCACCGCATGATGGATCGTCCAGTCGGATTGCTCTTTCATAAGCTGCCGGAGTTGTTCCAAGTCTAAACGTGAAGGGCCGCCTCCATGATCACCTATTCCCCAGAGCAAGACCCCGAACTCCTTGTCGCGATGCTTTTCCAGCCACTCTTCCACGCGCTGCCGAGCCTTCCCTATGAACGAGTTGTAGTGATCGGTCGCACGGCGCGCCAAAATCTCAGAGCCATCATAACCGACCCACACGAACTCTTCTGAAGGAAGGGAAAATCCTTTCAGGTCGGGACGGCAGAAAAGATAAGAGGAATACCCCGACTTCTTCAAACTCTTCACACAACTTGGCTGCGGATCGAAATGTTGACAGAGCTTTTCCCGCACCCTCCTCCAATTCCCACAACCAAACAGGATCCAAGTGGGCATTGCAAATCAGGTATAATGTCTTTTTCACTATCAATCTTCTTAAATCAGAGCTTCGATTTTTATTGAAAGGAGAATAGTCTCTTTAAATTTTTCCGCTCGATAAGGCGAACACCCACTCGTGAAGAGGAAGGAAGGGCTTAAATTTTTTCCAGCAATAATCCATAAATTTCACGGAAAAAAATTCTTCAGGGATAGCCGTCTCCTCCCACACATGGATCCCGTTGTAAAGGAGGAATTCAGCATTCGAGTGATCGGGATCAAATCCAGGTGGAATTCTTTTATAGTGTTTTTCTCCCGACTTGAAATCTTTTCGCCGAGAGATCTTTGTCATGATATCGGCAAGGTCCTGACCCCATTCAGGATCGACCACTGCTTTCCTGTAGCGAGTCAACTGCTTCGGAGAAAACATGTAAATACCTGCTCCCAGCAAGAGTTTGGATGGCTCCACATGAACATAGAAGCCAGGAGACTCCATTCGAGGAAGCATCCCCTCCCAGAAATAGAGAGCCAAATGTGTCTTGTACGGAGTTTTGTCCGGGCTGAAACGGGTATCACGATAAATGCGAAAAATCGACCGGTTGAGTTTAGGCTCTGCTCTGACTTTGACACTCTCAGCATGGAACTTCTCTCCCATTGCAACCACAAAAGCCTTAGCCGGCTCGAGAACAAACCTATCGTATTCCTCCCTGTGCCTGTCAAACCAATCCTTGGTGTTATTTCTTTTCAGTTTTCTGAAGAAAGACAGGGTCTCAGTGGAAAAACCTGTAAATTGTTCCTTGTCTGCCATCCCTATCTCCTTGTTTAGTTGAGCCAAGTGTCGACATTTTTTATGAATAGTTCAGGATATCAATCGTAATGCTTCACCCTCGGCCAGACTTCCCCGATAGTGCCTCGCAGCTCCCGGCACACAAAAATTGGGAGATTGTTCTCATAGGGCATGACATATTCATGTGTGAAGATTCCGACCTGTTCCACACTATTGAATACCTGTCCATGATCGGCCGCATTCCCGCCTATAATGATCAAAACATCGCCCGTATACCCCCTAGGACCCCAGATCCAGTAGTTGTTATGCCCAGAGATGGCCTTGGGCAGGCCATACTGTCGACCGAAGAAGTCTATGGCGCCCGCCTCTCCATAATCCTGTGTAAAGATCCCGCATTTGGCTTGGTCCTCGGGAGTAAGTTTGAGGAAGACCTTGGCCACGGTTTCTGCCATCTCCGGCCAACCGAACATATCTGCATAATGCTGAGGCAGCACTCCCATAGCATGATCCTCTGTCCGGGGTGGAGTAACACCTAAAAAATCAGAATAACTGATATACGTTTTTACAGGAAGAATGGGTAGAGCGAAGGGCGCAGTCAACACACCCCCTCCCAGAAGAAATGTCAGCACTGCGGTCTTGAGCCAGGTGAAATTCCAGTTTTCGATAATCTTTTCAATACCGACAGCACCCGCTGCGAACATCACAGGATAGATAGGTGCGATATAGTATGTTTTGGCACGCGCCACAATAAACAGGGCAAAAATAGCCAGGTACATCCAGCCAAACACCCGGTAATCTTTTCCGTATTTGGAAAAGAGGAAAAAGATGAGACCGAGAAAAAGGATCGGAAAACAAAAAGGATGCATATCAACGAACTGCCCAAAGAAA
>CAZIMJ010000190.1:0-6249 GCA_964540205.1 uncultured Eubacteriales bacterium | reverse complement strand
CACAACGGGAACTTTTGGAAGGCCGATCGCGATACATTTCCTTTGAAGCCGGAATAGATCAAGAATCTCTTATCATATACACACTTACAGGCTTTAAGCCGAAGTCTCCTGTTTATAGGATTTCAAGAGAGGAAGTTATTAAAGCGATAGATACGGACCGCCACGCCATCATTACGGAGACAGATTTTCCGATTAAATTAGAAATTTTCAGGCCCGTCAGCGATAAGGACTTCAAAAAAATAATCAACGAGTTAAAAAAACATGTTGGGGTAAAGGTGGCAATATCAGAAAAACACGAACGACTTTATTTTCTTGTTGAAGAAATGGGCCCTCCTCCTGAAAAAAAAAGTTCACCTCGTGGGGCCGTTATGAAATTTTGGAAGGAAGTCCTAAAGGCATGGAACAAAAAATATGAAGACGAAAAATATAAAGATGCGGATACTATCATGCGGACTTATGTGAGGATGATGAAGAAATTGGATCAATTATGAAAGTTGAGATTATGTTCCATAGGCAATAATGAATTTTACATCTTCTTCTCTTTTATATCCGCATTTTTCACATTGAGTAATAACCATGCCTGATTTTCTGTCTAAAACCTTCCTTATCCGTTTAGCCTTTCCTCCACAACATTTTGGACAAGGTATTGTCTGTTCGAATTTAGTATTTTTTAGTAAGTCAACCACTTTTTTAATTGATTTTTTTCTTAAACAGAACAACCAAATTATTGGAATGAATATCAAGAAAATAAGTACAACGCTAATGATAAAAAAGAGTAATATGCAACATAAAAGAGTTCTATCAACATTTGAAAAAATAATATTACAAATCTTCAAATCGAGAAGCCCAATAAGAAAGAAAAATATCGATGTTATTAAAAATATCTTTAAAATATATGTATCTATTGATGGGGTTTCCACATTCATGAATTGATTATAAGGATATAATAATAAAAAACGTCGACTGACCGATTGAAGGATGAATAGAGATAGAATAATGATAGCGGAGATCAACAAAAATACATTGAACGATTCATTTCTTGAAATCCCAATCAATGTGATATTACTTAAAATTATTCCCTGTAATGCGACTGCGGGCCATCTTATCCCATCGTTAAATTCCATGCCTTTTCTCCTATAAACATTTATATTGATCTGAGTTTTTGATTCAAACTCCCCTATTGACTCAATGATAAGTTAATTCATAAACATATGAATTGTCAATGAGTAAAATGGTGTCGACGTTGTGACGACCTACTACAGAATTTTACGGAATTTTCCGGAAAATACAGGAAACGCAAGGGTTAGGTAACTTCTCATCGCAACGGGGGTGACAGGGGTAATAATAATGACGGCGAAATTTCACCCTGCAAATCATCCAAAAGGGTGATTGACCCTGTTTAAGGAGCTGTGGCATTCTAACTTTGGCATAAAAATTGGAAAAGGAAGCGCTTATGTCCTACGAATCATCAGATAATTTCAATGTTAACAACGCCTTAAAAGAACAGGGATTCAATCTGTCCCTTCCAACTCTGGTCGAAGGCGAAGAAGAATCAGGTGGAGCCTTCAGAGAGAAGACGGTTTTATCTTATATAAGCCATCATGGTTCATCCTTTTGGTTGACAAATCCTGTGGCTTTGGGAAGCGAGCTAAAACTCATCATCGATCTTCCGCCTAAGTTGGCAGACAAGAAAGATCTCAAGCTCATCATCAAAGGGAAAGTCATCTTCGTAGAAGTCTTAAAAGGCAAAAATTTAAAACAACGTGTATCACTCAAGTTTTCGAGCAAATATATCATCGACTCACAAAAATAGAATTCTCTCACACCAATCCTCCCTCCTCATAAAGGTCTTCAGAAGTGTTTGACAATTTTTGTGAAAAATTCAGATTAGCCGTAGATTTAACCTCTCCCGATGAGAAAGGGGAAGAAAAAATCACCCTAGAAATCATCTTTAGAAGCGATTGATTGTGCATAGGATATCTGACACAATGGGCGCGAAATGGAATCGACAAGAACTCTCGACAAGGCTTCTGATCCTAAAAAAACAACCGCGCAAAGGCAAGAGCGTTACTTTGAGCTCTCGGTGCCAGCACTCGTTTCAGCGGTTAACGCTAAAGGAGAAGAATTCGAAGAGCATGCCAAGATATCATCCATAAGCTCTCAAGAAGCTTCCTTTTGGCTCAAAGCGAAAGTGACTATCGGCACAAGAATCAACATGTGCCTTGAGATTCCAAAAACATTGATACTCGAATCTCATCTTAACCTCATGATATCCGGTGAGGTCATTTTTGTTCAATCAGAGACAAATAACCAAAAAAAACAGCTCGTCATCATCCGGTTAGACCGATCCTATAAGATCCAAAAAACCTCTTAGGATCGTTGATCCGGTCTCCTTCATCGCCTCCCTCTTCAAAATTTTTATGTCTTTACCTATATCATCAGTAATAATAGTAAGCATCGCCAAAACCATGATGTCATGAATCACATTACGTTATTGAGTGTTCCAATTATGTGGTAGAGAAAACCGTGAGAAGGGTTGGACGGGCATGGGACCTTCCAATGTAGGGTCAGCTCCCCGAGCTGACCGATGTAACGGACCGTTTGGGAAACGGTCGCTACATTTAAACAGTTTCGAGTCCCATTGTTCGTTTTTAAAAACACTAATTGGAACACTCGGAACGTCATATAGCACGGTTTTGGGTATGCTTACGGAATAATGAAGTCTCTTGACATACAATTTTTGTTCTTATAACATATCTTCAAGAATGGAAGGTGAATGAATACATCTCAAGGGGGAGAAAGAAGAGATAGCAATGAATAATAAGAAATCTCAAGCATCCGATTCTGAAAAAGTAACTGTTCTGATCTATTGTACTTCTGATCTTATCCTCTCGGGAATATTAAAAGCCATCGACGCGGATATAGACCTGGAAGTCATGAATATCGAGAAAAGCACGATCGATTCGTTTTTAGAATCCATAAAAACGCTCCGCCCGAACATCGTCCTATTTGCAAACTCTGAGCCATTACCTAATATTCGAGAGATATGCAAAGCCATTAGGGACATTTCAGAAGATGACATGAAATCACAGCTTATGCTCTTGGGAAACATTCCTTCCCATGAAGAAGTTGTGAGCCTCATGAATGTGGGCGTGCGAGGGTACTTCGACCTGAACGATCCATCCAACCAACTTCCCGAGGCCATACGGATCATCCATAAAGAGGAAATATGGTTGCCCAGAGATAAAATGAGCAGCATAATGGACCGAATCATCTCTGTTGTTGGACGTGATCTCAAAGAAAAAACGCTCGACCAGCTCACCCCCACAGAATTTCAAGTTCTCAGACTCATCGGCCAGGGCAAAAGCAATGATGAGATCGCATCAGCAATGTTCATTAGCAAGAACACCGTAAGATCCCACATTAAAAGTATTTATGCGAAGCTTGACACACACAGCCGTCTTCAATTAGCACTTTACGCAATTAATTCTGCGCTCTTTTAGTAAATTTGGGAGTAGAGGAAAAATGAAAAAAGAATCACAAAAATCTACTGATGAAAAAAAATCAAAAACAATCCTCCCTCGTATAGACCGAAACTCCGACCGCCGCCAAGAATGGCGTTTTGAACTTCCTCTGTCTGCCATCGTAGAGGGGACTCTCCCGGAAGGATCAAACTTTAAAGAAGAGACCATACTCGAGAACATCAGCTCAGGGGGGGCTTACTTTTCGCTGGAATCTGGTATCACCGTTGGATCCAAGCTTAACCTTGTGGTTGAAATTCCCAGCAAAGTCACAGGAGGGAAAAAAACCAAACTCTTTCTCGGGGGTCTCACAGTCCGTCTCCAAAAGCTCGATAAGGAAGGGAAAAAACAGGGTATCGCCCTCAGTTTTGATGAAGACTTCCAGTTTGAAGGCGAAAAGAAATAGGTCAGTCAAAACGGTAACCCAGCATCCTACTCAAGACACAATTTCGTTATGCTGATTGTTGCTCTAACAGGGGGAATTGCTTCAGGTAAGAGTGTAATAGCAAAAGTTCTTGAAGAGCTCGGGTGTTACATCCACCATGCGGATCTCGTCGCTAGAGAGCTCACGGAACCCAAGGAACCTGCATGGGAATCTTTAGTCGCTCATTTCGGGCGAGAAATCCTCAATCCCGACAAGACCATTAACCGTTCGAAATTGGGGGAGATCGTATTTTCCGATAACAAAGAGCGGAAATTTCTCAACAGCATCATCCATCCCCTCGTTTTCGAAAAGAAAAAGGAAATCATCTACGAACTCAGGAAAGAGGGCTCTTATAAGATTTTTGTATCCGAAGCGGCTCTGACGATCGAGGCGGGTTTTGCCGATTTTTTTGACAGGATCATCATTGCGCTTTGCAAAAAAGACACACAAATTACGCGTTTGATGGAGCGTGATCAGATCAGCCGCAAGGCCGCACTAAAAAAAATCCAAAGTCAGATGGATCCCGAGAAGAAGGCCCAGTTCGCCGATTACCGTATCGACACTTCCGGAAGAATTCAAAACACGATAGAGCAGACAGAGATCGTCTTCCGAAATCTTATGATGAATTATCAGCTTTTACACGTAAAGCGGGAAACGTAAAACGGAAAAAGTCGATCTTTTCTATGCCCCATCTCTCGCTGCTTCCAATTCACGTTTCACATTATACATTTTAGGTAAGTATAATATTTTACATCTCACGTTTTACGTTTCATGTCACTGATTTCAGAGAAGCAGCAAGGAGCGGGATCATAATCTCATGGTGTCCGATAAAGTAAAATCCGTCCTTTTTATTCATCAAAGGTCTTCTGACAACATTTTCGTGGGGGCGGTAATGGAGGTTAAAATCAAAAACAGCCGTGGAAAAGTTATTGAGAACACTGCCCCTGTTCCTGACGAAAGACACTGCCTTGAGGAAGACTTCGGGTAAAACGACTGCGGACCCGACATTCACATACACCCCTCCCCCGTCCAGCCTCTCAACAAGGGAACAAAACAGAAAAAAATCGTTAAGGGAGATTTTGCCCACATCGGCCCCATTGACTTCTGGATGAAAATGGATGATATCCGTCCCTAGAGCGACATGAACGGTCACAGGAATATTGAGGTCATAGGCACAAGACAACAAACTGAGGTCTTTATGAGGAAAATCGGAGGAAGAGATCATCTCTCCGACGGCCTCACCCAATCCTAAATTTTTCTTCGATCCCTTGGCTATCGCCCTATTCAAGTACTCTCCTGTCTCCTTGGCCATTCCAAAACGCCCGTCTTTGATCTGAACGGCCACATCCTCGGAGGTTTGTCCTGCGAATGCAATCTCAAAGTCATGAATGATTCCAGCCCCATTGAGAGCCAGTGCGCTTACCCACCCCAATTTCATGAGATCGATGACGATGGGATTCAAACCCACCTTTATCACATGTGCGCCCAAGGCAAAGATAATGGGTTTATTCCCTTCTTTGGCCTTTCTTGCCTTCTTAATAAAGGTTTTAAAATCTTTTCCGGCTAAAATATCGGGCAGGCTATCAACGAAGGTTGAGATCGTTTCATCCCCGGTAAGGACTTTGGCAAACGTTTGGATATCGACTTTGCTCTTCCTCGATTCAAGGGAATAAGTTTTGACTTTATCTGGAGAAAGGGGTTTTATCTTGTATTTAGTCATGAGTTTCCCTCCAAAAGAAAAGAACCATAATATTCTGAAAAAAAGTGACGAGAGATACTTGGGAATGGAGTGGTGGAGTCCCAGGATTACACAAGTTAAGTGAGGTGTTTGAGATCTTGACCGGGTCTAAATTTGATCCGTTTCCCCTTTTTTATCTTGATCTGCTTTTTTCTCCGGATATCCCGTCCATATCCGGTCTTTTTATCCACAACTTTTAAGCTGGCAAACCCTCTGATCTCGATTTTTTCATCGTTGATAAGGGCATCTTTAAGAGAGGCTAATATTGTTTCAACGATGAGTAATGATTTAGCCCTACTGAATTCAGATTTGTCTTCGATTGCGAGGGCAATATCATTCTTGATCATCCGAATCTCCTTTGCCCTATAATATTTAATTTATTGATAATAAAAAGTCAACAGGTTTTTCTTGACTATACATTTTACTAGATAATTCTTTTGGCAACCTATATATCTTTCCTTGTCCTTCATCCCATTCTTTAGCCTTCTTTATTAATCCAGTCTCAAAAAACACCTAAAACTCATCTGTCCAAATGAATTCTAAAATCACTCTTTTTCCATCTATCA
>CAZIMJ010000189.1:0-6392 GCA_964540205.1 uncultured Eubacteriales bacterium | reverse complement strand
AGAGAGTTATATTTTGAGGTTTTGGGACATGTATTTTTGAATGACGGCCTTCAGTCTCTTGACTCCTTCGAGGATTTGTCCTTTTGTGGGGTATGAGAAGTTGATCCTCATGGTGTTGTATTTTCTGAAGCCTTCCGGATAAAAGACTTCACCCGGGACAAAAGCCACCTTTTCCTCGATGGCCATGTAAAAGAGGTCAAGCGTGTTGATCTCCTCAGGAGTGGTGATCCAGAGGAAAAGCCCTCCTTCAGGTTTTGTCCATTTGACTCCCATATCTGCCGGAAAATTTTCCTCCAGGGCTTCCAGGAAAAAATGCAGCTTTGCATCGTAATACGTGACGGCTTTCTGGAAGTGGGCATTCAGGTCGTGTTCAGTCAGGAAGGTCCTGCAGATATCCTGGTTGAGTTTGGGTGTGTTGAGGATGTTTGCTCCTTTGATGAACGCAAATTTCTTGATCACATCAGGCGGCCCGATGTTGAATCCGACACGGATCCCTGGACAAAGGATCTTGGAAAAAGTGTAAAGCCCGATGACATTCCCGTTGTCGTTGTCTAATGAGCATATCGAAGGGATCTGCTCTCCCCTGTACCTAAGCTCTCTGTAGGGGCTATCTTCGACGATCGGGATTTCATATTTTTTTGCCATTTCCAGAAGTGTATATCTCTTTTTTAGGCTCATCGTTATCCCCGAGGGATTCTGGAAATCCGGGACAACATAGATGAACTTGGGTGTTTGCCCTCTGTTGATAGACGCTTCGATATCCTTGTCCAAACCCGCGACATTGGATCCATCATCCTCGATGTCTTTGGCGATGTATCTTGCATCCTCTAGCTCGAATGCCGCCAGTGCTCCTCCAAAAGTGGGCAGGTCAGCGACGATCAGATCTTGAGGGTCGAGCAAAGCCCGTCCGACGAGATCCAACCCGTGTTGTCCGGATGTGGTGATCACAATATTTTCCGGTTCGATAAATATCCCATCGGTTTTGAGGTAGTCGATGATAGCCTCTATCAAATCCTTCTCTCCGGGGATGGGAGAGTACTGGAGGACTCTCGCCGAGTCCTCGCGCAACGATTTTTCAGCGGCCTTTTGGATGAGGTCCACAGGGAAGAGCTCATCGCTGGGCAATCCCCCTGCAAAGGAAATGATATCAGGATCGCCCAGATAACTAAGCATCTTGCCGATAGCATATCCCTCAAAGTCTTTCATCAAGCTTGCGAATTCATATTTCATGCTGTTCCTCTTCACTCAAATTTATTTGTCATTTGAAAGGTTGGTCTATTTAATCTGGATTATTCATAAAAAATGTCGATTATAATAATGAGGTCTATGAAATTGGGATTGTCAGATTTGTTTGTAATAAGTATCGACATTTTTTATGAATAATTCAGTTTAGGGCTGTATCGTTTTGGGTCGGCGAACACGTCGATCACTTGGACCCGAGAGAGGAATGTTGCCGAATGAACGACCCCCTCGGGAATAAAATACCAATCTCCCTTTTTATAGATCTGGGTATCTTCGCCGATAGTTAGTTTCATTTCGCCCGCGATGACAATTCCCCACTGTGCACAGTGTGAGTGGGGTGGGACTTCGCCGACAGCCTCTATATCAAAGAACACGACCTGCGATTGGTCACCCTGAACTAACCAGGCTTTGATTCCTTCGAAGGGCATATCCACCTCCGGCAGATTCCGGAGGAATTCCGGATAGGGTGTGCCCTCCCTATTGTCCATCAGGTCTTTCATGTTTTCACTCCTTTCTCTGAGTCTAAAACAAACCTTTGATGTAGCCTCCGTCGATCTGCAGGGCAACACCAGTGATATAACCCGCACCCTCTGAAGCCAGAAAAGCCACTGTGTGTGCAAACTCCTCTGTTGTGCCCAGCCTATTCATGGGGATACTTGCTTCGATCGTCTTGTAAAAATCCTCCTGCGTCCCCTTTCCCGAATCGGCATAGGATCGGGCTAGATCTCCCACCCGCTCTGTTTTTGTGTATCCGGGGCAGACAGAATTGACAGTGATCCCATAAGGTGCGACTTGTTCGGACAGTGACTTGGCAAATCCGAGAACTCCGGCCCTCGCCGTGTTCGAGAGGATCAAGTTTGGGATGGGTTGTTTTGCTGAGACAGAGGTGATACATATGATCCTTCCCCATCGGCTCTTTTTCATGTGGGGAATGGCTTCGTAGCAAAGGGTAATCGTGCTCATAAGATTGAGTTCTACGGCATTGCGGTAGTCATCCGGTGTAAAATCATCCACAAAACCCGGAGGAGGACCACCGGCATTGCAGACCAGGATGTCGATAGATCCGAGCGTTGAAACGATATCTGTGATCATCTGATCGACCTGATATTTCTGTGTCACATCCGCAGTATAAGCCTGGATGATGCCGCCTGTTTCGGCGGCAATATTTTCTCTGGCCTTGGAGAGATTTGTCTCGCTTCGTGCACAGATGGCGAGCCTCGCGCCTTCTCTGGAGAGTTGGCAAGCGACTGCCTTCCCCAGGCCGCTGCTGGATGCAGCCACCAACGCCACCTTATTCTGAATCCCTAGGTCCATGATTTCTCCCGATTCGAGGGCAGAGATGTTATCTGTAGGAAATCTTGCCGAATAGTGCTTTATGCCCCCGTCTCATAATTTCTTTGGCATCCAGATCGCACCGGACACATTTATGGTAGATGACATCCCCGATCAGGTCCGCCTTTTCGTTCCTTTCCTCGTCAGAGAAGAAATAGGCCTCCATGGTATCGTAAGGACGCGATGTCCCGTCACTCTCGTATTTGATGGTCAGGTCTCTTCCCGCCTCAAGAACACGGAAAGCGCTCTCTGTCCAGTTGAAATCTTCCATTCCGAGATCGGGATTTATCCTGAGATGTGCGGCGAGGTAGATAGTGGGGAGACCCGAAGCCTCCATCTCTTCACTGCACTGGATGAAGGTTTCTGCTGTTGCCGCGTTCCCGATGTTGATCTCGTAGATGGGTGTGGTCCCATCATCACGGAGATATTCCTTGAAGATGTTCATGAGCATCCTGAGCTGGATGGCATTTTGTGTCGAGAGAAGCATGGAGATCTTGAATGAAAGGTTTGGGATCTCTCTGGCGTAATAACAGGCCGCGACGATGGTGGACCAGCTCGGGTTGAGGTAGAAATTCCCTCCAGTTTCGAGTGCTGCTCTGGTGATCCCATCGAGGTAGACGAGATGGTTATTGTTTCCGACTTCGACACCCCCGAAGTTGCCGAAAGCTGTTCCCATGTTTTTCATGATGAGCTGACTCATCCCACTACCAAGGTCTCTCCGCTCGAATTTTTCGCCGGTCACTTTTTCGATGCGCTCAAACCGCTCTTTGGGAAGTGGAATCCCGATGAGGTTTGTGGAGCAAAACTTGCTTGCAGCGAGGATGTTTTCAGCCATAGCCAGAGTGGTGAGCAGGTCGCCGCTGTAGACATACTGCTCTGTCATGGGCACAACAGAGATCATTTCTGTGGGGAAGAGCACGTCTCCACTCTCTGCAACCCTCCTCATGCAGTCCAGTGTAACGGGGGCAGCTTGGAAACCTGAGACTTGTGTGATGCAGACTCCATCCTTCGTGAACTTAATATTGTTCGCTGCGATGAAGTCTTCCACCTTGGCAAAACGCTTTGCATATTCTTCAGCTTTTGCGAGAGTCTCTCCAAATCCTTTCTCATCTGCGATTTTCTTTCTGGTTGTGTAGCCTCTTTTTTCTTCAATCGTTCGTGAAATCTTTTTGGCTCCTCCGTAGGAATCGATCAAGGCGTCCATGGCTTTGGTGTCTTTGTCCCTTAGCAACTTAAAGTGCATAATACAGTACCTCCTTGCTTCCTTGATAGTTTTTTGTACGGATTGAAATATATGGAAAATGGATTGATTTTTGAAGATCTGCGATAATTCGACCTGACCGGATAATCAAGATGTTTTGTCCTGACAACTCATGGAGAGGACCCATCCACTCTCCGTCGTGAGGCTATCAATTGTATTGAAAAATATTAGGATATGCAAGTTTCCATTCTTATGGTACTTCCAAATCCGGGATGATGATTATTTAAGTGTAGGGTCCGTTCCCCGAACGGACCGTTTGGGAAACGGTCTCTACATAGAGGAAAATGCCCGTCCAGCCATTCTCACGGTTTTCTCCACCACACAATTGGGACACTCAATAAGGCTATTGAGTATTCATGACATCACGGATTTGAAAATGCAACCTATGTTAGACAGAAGATACAAAAATAAATATAATTCCATTATGCAGGAGATTCCTGTTAGATAAAAAATAAAATGGTAGTAGGACCAAACAGAAAATAAGGACGAATTAGGAGGAAAGCGATGCGTTTGATCTTTGTTGGCTTTGGCACTGTAGGCCAGGGATTGGCAGAGCTTTTAGTGGGGAAAAAGGACCTGTTATCCAGGGAGTATGGTCTGGAGCCGGTAGTGGTTGGAATTTCAGATGAGATGAAGGGGAGTGTTATGAATCCCGCAGGATTGGACCTCACAGAAGCTCTGGATCTAGTGAAATCAGAGAGATTGTTGTGTGATATGGAAGCTAGGACATATGAGGGGAACGCTCTGGATATGATAAGGGATGCTAATGCAGATGTGATGTTTGAAGCTACTTACACTAACATAAAAACAGGAGAGCCGGCTACGTCTCATATCAAAGCGGCTCTGGGAAAAGGGCTCCATGTGGTCACAACGAATAAAGGCCCTCTGGCTCTCCATTATCAAGATCTTGTCCAGATTGCCGAGGCCAAAGGTGTCCAATTCCTTTTTGAGGGGACAGTGATGAGCGGGACGCCGCTGCTCAATTTGCTCAGGGAAACACTTGCAGGGAGCACTATCACCGAGATTAAAGGAATTTTGAACGGGACGACGAATTATATCCTGACTCGCATGGAAGAAGGGCTTTCCTACGAGGATGCACTAAAAAAGGCTCAGGAGCTTGGGTATGCAGAGGCCGTTCCGGATGCGGATGTCCTTGGTTGGGATGCCCTCGCAAAGGTGACGATACTGGCAAAGGTCGTGTACGGATCGAACGCAGATCCTTTTGATTATCCCTGCCAGGGGATCACAGAGATATCAGCCTCTGTGATCGAAGAGGCCAAGAACCGGGGAAAGCGGTTTAAGCTCATAGGCAAGGTTTGGAGTGAAGGAGGCATTGCCAAAGCCTCTGTGGCTCCTGAAGAAGTGGACATAAGCCATCCTCTGGCCAGTGTCATGGGAGCAACCAATGCTGTCACGGTCACGACAGATACACTGGGTGATGTGACGATTATTGGCCCTGGTGCGGGAAGAAAAGAGACCGGTTTTAGCATGCTCATTGATTTGATCAAAATAGCCTCGTATAAATAATTTTGGGGGCTGTTCCCCGGATGGATCGGATAATTTAGGATGATGTAGGATCTGTCCCCCGAACAGACCGAATGAAATAAAAATAACTTTAAAAAAAAGGAGTAGCGGAATAAACTTCCGCTACTCCTTTCAGGTTCTTGTACTATCTCTGCTTCTACTTTTTAACTTGTTCTTCGATCCAGTCTGTAGTGACAGTCTTCGGCCTTTCGATCGCTAGACCAAGGACTCTATCCCAGATCAGGGATGAAAGGACACCGATCGCTCGAGAAACCCCAAAGCATACGGTGTAGAAATCATATTCTGTCATGCCATAGTGGAGGAGAATGACTCCTGAGTGAGCATCCACATTGGGCCACGGGTTTTTGGCTTTTCCCTGTTCTTCGAGGATGGGGGGAACGACATCATAGAGTGCACTCACGACCGTAAAGATCTTATCATCGGGAAGATGCTTTAAGGAAAAATCCCTCTGTGCCACGTACCTGGGGTCAGTCTGACGGAGTACAGCATGGCCGTATCCGGGGATAACCTGACCTGAATTTAATGTATCCCAGCAGTACTTTGTAAGCTGTTCTTTTGTGGGAACTCCGCCTAATTCATCCATAAGGTTCATGACCCATCGAAGAACTTCCTGGTTGGCCAAACCATGCAATGGTCCGGCAAGGCCGTTCATTCCACCAGCAAGTGAGTAGTAAGCGTCAGAAAGTGCAGAGCCGATTAGGTGGGTTGTATGAGCTGAAACATTTCCGCCTTCGTGGTCGCTGTGGAGTACGAGATAGAGTCGCATGAGTTCAATGAAAGCGGGATCATCGGTAACGCCGAGCATTTGAGCCATGTTGCCACCCCAATCCATGTTGGGGTCAGCGGGAATATGATCTCCATTTCTGTAGCTTTTGCGGTAGATATAGGCTGCAATTCTGGGGAGCTTGGCGAGAAGATTCATGACATCTTCGTACATGGGATCCCAGTATTCCATCTTGCTGACACCTTCTCTGTATTGCTGAGAGAAGACAGAATCTTTTTGGAGAGATAC
>CAZIMJ010000188.1:0-10763 GCA_964540205.1 uncultured Eubacteriales bacterium | reverse complement strand
TAAACGCAATATGTATTCTTCGGATCACGGATTTGGAAATGCTACCGGAAGAATACCGGATTGAGGGGAGTTATTCTTCAAATTTTCGAAAAAGGAGGGATCCATTCGTGCCACCGAAACCGAAAGAATTGCTCAGGGCATACACAAATTCTGCGGAGCGCGAGGTGTTGGGTACGTAGTCGAGATCACAGTTAGGATCTGGGTTTTCATAATTGATGGTTGGAGGCAGGATCTGATTTTTAAGACTCAAGACACACACAGCCGCTTCCATGGCCCCTGTGGCTCCCAAGAGATGCCCGGTCATGGATTTCGATGAACTGACCGCCAATCGATACGCATGGTCACCAAAAGTTCTTTTGATGGCAAGTGTTTCAATCCTGTCATTCCAGGGAGTGGATGTGCCATGAGCGTTGATGTATGCCACTTCCTCTGGTGCGATACCGGCATCGGCGAGGGCCGACTTCATGCAGAGATAGGCTCCCTCTCCATCGATGCAGGGTGTTGAAGCGTGATACGCATCTCCGCTTAGCCCATACCCGACGATCTCGGCATAGATTCTGGCTCCTCTTTTCAGGGCATGTTCTAATTCCTCCAGGATGCAGATCCCAGCTCCCTCAGCTATGACAAATCCGTCGCGTTCGGCATCAAAGGGTCGAGATGCCCTCTGCGGCTCATCATTTCTTAACGATAACGCGCGCATGGAGGTAAATCCAGACATCCCCAATGGAGTGACCGGGGATTCCGCTCCTCCAGCGATCATAATATCGACATCCCCTCTAGACACCAGTCGAAAGGAATCCCCGATCGAATGGGTGCTGGTGGCGCACGCTGTGGCATTGGCCAGATTAGGCCCTCTGGCTTTATACTTGATAGATATAACTCCTGCGGCCTCGTTAATAATGCCGGAGATCAGGAAAAACGGAGAGACTCGTCCAGGCCCCTTTTCGAAGAGCGTTTGGGCATTCTTTGTGATTGCCTCAATCCCTCCTATCCCCGAACCCACATAAACGCCCGTTCTTTCCCCATGCAAACGTGCAGGATCCAATGCGGCATCCTTAACAGCCAGTTCAGCCGCCGCTACGGCATACTGGATGAAGGGATCCATTTTCCGGGCCTCTTTTTTTTCGAGGAAATCCAGGGGGTCAAAACCTTTGACTTCCCCAGCAATCTTGCTGGCATACTGGGACACATCAAACCTAGTGACGTGATCGATCCCACTCTTGCCCGCCAGAAGATTAGTCCAGTTCTCCTCTACTCCCATTCCCATTGGGGAGACGAGACCGATCCCTGTAACGACAACTCGCTTATCAGGTCCCCTAGATCGGGGAAATCGTGGTGTGGACATAAAGTGTTATTTTCGTGACTATTTTTTCTGTATAAATACTAAGACATAATCGATGGCTTTGCCGACAGTGCTCATTTTCTCCGCATCTTCATCCGGAATATCCAGATCAAATTCATCCTCGAGTGCCATCACCAATTCCACTGTGTCGAGGGAATCCGCCCCGAGATCGTCAATGAAGGAGGCTTCTTCAGTGACCTGGTCTTCACTGATGCTGAGTTTATCCGCAACAATGGCCTTTATTTTTTTTAGCAGTTCTTCTCTTTCCATTTTTTTCTCCTTTTCTGTATATTCACAAAATTAATTGTGTTCGTTACATCAACATCCCACCGTTAACGCTGAGGACTTGGCCAGTGATGTAGGATGCCTTTTCAGATAGAAAAAATTTGACCACCTGGGCCACTTCATCCGGGGCGCCAAAACGCTTCATAGGGATGAACTCAACAAAGGCACTCTTGACTGCCTCGGGCAGATCCTCCGTCATGGCTGTGGCAATATACCCAGGAGCTACGGCATTTACCGTGATCCCCCTGGCAGCGACCTCTCGAGCCAACGACTTGGTGAAACCGATTACCCCGGCTTTGGAAGCAGAATAGTTAGTCTGTCCCGCATTTCCCATCAGCCCGACAACAGAAGAGATGTTCACGATCCGACCGAAGCGATTGCTTATCATGTTGCGTATCACAGCCTTGGAAAAGTTGAATACCCCCTTCAAATTCACCGCAATGACAGAATCCCAATCCTGCTCTTTAAGCCGCAACAGCAAGCCATCCCTGGTGATCCCGGCATTGTTCACAAGATGGTCGATCTTTTGGTGGTCTTTTAAAACACGCTCGACAAGTTCAGAGGCCTGGTCTGATTGGGAGACATCAGCGCTATAGCCGAACGCTGACCCCCCGCGGGCCTTGATCTTCTCAGCCACCTCATCGAGCTTGTCCTTCTGGATATCAACTAGGATTACAGTAGCCTGGTCTTCAGCCAGCGAAAACGCGATGGCTTCTCCAATGCCTTGGGATGCCCCCGTGACGATGGAAACTCTGCCCATTAGAGTCATTGGCCCCCTATACCCTTTCTACTTCTTCGGAGAGAGGCGAGATCTCTGCCTGAATTTTTTCCTGGACCCTGTTTTTTACAAAATCTTTGGCCATCTTAATGGCGTTTTTTACGGCCACCACGTTTGAACGGCCGTGCCCGATGATACACACCCCGTTTATTCCCAAGAGTTGGGCTCCACCATATTCTGAATAATCCACCCTCTTATATATTTTTTTCAGGTGCCTTTTCATCAACAGAAAGCCGATCTTTGCAAAGATATTTTTCATCATCTCTGTCCTAGCCATGTTGAACATCGTGTCCACAACGCCCTCACTCACCTTGAGTGCGATGTTTCCGGTGAATCCATCACTCACGATCACATCTGTCTTTCCCGAATATATGTCCTTTCCCTCCACATTTCCTATGAAGTTCATCGAGGATGCCGTCAATCGAGCATAGACTTCCTTGGTCAAGTCATTCCCTTTGGTCCTTTCCTCGCCCACGCTCATCAGGGCGATGCGAGGCTCCTTAAGGCCCATAACGCTTTCCATGAAGATCCGCCCCATGACAGCGAATTGCTCGAGATGATGCGGTTGGCAGTTGACATTCGCCCCCACATCGATCAATAGAGTGGGGCCGGACAAAGTGGGGACCAAAAGAGAGAGGGCGGGTCTGTCCACGCCCTTTAGAGCTCCAAGAACTTTGCTCGATATGTACACGATGGCCGCTGTGTTTCCGGTACTGACAAACGCATCCGCTTTCTCCTCTTTAAGTAGCTGCGCACCGATACGGATGGACGACTTCTTTTTCTTCCTGAAAGAAAAAATGCTCTCGCTCATGCTTATCTCTTCGGATGCATTGACGATCGTGACGTTAGCGTTAGAGCAATCGAGCCTGTCGAATTCTCGTCGCACACGGGTTTCAGACCCGACGAGAAGAATCTCGACATCCAGTTCCTGGGATGCCTTTACCGCCCCTTCGACAGTAACTTTCGGTCCAAAGTCCCCCCCCATGGCATCGACAGCGACCTTCATATTTTTCTCAGCGTTATTCTTCTGTACCCTCGATCACCTGCCGGCCTTTGTAATAACCGCAATCAGGACAGGCACGATGGGGGAGTTTTGGGCTTCCACAGTTGGAGCAAAGTGAGAGGGAGGGGTTCTCAAGAGCATCGTGGGCTCTTCGTTTTCCTTTTCTTGAATGAGAATGTCTTCTTTTCGGATTTGCCATTTAACTTTTATCTCTCAAAAATATCTTAAGTTTCTCTAAGCGTTGGTTAGACCCCTTCGCTGTGCAGGAACACTTGTCTTCTTTTATCAATTTCCCGCAAACAGGACAGATCCCCTGGCATCCCTTGGAGCAGAGAGGCCTCAAGGGAAAAGTCAGATTGAGCTGTTCAAGAATGACTTCTTTAAGGTCTAAATGACGCTTGTAGTAAATCAATCTGTTCATATCATCCTGCTCCAGGTGTTCCTTGGCGACCTCCAGCTCCTCAGGGAGATAGACAAGGTCAAACCTGGAATCCACAGGAAATTCAAAGGGTGTCAAACAGCGGCAGCACACAAAATTCAGCGTGACCATGATTTGCCCTTTGATCAAGAGTTCTTCGCCGATTTTTTTGACAGAAGCCTCCATATGGACAGGCTTCAAAAACACGGCGCTTTCTTCGACAAGGTCCTCACTGAAGAATTCAAAATCTTTCGAAATTTCTAGCCCATCTTCGGGGATTCTATCGACATCGATCAACATATTTTCACGCTCACAAAAAAAGTCACCCTATTATACCACCCTGCATCACTTTGTCAATAATAATCAGCCCGTTGGATTCTCTCGACCTGACGGCCTCTCCTTCCCTCCACTTTGGGAAAATAAAGCACAAAAAAGCAGCGCCTCCCCCGACAAAACAGGGTGAATGTTTTATCTTTTCGGCTGGCCATAGGGAAATGACAAGAGAGATGCGATAGTCTTGAGGACATCTTGCCATTGATAATGTCCATAGGCTAAAATTAAAGACAATGCCAGGATATAACACAGACATTGAACACAAGGGCTTGATGTTCCATGTCCAAACGCAGGATCAGGGGGCCAGCGCTCAGTATGTCGAATCCATCGTCTATAAATTAGGGAAAGTACTGGCGTCGCGACGAACATACTACACGAATTTCCTGAACAGCGCCACCCTGTATGCCAAGATCAACGAGATCATCGATGAACAGCATGAGGGCCTTCTCAAAGATATCTCCGAGGGGACCTTCGATCACCTTTGATCTTTCTCCCTGACTGCTTCACATCTATTTTGTACAATCCACAGATTATTCCAATATGGCTGATAGCTGATGTTCTTAATTTAAGAATTTTGTAGTTAGTGCTACAATATAGTTATCTTGATGGGGGAGAAGATGAAAAGATACATTCCTTTCTTCATGATTCCAGTTTTAGCTTTAATCGGTCATCTTTACGGAAATAACCCGCACAATATGTTACCTCAAGTTGAAAAACATGAGGTCACTGTCCGGCTGATTTTAGTGGATGTGATTCCAACCGATCAACAGGAAAATGTTGTCAAAGATCTCACAATAGAGGAGTTCGAGTTGTATGAAGGAGGAAAAAGAGTCCCGATTAACTCATTAGATTTTGTAAGCCTAGACAAAGAAACATCAAAAGCGCCACAAGTGGAAGTAAGAAAGGCAGAATATTCTCTACCATTTAAAGAATTTAAAATATTTAGCCGAAGATACGGGAGGGAGTTCCTTTCAGGGAGCTACAAAATTCGAGAGTTTTCAGAAATATTTGAATCGGGATCTCGCCTCCTATTATGTTTTGAGTTACTATCCTAAAAGAAAAAAAGCGGATGGCAATTATCACAAGATTCAAGTCAAGGTCAAAAGACCTGGGGTAAAAATTCAATTCCGCAAGGGATATTTCGATTACAAACCCGAGCAAATAGAATCTCTGATATTCGCTTCTGCATCTACTAATCCTGATTTGTTCAAACAGATAGACTTCCAAGCTCGTGCTGTTCCGTTTATCAAAGACAAAGATAAATACATCTTGTGGATCAACATGGCCCTTCCGGTTCAGGGGCTCATTCTGGGAGATGATCTGAATAAAGAACAGAAAATCGTTAAAGTGAATTTTTGGGTGGATGACCCACAAGACAAAAATGCAATAAATGCACGTTTGGATATCCCGATCGGCCTCAGCCCATCTTCCCGAGCTAAGCTTAAAAATACACCCTTTTTCGGTTATAACACCTGTTCTCAGGAACTAAAGCTTAAGCACGGTCAATACCGCATGGTTTATGTTGTGTATGATCAGGATAGTGACCTTGTAGGAACTGTGGAGCAGATGTTTGAAGTGCCTAATTTGAAAGGATCAGAGGCCGGTGAAATTATCAATGCAGTTTTTGGCTGGTTGGTTAAATCGGAAAGTGGGGAGAAGTCATTTACGATATCGCAGGAAGATGCAACTCTCCAGGTTGGAAATTTTGAATTCTATCCAATGGGATCCAACAAATTTAATGCCAGTGAAAATGTGTCGCTATTTCTTCAGATAAATATGAGGGAGGAAGAGATTACGCTAGATCCTGAGTTTGTTTTGTTACAAAACGATATGATACAGGGTAATATTCCATTTGAGACAATTAAAGAATCCTGGAATAAAAAAGCTGAAATTAGAAATATTGCCTATAAATTGAATTTCGTCAATTTCTCACCAGGGGAATACAATCTTGATGTAAGATTGATGAATGCTTTAAACGATCAGGTGATTGAAAAAAGAATTCTAATAAATCTTTTATAAAGAGTATTAAGCATCTCACAACAAGCCTAATCAACATAGAGAAGTTTGCCAAAGGGGCTCATTATTGTGAAGAATCTTCAGGTATAATATAATCAAGAGATGGACAAGAAAAAACTGGTCCTCATCGATGGAAACGCCCTGCTGTACCGTTCCTACTATGCCATCCGCTTCCTGACGAATTCCGATGGATTTCCGACCAACGCCATCTATGGATTTATCATGACCCTGAAAAAATTAATGGAGCAGGAAGATCCAGATTACCTCGGGATCGTATTCGACACCAAAGGGCCGACAGAAAGACACAAGATATTCGCAGAATACAAAGCTCACCGCAAGCCCATGCCCGAAGACCTCGTCGTCCAGCTCCCTTTCCTGAAAAAGATCATTAAAGCCATGAACATCTCAACATTCGAACAACCGGGGCATGAGGCTGATGATATTCTGGGGACTCTCGCCCATAAGGCATCCAAAGAGGACATCCAAACCGTCATCGTCACGACCGATAAAGATCTTCTCCAGATGGTGGATCAAAACACATCGGTCTATAACCCGACAAAAGACCTCACCCTGGACGAAAAGGGCGTCAAGGAGCATTTTGGAGTCTCGCCGTCCCAGATTATCGATGTGCTCGCCCTGTCGGGGGATGCCTCCGATAACATTCCCGGAGTTCCCGGAATCGGAGAGAAGACGGCCAAGTTGTTAATCTCCCGATTCGACTCGCTCGACAACCTGATGGGAAACCTCTCCGACATAGAAAAGAAGAGTGTCAGAACAAAGATAGAAAACAATCTTGATGGACTCCAGCTAAGCCGGCGGCTGGTCACAATTTTCAAAGACCTTGATGTCGACTTCAGTCCTCGTGAGATGAAGCTTTCCCCTCCCTACACAGACGATCTACTCGCCCTTTATCAAGAGCTGGGTTTTTCCTCCCTCGTCTCCGAACACGTAAAAACATCAAATCTCGCGAAGAAAAGCTATGCGACGATCCAGGATGAGGACACGCTTCAAAAGGTGATCTCCCAGATCATAAAAGCCGGTCATGTCGCCCTGGATACAGAAACAGACAGCCCCTATCCGACCCGGGCTCGCCTGGTGGGGATCTCCTTCTCCGTGAAGCCCCACCAAGCCTTTTACCTGCCCCTTCGGCACGATTATCCAAATGCGCCCGATCAGGTCCCAAAGAAAAAAGCCTTCCAACTCCTCGAAGGAGTCCTCACTGACCCAAAAATAAAGAAAACCGGCCACAACATCAAATATGACTTTATCGTCCTCCACAGAGAGGGTATCACGCTCCAGGGGATCGACCTGGACACCATGGTTCTCTCATACCTGCTGGAACCCAACTGGGGAAAACACAATCTGAACAAGCTGGCCACAACCTATCTTCAGGTCGACACCATCCCCTATCATGAAGTCGTGGGAAAAGGAAAGAACGAAGTCACCATGAACGCCGTGGACATCGAAAAGGTAACGCCCTACGCTTGCCACGATGCAGACCTGGCCCTCCAGTTGGGTTTGTTGCTCTGGCCAAAAGTCAAAGAGAAGGGCGTTGATCAGCTCTATGAATCTCTGGAGCGCCCACTCATCCAGGTCCTGGCGGACATGGAGATGTTTGGAGTTAGGATCGATCCCGAGGTTCTGGAGAATCTCTCAGAAGAGCTCCAACAAGACCTCGATATCCTTCAAACAAAGATATACGCAATCAGTCAAGAGGAATTCAACATCAACTCTCCCAAGCAGGTGGGCAACATCCTGTTCGAAAAGATGGGCATCCAATCTAAGAGGAAAACTCGGAAGACAAAGAGCCATTCCACCGATATGAGCGTATTGCAGGAACTGGCCAAGGAGCACACCATCGCCCAACATATGCTGGAATACAGGCAGTTTTCCAAGCTGAAATCCACCTATTCTGACACTCTCCCGCTCCTCATCAATCCGTACACCGGCCGCATCCATACTTCGTACAATCAGACTGTAGCAGCCACAGGAAGGTTGTCCAGCAGCGACCCGAATCTGCAAAACATCCCCGCACGGGGTGAGCTGGGCAAAAGGTGCAGAAAGGCATTTATCCCCGATCCGGGGAATCTCTTCCTCTCTGCAGATTATTCTCAGATAGAGTTGAGGGTCTTGGCCCATCTCTCTGAGGATCCCACACTCATCGAAACCTTTCTCCACGACCGGGATATCCACCGGGATACGGCCTTGCAGGTGTTTGGCGAAACGTCATCCCTCTTCCCCGAAGAGCATCGCAGGCGTGCAAAGATCATTAATTTTAGCATTATCTACGGCACCTCTGCCTTTTCTCTGGCTAAAGAATTGGGCACCTCGGCTTCTGAAGCGCAGAAGTTTATCGACCTCTATTTCAAAAAGTACCCGAAGGTCCGGGAATATTTGGAGACGTGCGTAACGGATGCCCAAACAAGAGGTATCTCCCAAACCCTCTTTGGGAGGACACGTCCCGTTCCTGAACTTAAAAACGAAAACTGGATGACTCAGCAAGCCGGCCACCGCATCGCCCTCAACACACCCATTCAGGGAACTGCTGCAGATCTCATGAAAAAAGCCATGATCGACATCTGGCAGGCATTGAGGGCGCACACACTCAAATCAAAGATGATCCTACAAGTACATGACGAGCTGGTTTTCGAGGTCCCCGAAAAAGAGTGCCGTCGAATAGAGCCGCTTGTCAAAGAGAAAATGGAGAAGGTCTTCCCCCTAAAAGTCCCTCTAAAGGTGCATTTGGGTTGGGGCATCAACTGGGCCGAAACCAAATAAATATCTTTTAGGTATAGTTTGAGCGACATAAAGGAAGATTTAGCCTTCCTCGAATCGTCGACGAGGGAATCCACAGGAGGTGGGCGTCGAGGACTGTATGAGCACGAGAGGAATTAAGATGTGAGGCACTTCAAAGTCGAGGCCTCGGAAGCAGTATAGGGTAAACATGCACAGATCCGCAGACGCCTGTAAGAAAAAAAGGGGCCATCCTTGAATAATTCAATGGGTGGGAGGGCGGCGTTAAAAATCTGACCGGAGCGAAAACATACCTAAACAGATATTACGGAATTAACAGAGGACACACCATCAGAGGGATTTCTGGTAGACGCGGTATTTTTTGTAGAGCTTCCCCCCCATCTTTTCCATCTCCGCTCTCACCTTGACATTCTCTTCCAACTCGTGGTGGGTGTCCATCATTTCCATTCCTGCCTCACGAGCGGCCATGATCATCCTGACGCCCATCAAGACATCAAGACCAAGGCCCCGATATTTTTCCTTGATCGCTCCGAGCAGAAGGTCCAGTTGTTTGCTTTTTTTTGCCGCCCTGAGGATCTTGAGAAATCCGAAAGGAAGGAGCCTGCCTCTTGCTCTCTGAATGCCTTCTGTCATGTCAGGGATGCCCACAACAAAAGCGGCGAGCTCGCCATCTTTTCGCACCGCTTTTACGAACCTGGGGTTGAGCACAGGCAAATACCGCTTGGCTAATTCCTCCATCTCTTTCTCATCGAGGGGAGCGTACCCGTATATATTGCTCTCTGTATAACATTCATTCATAAGGTGGAGGACGGGTTTTATCCAAGGTTTGAGCTTTCTCTTGTTCTTAAATTCAAGGACTTCAAAATTCCCCTTCTTCTTCATCCGTTCATAGATCTTCTTATAAAACTCGGGGAATTCTTTGGGAATATCGAGTTTGTAAACAAAATAATCGACATCTTTGCTATAGCCCTGCGCCTCAACCATTCGGGGCATCCATTCGAAGTTACAGTAGGTTGCAATGGTGGCGCGGTTTTCAAAGCCTTCGATCAAAAATCCCTCGGGATCTTGATCTGTAAAGCCATAGGGTCCGATGATTTTAATCATGCCGTGTTTCCTGGCCCATTCTTCCACACGTTCGAGAAGCGCTCGAACGACCTCTTCATCTTCCCATGTTTCCAAGTAGCCAAACCGGGCCATCTTCTCATTCCGGATCTCGTTATACCTTTTGTTGATCACACCCATGATCCTGCCTACAGGCTGGCCGTCTTTGGTGGCGAGCAGCAGGATAACATCACAGTGAGTGAACGACCTGTTTTGCTTTGGGTCGAAATACTTCCACTCATCGACGTAGATAGGGGGAACCCAAGTTGTGTGATTACGGTGAATCTTTTCGGGAAGAAAAATAAATTCTTTGAGATCCTTCCGCTTCGTAACTTCCGTGATTATAATATCCATTTTTATTCTTTGAGCAACATTCTGATAAGTTTGCCCTACATTATACTATAAAAAGGATTATTTTTAATGATAAAAGTGAATAATCCAGGTTAGTCACATAGCCATAATATAATTTTTAATGTTGACATTTTCAAGGAAGAATGAATACACTTTACTCTCAAATCTTGCCACTAAAAATCGCATGAAACGGAAAACTTTTCCTCGCGGTATACACCCTCCTGAATACAAGTCTCCCACAGAAGCAAAGGCCATTGAGGTTATGCCTCCCCCGGAAAAGGTCAGCATTCCTCTCCTCCAGCATTTTGGGAGTCCCGCAAAACCATTGGTGAAAAAAGGGGAGGAGGTAAAACTCGGACAAAAGATCGGGGAGAGCACTGGT
>CAZIMJ010000187.1:0-3382 GCA_964540205.1 uncultured Eubacteriales bacterium | reverse complement strand
GGAGAATGGAGCGGGGAAGAGCACCCTGATGAAAATTCTCTCCGGGGTGCATCCTCCAGATGACGGCGCCATGTTGCTTGACTCGCGCTCGTATAAACCGCACGATCCCCTTGAAGCGAGACAACGAGGCGTGGGCATGATCTACCAGGAACTGACGCTTGCTCCTCATCTTACAGTCGAGGAGAATATTCTGCTCGGGCAAGAGCCTACAGCATTCGGGCTCATCCACCGGAAAAAAGTACGGCTGATATCTCAAGGGGCGCTGGAACGATTAGGACATTCAGAGATCAATCCTGAAACACCCGTTTCAGAACTCTCCATCAGCGAGCGGCAGATCGTTGAGATCGCGCGCTCGCTCACCATGGGGTGTCAAGTTTTGGTCTTTGACGAACCAACAAGCAGTCTCGATCAGTATGATACCAAGAAGCTTTTTGAGGTCATCAAAGAACTCAAAAACCAGGGATTGGCTATTGTATACATCTCCCACTTTTTAGAGGAAGTCCAGAATGTTGCTGACCGCATCACAGTGTTACGGGATGGAGAAGTCATCGGGATACGAGATGTGCGATTTGTACGACTGGAGGAGATCGTACGATTGATGGTGGGTCGAGAGGTCAATGAGATGTATCCCCACTCATCGCGCGAGAGGGGAAAACCTGTCCTTGAAATCAAAGGATTGGCCGGTATCGTTAAACCCGAATCCTCTAGTCTATCGCTTCATCAGGGCGAAGTTTTGGGGATCGCCGGACTGGTGGGTGCGGGAAGAACTGAACTTCTCCGTGCCATATTCGGATTAGACCCTGTGCGCAGAGGTGAGATCAAAATAGGTGTCTACATCGGACCGTCTTCGCCTGTTAAAAGATGGCTTCAAGGAGTGGGATTCCTCAGTGAAAACCGGAAAGACGAGGGTTTGACGCTTCAGATGAACCTTGCAGACAACGTTACAATGACCAATCTGGATCAATTCGGTCGGTGGGGATTGATTTGGCCCAAACAACAACACATGGCAGCCCAAAAGTGGATTGAGCGCCTGGACATTCGGTGTCAAGGGCCAACACAGAGAGTGGGAGATATTTCCGGAGGAAATCAACAAAAGATCGCTCTTGCCCGATTGCTCGAACGGGATGTGGATGTGCTCTTGCTCGATGAACCCACTCGGGGCATTGATGTGGCGGCCAAGGCAAAGATCTATCAGATCATTGATTCCTTGACATCCTCGGGCTCCAGTTCCAGCAGGCCATCAAAAGCTATATTGATGACGAGCAGCTATCTCCCTGAGTTGCTCGGCGTGTGTGACAGGATCGCGGTGATGTGTCGCGGCCGGTTGAGTCCAGCGAGACCTGTGAACGAACTGAACGAAGAGGTCCTCATGCGCGAAGCCACTGGACAAGAAGAAAGATTATGACGCAAATAAAGGAACTTGACGCATCCAAAACACTCAGACTGCTGAACAAGTTCGGTCCTTTTCTCGCTTTGATCCTTGTCTATGCTTTTTTTGCTGTTCTCAATTCGCGGATCGTGACGTTCGCAGCTCTTGAGACGATCATACAACAGTCCGTTATCGTAGGTGTTGCAGCGATCGGAATGACCTTGGTGATCATCACAGGAGGGATCGATCTTTCTGCTGGTTCGAACATCGCCTTTTGTTCGGTTGTTGTCGCCCTTTTAATGCAGTCTGTTGGCCTTAATCCATTCCTTGCAGCATGCGGGGGAGTTATTGCCGGCATGTTATGGGGGATGGTCAATGGAATGTTGATCACAAAACTTAAACTCGTTCCATTTATCGTTACTCTAGGAACTCTGTTGATCGTGCGCGGTTTTGCCAAAGGACTCTCCAGCAGTATGCCCATCGATGTGGGCTCCACTTGGTTGAGCGACCTGCTGGCCTCCCTTCCTTCGGCACGTAAGTGGCAGCTTATTCCACCGGGGGGGTGGCTGATGATCGGCCTTACTCTTTTGATTGCCGGACTCCTCAAATACAGCCGCCTGGGGAGGCACATCTTTGCCGTTGGATCGAACGAACAGACGGCGAGGCTCTGCGGTGTGGCTGTAGACAAAGTGAAGATCACCGTGTATGCCACAGCCGGTGCATTTTCTGGATTAGCGGGTCTTATGCTCATGTCCTACCAGGAACAGGGCGATCCCACAGGTGCTGTGGGCCTGGAACTGGAAATCATTGCAGCTGTTGTCATAGGAGGAGGCAGCTTATCGGGTGGTGAAGGTTCAGTTTTCGGCAGTTTGATCGGAGCTGTCATCATGACAGTGATCCGAACCGGATGTCAACTGATGGGATGGCCGACATGGGTGACCCAGATCGTGACTGGGGGAGTGATCGTTATCGCCGTGGCTGTTGACCGGATCCGCCACCGCGAACTTGCATAAGCCGATCCGGATATCCATAAAAACTTGGTGTCTAGTGCGAGTGAGACACCCAAGTATTTTAGCTTGGAGAAAAATGGAGGGATAAAACATGATTGGGAAAAGGCGATTCTTAGCTGTTCGACGTTGGGAAATCGTTAATGTTAAACTTTTAATTGTTTTAGGTATTATAGGTGGAATAGCATTCGGAGATCATCCGTCCATGTCCGAGTATGATTGGGAAGATCAATCTGTTTTCGGTCGGAACCGCGAAGCCCCCCATTGCACCTATATTCCATATGCAGATGTGGAATCCGCGCTGGAAAATAATACAAATAAATCACCTTTTTATAAATCTCTGAACGGTGTGTGGAAATTCAATTGGGTCAGGAAGCCCTTAGAGCGGCCTGAAGGTTTTTTTAAAGAAGAATACGTGGTTAACCATTGGGCGGACATCAATGTGCCTGGAAATTGGGAGCTTCAAGGATATGGTGTGCCCATCTACACAGATACGGACTATCCTTTTCCTGCAGACCCTCCGCATATTCCTCACGAATATAATCCGGTAGGATCCTACAGGAGATCTTTTAATATCCCGGATTCATGCGCCGATCGTCAAGTATTTCTTCATTTTGGTGGAGTCAAGTCTGCGATGTATGTTTGGGTGAACGGGAAAAAAGTGGGCTACAGCCAGGGAAGCAAAACCCCTGCAGAGTTCAACATCACAGAGTATATTCGCAAAGATAAGAATACGCTGGCTGTTGAAGTCTACAGATGGAGTGATGGGGCTTACCTTGAAGATCAGGATTATTGGAAGGTCAGCGGCATCGAGCGTGATGTTTATCTCTATTCCACACCACAAATCCACATCCGAGATTTTTTTGTTAAGGCGGGATTGGATAAGACCTATTCCGATGGAAACTTGAGAGTTGATGTCAAAGTTCGAAGCCTCCTCGCCAAAGAAAGTAAATCCAGTCAAGCTAAAATCGTGCTTTTGGATGCAGAACGAAAAGCAGTGTTCCCA
>CAZIMJ010000186.1:0-24748 GCA_964540205.1 uncultured Eubacteriales bacterium | reverse complement strand
TCTCCTGATGTAGCTTTGATCCAAGGAGAATCTCCCTCTCTGATCACCAAAGAAGCCATAACAACACTAGGGGGGATGCAGCGCTTTGTCTCAAAGGGTGATAAAGTTATCATCAAGCCTAACATCGGCTGGGACCGCACACCCGAGCAAGCCGCCTGTACGAACCCGGAAGTTGTCAAAACTCTCGTCGAACTCTGTTATGATGCTGGCGCCAAAGAAGTCAAAGTCATGGACAATCCATGTAATCCGGCACGAAGAACCTATGTCCGCTCCGGAATACAAAAAGCCGCAAAAAGCGCCGGTGCCAAAGTCCTGCTACCAAACAATCATCGTTTGAAGAAGATTCCGATTCACGGCGATTCCCTCAAGGAATGGGAGGTCTACCAAGATTTTGTCGAGACGGACAAGATCATCAACGTTCCGATAGCCAAAACGCACAGCCTGTCGCGCTTGACCCTAGGAATGAAGAACTGGCTGGGCGCCATAGGAGGGAACAGGAATCAGCTCCACCAGAATCTCGACCTCGCCATGATAGACCTCGCAGCCTTTTTCAAGCCTGTGCTCACCGTCATGGATGGCTACAGGATTCTCCTCAGGAACGGCCCTCAAGGTGGAAGGCTATCCGATGTCAAACTTCATAAAACTGTGGCCGCCGGTGTTGACTATGTCGCCCTGGACACTGTGGGCGCCTCCTTTTTCGACATCAAGCCCGAAGAGCTCCGATTCCTCCAAATTGCCAAAGAAAAGGGCCGAGGAGAGATCGATCTGGAGAAATTGACCATTGAAAAAAGAACGATCTAAAAAGTACCGGGCTATACAGATCATCCGGATCCTCACTCAGTTTTTCTTCTTCGGACTTTTTTTCTATCTCCTCCTTATGACTCGCTTTCCCGGAGAGGATTATATCAAAAGGGTGGAGATCTTTTTCCATTTCGACCCCCTGCTTGCACTCGTTACCTTTATCTCCTCTCGAATGGTCTATGTCTTCTTCCTTCCTGCAGCCCTGACGATCATCGTGACGTTCTTCTTGGGACGTGTTGCATGCGGGTGGGTATGCCCCATGGGGTCTATCCAACAATTTTTTTCTTTCGTCTTCAAGAAGACGAAGCTCCACCGCCCTAAAAAGCTCAGAGATAACCACACGGTATGGAAGTATTATCTTCTCTTTTTTATTCTGGTGAGCTCTCTGTTCACCCTTGATTTGGTGGGCATTTTTGATCCTTTTTCATTCCTTTACCGCTCTTTTGTCGTCAGTGTGATGCCTGCTTTGAGCTATAGCGTATCTAGTTTTATCGGTGCTATCTACTGGCTCAACCTGCTGTCGATCGGCGATATCCTTGTGCAACTCTTCGAGAATCTCGATATCAACGCCATATTCCTTCAAGGCCTTCTTATCGGCATGATCTTTGTAGGGATCATTCTCCTCAACCTCTCGAGAGAAAGATTCTGGTGCCGTTATATCTGTCCATTGGGGGCCTTTCTCGGAGTGATCTCCAGATGGAACGTCCTCAAGCTCAAGATAAACACAGAAAAATGCATTGACTGCAACCTCTGTTCCCTCCAGTGCCAGATGCAAGCAGACCCCTATCCCAATGAAAAGTGGAAGAGCTCGGAGTGCGATTACTGCTTCACCTGCAGTACCATCTGTCCCACTAACGCCATTTCCTTTCCGGGGAAGATGGCGCCAGAGAGCATCGAATCCATCGACCTGTCCCGCAGAAAGGTCGTCCTAACCTCTCTGCTAGGCATCCTGGCAATCCCGTTCTTCCGGATCTCACCCGCAAGGAGCCGTGCGTCTGAAAAACTCATCCGCCCGCCAGGAGCGCTCCCCGAGAAAAAATTCCTGCAGAAATGTGTCAAGTGCGGCGAATGCATGAAAGTGTGCCCGACCAACGCCCTGCAGCCTGCGATGACCGAAGCGGGTCCTGAAGGACTCTGGACGCCGATGCTGGTCCCCAAGATCGGATACTGCGAATACTACTGCTCCCTCTGTACTCAAGTCTGTCCAACGGGTGCCATCCAAGAGCTCACGATCCCGCAAAAAAACAAACTCAAGATGGGCACCGCCTGGGTCAATAAGAACCGGTGTATCCCCTGGAAATTCGGCGATCCTTGCATCGTCTGCGAAGAACATTGCCCAGTTTCACCAAAGGCCATAAAATTCATCACCGCCACTGTCCAACAACCGGATGGGTCGATCAAATCAGCTCAGGCTCCGGTCGTGGATATGGCCACATGCACAGGATGTGGGATCTGCGAGAACAAATGCCCTGTGGTCGATGCCCCGGCGATATACGTGACGAGTGTCGGAGAGACTCGCTCCGACCGGAATCAAGTGCTCCTGGATATATTCCAATCCGGAGAGGATCCCTACGGGAGATAGAAATGACAAAGTTAATCCTCGGGATTGTTGTCACTTGGCTTGTAGTGAACATCCTGAAACCGTTCATCAAATGGAAAAAAGCGGGAAAATTCGAAATGAGATTCCTCGCGGAAGATGGCGGCATGCCTTCAGGACACACATCCTGGGTGGCCCCTCTCGCAACGGGCATGTATCTCGAGACCGGATTCTCGTATTATTTTATCATCAGCGTCGTCATTACTCTTAACGTGGTGTATGATGCCATCAGGGTGAGGCCTGAGATAGGCAGACAGGCCCACACGCTCAACAAACTGATCGAAGGTAAGGGGGGGTTCGAAAAACTGGAAGAGAGTATCGGTCATTCGCCGTCTGAAATCCTCGTGAGCCTAGTCCTCAGCGTGATCATCCCCTTGGCCATTTATAAGATATTCTGACTGGTTCACACACTTGCTGATACCAGGCGTCGTGGCCTCAAGGGGTGTCACCGAGTTATCAATATTAGCAGCTATTCAGATAAAACCTTTTTCAGTTCCTCTTTGAGTAGAGGAAGAACTTGGAACAGGTCACCCACAATACCAAAATCAGCCACTTTAAAAATGGGCGCTTCGGCATTCTTGTTCACCGCCACGATCACCTTCGATGATGACATGCCAGCCAGGTGTTGAATGGCTCCAGAGATCCCGAATGCCATGTAGAGATTGGGAGAGACGGTTTTTCCTGTCTGTCCTACCTGATGCTGGTGGTCTATCCAGCCGGCGTCTACGGCAGAACGCGACGCCCCCACGGCAGAATGGGGTAAGATCCCTGTTAACTCTCGGAGTAGGTCAAAATTTTTGGGGCCTTTTAAGCCTCTCCCTCCGGATACGATGATCTCGGCTTCTGTGACATCAAGCTCTACACCCTCTTCTTTCAAAACCTCATCGACACGATCCCGGACCTGGTCTTCGGAAATCGCAATTTCTCTTTTTTCCGCATCTCCCTGTCCATCCACGAGGGGACCCAAAGGAAAAACATTGGGTCTGAGAGTGGCCATTATGGGGGATGACTTAAACCGGAAGGTGGCAAACGCCTTTCCTGCATAAATTGGACGTTTCACTTCCAGGGTGCCATCCTTGACAGCAGTCTGGATGCAGTCTGAGGCAAGACTCACTCCCAGTTGAGCCGCTAGGCGTGGCGCCAGGTCTTTTCCCATGGATGTGGCAGTAAAAAAGATAACCTCTGGGGCCAGTTCCTGGCAGAGCCCGGCCAGCGCATGGGCATAACCAGATGGAGAATAAGAACTCAGAAGAGGATTATCGAGAGCGATCACCTTCTTTGCGCCGTACTGGCCCACCTCTGGAGCCAATGATTCGAGGCCATGCCCGACAAGAACAGCGAAAACCTCCTGACCGAGTTCATCTCCGCGTCTCTTTGCCTCGGAGAGAACCTCTAAAGACGATTTCTTAACCTTCCCCTCTCTCACTTCTATGTATACAAGAATCATTGTGCTCCTCCTTCAAACCACTTTCGCTTCATTGCGCAAAAACTCTACCATTCGTCTCGCCGCGGTTTCCGGCTCATCCTCGATGACCGTTCCTGCTTTACGGGCGGGAGGGCTTTCCAACTTGACAAGCTCCAACTGTGAAACGAGTGTGCCTTCATCCAAACCGAGATCTTGGAGTGTCAATACAGGAATTTCTTTCCTTTTGGCCATCATGATCCCCTTGAGCGTTTCATAGCGGGGTTCATTCAATCCCTTCTGGGCAGTGATCACTGCTGGTAAAGGAGCGTTCACTTTCTCAGAGGCTCCCTCGATCTCACGATGGGCTACAGCCAAGTTTCCCTCGACCTCCAGTTTAGTGACTACGTTGGCTTGGGGTAATCCCAGCAATGCGGCCACCATCACGGGAACCTGCGCATTATCCGCGCCGACAGCTTGTTTCCCAAAAAGGAGCAAGCTGTAATCTGTAAACTTGGTCTTCATGGCTTGGGCGATGATCTTAGCGGTCCGCAAGCCATCATAACGCTCGGGAGTATCCTCCTTGATGAGAACAGCCTCATCCGCCCCCATCGCCAGGCATTTCTTCAGGACGACCCTCGTCTCCTCACGGCCCACAGAGAGGACAGTGACCTTACCTCCCTTGGCTTCTCTAATACGCAGCGCTTCCTCCATGGCAAACTCATCGTAGGGATTTAGGACAAAGTTCAAGCCTTCTTCATCGATGCTGTTCGTCTCATGGTTTATCCGGATCTTGGATTCTGTATCTGGAACTCTTTTTACAAAAACAAAGATATTCACCTTTTCCTCCTAATTAAGTTTTTCTCTCCAATACTTCAGCCAAAGAATAAAACATCATAACCAATGCTCTCTAAAATTTCAAATAATCTTGAGGAATAATAAGCATCCTCAAAACCGTGAGGATGGATGTTCCGATGATCAGATTGGTGATTTCGAAAACACGTCTATTTTCCCCCACCGAGTAAAAATAGGCTCGGTTTCAGGCCTCGCTCTCCTTTCCCTCCGGTCAAGGAACCATGGCCGCTCAACCTTCAAACGAAGTCCTTCATTTTAATAAGATGTTCCTCTGTAGACATGTCTTCCTGGTCAACCTCTTCATCATCTTCAAGATAGCGCTCATCAAGAGAATTGATATAATCTTCATATTTCAACTCTCATCCAAGTGTCTCTACATCAACATGGTTCTTAATCTAATTGAACCACAGTTCATGAAAAGGCTCAGACCATCTGGCATTGAATGTACTTTCCTTATCCTTCTCACTATCTATCCAACCCTTCCTCAACTGGATTTCACTGTGCTTCTCCCCAAACCTATCCTTATACCAATATGAGTCAACATTCTTTTTGGAGTATGTACATCTGTAATAGATAAGCTCACCTGGCTTTTTGTTTTTGTAGTTTGAAGACATATCTGTTGGTGTCAGAACTTGATCACAGTGCCCACATCTCAACAAACCTCTGTACCTGTAAAATTTGGCTGTTGATACATGCTTTGAAACATATCTAATAGCCTTCTCATGAAGTATTTTCTGGACTTTCTCCCACAACTTGAAATTACAGCTTCATAAAAATAATATCGAATTAGTGAGGAAATATAAGAAGGCCCCTCACGTAAATGTAAATAGGGAAGAAATGAAACAGGTGTTTCTGAATCTGATTGTGAATGCCAGGGATTCTATGTCTGCAGAGCGAGGGAGGTTAGAGATACGGGTTGAGAGAGTTAAGAAGCATGTAGGGGTATGCTTTAGTGATACAGGAATGGGGATAGAGAAAGAAGATTTAAACAAAGTGTTTGAACCTTTTTGTACGACAAAAGAAGCTCTTGGGGGAAATGAGGGCATTTCTGGGACAGGGCTTGGGCTGTATGTTTTTTATGGAGTTGTCCAGAGTCACGGAGGAACGATTGAAGTGGAAAGAGAGGGGGGAAAAGGAAGAGTTGAGGAAATTGGCATAAAATATGCTGCTATTTAACATGTGACGCTTTCAATAGAATATTTTATGAAAAAGCCCGGATTGATCTATTACCTTATTGACCTGTAGAACGCGTGCGAGTGAAGAGAACAGGGCAAAGAGGAGGAGAAAAAATGAGAAGCAAACCTCAAATTTTAGTTATCGATGATGAAAAAGATATTGGTCTTCTTTTTGAAAAAGTCCTAGCGTTTGAAGGTTATACAGTACTTACAGCCTTGGATGGAGAAAGTGGCCTTGAACTAGTAAATAGGAATAAACCGGATATCGTCTTGCTTGATTTAAAGATGCCCAAAATGGATGGCATTGAAGTCCTGCAACGTATAAAAAAAATCGATAAAAATATAGTCGTTATTATCATAACCGGATATGGCACTATAGATACTGCCAGGATGACTCTAAAATTTGGTGCTTTTGATTATATTACTAAACCCATAGATCTTGAATATGTAAAGGCTGTTATCAAAGATGGGCTAAAATTGGCTTTACAAACCTTTTCAGACAAAATGAAAGAAAAGGCAATTTTAAAGAGCGTTCGCGCGAAAAGGGCAAAACTTGCTGATGTAAGACACTGCAAAGAAGATCATGCCTGTTTGTGGGAAGTAGCCGTAAGATCTTTTGTTTTGGGCGATGATAGTTTTATGGCGGAATGGATGCAAGATCACGTGGTAAGTAAGGAAGAAAAATTAGGGTTGATAAGCATCGCTGAAATCCTCAAAGCGGATATGATAAAAAAATAGAATGCTGGTCTGGCAAGCCTGGTCAGGTTATACATTTCTAGCCTTTCAATCTCACTCGCCTTTTTAAACGTATTCTAACTCGTTGTCTCCATTGGTCCGATCATAATTCGCTTGAGTAGATGATCACACGGACTGTTTGAGGTTTGGTCCCTACAGGTTTCACGTCTGTCGAGTTTAAGTCAGCGGACCAACTGAGTTTCTATAAACTATGAAATAAATCCATAATTTTAATCGAAAGCGGAAAGTATAGAATAGGAAACGCTAAAAAGAGAACTTTTGGATTTGTTACTATATAAAGGGATAATCTGCCTGGATCAAAACAAATATAGAGGACATTCAATTTAAATCAAATTTGGCACAAAACTTGAATATACGTCTAGAAAAAGATTCGAAATGAAAGATGAATGAGGGTAAGGAAAAAAGAAACCATAACAGACGCTATTGTTGAGTAGAAAATAAGAAGTGCATAATAAGAAGAAATTTTAATTATTCTTTGAGGGGAAATTTGAACATACGACGAAAAGACAAAAAATGGGATAAATGGCGTATCAAGAGTTTTTATTCTTTTATAGCTGGACTAATTTTAATAAGTGCCTGGAATGTATTTTTAGCAAAAGGAATAAAAACATCTGGGATAGAAAGGGATGGGTTAAGAAGGGACGTTGAGAAAGTCAGGGTGATGGAAAAGGTGAACTGGGATGGCATAAAGGATGTTTTTAGATACAAAGCCATCCGTTTATGTTTTGAGGAACTTATAAAAAAATATGAGAAAAGATACACCCATGAAGAAAAAGAAAACTGTATTCTGCTTATCAGCCTCACAGATGAGATGTATGAGCATAGAGGCCTTGATGCTCCTTTGATCTTTGCTTGGCTACAGAAGGAGAGCGCAGGGAATCCCATGGCCGTTTCTTGGGCTGGAGCAAAAGGATTGACCCAAATGATGGATTCTAGAGCAGATCTAATATTCGCTAAATTAGGATATGGAGGCTTTGATAAAAATCTGGTTTTTAATCCCGTGATTAACTTGGAGGGTGGAATCCATCATTTATGGGAGCTCATAAATAATTGGAGAGAACAGGGGATTAGAAGCCAATCCTTGGCGTTATTTTATGCCATTCACAGCTATAAATGGGGCTCATTGAATACTCTACAACTTTTTAATTCTGAAAAGAGAGAATATAGGCCATCTATCAAATATGTCAATTGGATTTTAAATCGCCGGGAAATGTGGGCAAGAAAGATGAAATATTTGATAGATAACAAGCTGGAAATAGAAAAAACAAGGAAAATTAATAAGGAGGATTATATATGCAAAAAATAGGAAAAAAACACAATAAACTGATTATGTTCAGTTGTTCATTTCTTCTGATTGCATTGTTTTCAATAGTCGTTTGGAATGTCTCATTGATGAATGAAGTAAAGAGGTCAAAGAAAGAAAGGACTGAGTTAAAATTGAATATCCAGAAAGTAGAGATTCTTGAAAAAGTGAACAGAAATTTCATTAAGGACACTTTAAGACGCAAAGCAATTGCCCTCTGCTTTTGGGATCTGATTAAAGAACATAATGAAAAATACACCAGAAAGGAAAAAGAAGATTGCATCCAACTCATCGTTATGGCAGATGAAAAATACGGAAATAAAGGCCTGGATGCAGCATTAATTTTGTCTTGGCTTAATAAAGAAAGCTCAGGGAATCCCGAGGCTATTTCTCTGTATGGAGCAAAGGGATTGACTCAGTGGATAGATTATAGAGCTTGGAAAATCCTTATTAATATGGGATATCCTGGGTATGACAGGAAGTTGGTTCTAGATCCGGTGATCAACTTAGCGGGTGGACTTTATTATTTAGATAATCTTGTGAATTTTTGGCAGTGGAAGAGAATCCATGATAAATCTCAGGTTCTGTTTTATGCCCTTCACAGTTATAAATGGGGAGCAGAAAGAACGGAGGTATTGTTTCAAAAAAATGAGATAGGAAATGGACAGGATGTACAATATATCAATTGGATCTTGAATCACAGGGCAACATGGGCAGAGAAACTTAAATACTGGATTGAGGATGGACATAAATTGACAAAGGAGTGGCAAGAAAGGAAAATGTCTTCTGATTGATTATAAAATATTGCTTGTCCTATTGTCCTGCTGCTTCATGAAGGACTGTTCTCCGTACTCATCAATATATGGCAAAAAAATCCTACAGTATGGAAAAAATCCCATAATTGCAGGGGAAATGGTTTCCTTTTTTATTGCATCTAATTTTAAAAAAAAAATATTTCCTCTGAAATTTTCACTCAGAGGGATGTTGGCATAATTTTTGCCTATTCCATGGTTGCTTCCAATAATAATTTCAAAAAATAGACAGCTTGTATGAAAGAAGGAAATAAAATCAGCAAAATAATTGTAGAAGAGATAATAAACTCATATGAGTTGAAGGTCAAAACGGTCTCCTCTTTAATCAAACAGGTCCTCCAAAAAATAAAATCTTTTCAAGATGAGCAGATCCAGCTTGCTGAGAAGTTAAAGGACATTTTAGCCAAAAACAAGAATTTAAGAAGGAACGACTTTGACAATATGATCGCAATTATTCGAATCCAACATATCCAAAGGGAGGATGAAGTTACCCGAATGGTTGAGGAATTCTGCAAAGAAGAAGAGGAGAATATCACCAAGCTTAGAGCGATGCTTTCGGGAATCCGTCCCGGGATCCAAGAGGATTTTAATGTTATTAAGACAAGAATGCTCAATCGCCCTAAGGAGCGGGAACTGCAGCTCACCAGGATGCTCAAGAATTTCCATCGGGATCAGGAGGAGCTGACGCTTGCGTTAAAAAAACTCCTAAAAAAAGGGCCAACTGTGAGAATCAAAGATTTGAAGACAATGATAAAAGTCATTCACATAGCTCATCAAGAAGAATTCAGTCAAATTGATGAAATATTAGATGATTTTGACAGAGTTAAGGATGAAATTAGCAGTCAGTGGCATGAAGTCATGACTGCTACAAGTAATCAGGCATACCGCGTCCCTTATGCAAAGGCATAGAAGGCGGAATTTAAAAGGAGGTAAAGACAATGGCAGTAGAAAAGACAATGGCATCTTCAAGCCTGGTCGAAGTCGTTGACAGAATTCTTGACAAGGGAATCGTCATCGATGCGTGGGCAAGAGTGTCTCTCGTCGGTATCGAGCTTTTGGCTATCGAAGCCAGGGTTCTAGTTTCATCAGTTGAAACTTTCTTGAAGTATGCTGAAGCAGTCGGCCTTACGGCAACGGCCTAGGTCTAACCAGGTTAGGAACAAATGTGGAATGTCCTTAGGATTGTAGAGGCGCAGGAAAAACAAGGTTTTGCTGCCCTTCTATAGAGCCTTTCGCTTTATTCTAAGCACTCCTTCACAGCAAATTGGATTCATAACAAGGAGGAAAAAATGGCATGGTCAGATGAATTTAGAAACTTCACCCATGAGATCGCCAACAGGCATGAAGAGCGCAACAACTATATTCATGATCTAAAAAACGAAACATCCAAACTCATTGCTGACTTTAGTGCACAGGATATGGCTGACTTTAGTGCACAGGATAAAGCTAGGGCCGAAGAGGTCACAGTTTTAAAAGGACAATCTCAATCTCTCTTAGCTGAGTTTAAGGCTCGGGACAAGGAAAGAGCCAAAGAAATGGATGAGTTAAAAAAAGAAGTGGATGAGTTAAAAAAAGACGCTGCCAAGATGATATCCGGATTCAAAGAAGAACATGTACAGGCCGCGGCTGCCTGGAAAGATCTAATTGCAAATATGGGTAGTACAAAGCCAACAGCTAAAGAGAAGCCAAAAAGGAAAGAGAAAAAGGAAACAGATGAACATTGATGGCTGAAAAAATTGAGACCCATATCAAAAACTTGTGAAAGCCTTAATTTAGGGTGTTAAACCCCTTCGCAAATTCATACTCCTAACGCTACTGTCAATAAGAGAATTAATATTCTTACATGATGGGGTTAATTAACACCCTATTTTTTTATCCAGGAGGAAGATCAAATGGCCCTTGAAGAAGCAATTACAGTTTTGGAGCCAAAATCATTATCTAACTTTGTGGAAACAAAGCAAGTCAAAAAAATCACAGAAAGGGCACTAGCCTATATCAAAGCCGGCTTTCCGATTCATTTCAGAGGACCCTCAGGCACCGGTAAAACCACCTTAGCCATGCATGTTGCCTCTCTTTTAGGACGTCCTGTTGTGATGATCCATGGTGACGAAGAGTTTTCTTCGTCTGATTTGGTAGGCGGAGAACATGGCTACAAAACAAGGAAAATCGTGGATAACTTCATCCATTCCGTATTAAAAGCAGAGGAGGAAATGCAAAGGAAATGGACAGACAATCGTCTGACAATCGCCTGTAAGTATGGGTTTACCCTGATTTATGATGAATTCACCCGTTCCCGCCCCGAAGCCAATAATACCCTGCTTTCTATTCTGCAGGAGAAAATGCTGGATTTGCCGGATGCCAGGGAAGGTGAGAGTTATATGAAAGTCGATCCAAATTTTACCGCTATCTTTACTTCAAATCCAGAAGAATATGCAGGAGTGTATAGAAGCCAGGATGCACTCCGCGACAGAATGGTCACCCTGGATCTTGACCACTTTGATAGAGAAACGGAAATTGCGATTATCAAGGCAAAGAGCAGTTTCTCGGCAAAAGAAGCAGCCAAGATTGTGGATATTGTTCGGAGTATGAGGGAAACGGGCAATTGTGAATATACTCCCACTATCCGCGGCCCGATAATGATCGCCAAAACCCTCAAGGTAAGAAATGGAAAAGTCCTAAAGACTGATCAAATCTTTCGGGAAACGGCATCAGAGATTCTAACATCGGTAACCAGTAGGGCCGGTTCAAAGACTCACAAGGCAAAGGTGAGTGAATTGGTGAACGGGTTGATCGATCAACATTGTTGAAATACGGTGTGAGAAAAACATTAGAGTCACTATTGCTTATTTTATTTAGGAGGTGCTTAGAATGAGACCAAAAGATGAAACGAGTCAATTTGCCCCATGGGAGTTGGAAAGTAAAAAATCTACTGAAGCTCTAAAGAGGAGCATACCCCCAAATAATGAGAAAGGCCGCCTTTTTTCCCGGCCAAAATCCCGAGACCATTGTCATTTGGAGATGTATATTCTGGCCAGGGAAAAAGAGAGGCTCGAAAAATACGGTTCGACTTTAGGTAGGAGAGTCAAAACCATTTCTTCAACATGGAAAGATGTTAAATTCAGAATGTATGATTTGCACAAAACTACATCAAGCGTAGGTTCGGAGGGAATAGAAGAATTGATAGAGAGCAAAAGAGAGGGGAAAGATATAAAAAAGAAAAAAGATCTGGGGAGTGTGAAGAAGATTGACTGGGACTATTGATTGAGTTGGTGTGTGGTTATCAAGAGTAAGAGTTTCATGAACCACGCAAATAGAAAAAAGGAAGGTTTAAATGGATACATGGGAATCTAATATTTTTGTGCATACAAGAGTCGGAAAGAAAATTGTTTTGGGTCAAACTATAAATAAAATACAGAAATTTAAGAGACAGGAAATATTCGACGGAATAGATTGGGCCCAACGGATTCCAGAGCAAATATTCAACACCAACAATAACCAAACCTCAAAAAAAAAAGCTAGCATCCATTTAACAACAAAGAAATTGATGGCGAGAGAATGGGCCCGTGCCTGGGGTAATACAAACGCTCAAAACATGGATTGCTTGGAACGAGAAGCCGCTTATTTGAAGAGAAGAATGGAAAGAAAAAAAATAGTGTAAAGAAAAGGGAGGCAAATAAAAATGACCGAGGAACAAAAGGGAAAACAGGATAAAAGAGAGGCTGGCACAGATTTTAATATCGGCGATCATTTTACGTTTGGAGGTATTTTTAAAAGTATTGGTAACCTGATTGACCAAGCCACAAAATTATCTGAAGAAGGTGGTGAGATAAACAAAAAAGGGGAGATAAAACTTGGAAATGAGATGAAGGGTGTTTACGGAATCAATGTGCGAACCATGGCTGGAGGAGAGCCGAAGATAGAGACCTTTGGGAACATTAAAAAAACTCCCAATGGGCCTAAAATAGAAGAAGAAAGAGAACCTATCGTAGATATTTTTGATGAGAAAGATCATATGTTAATCGTAGCCGAGCTTCCTGGCGTCTCAGAGAAGGATGTCAATTTCGAAATAGAAGGAGACATTTTGAAGCTTTCTGCAAAATCCGGCGAGAGAAAATATCTCAAGGAAATCTTGCTTCCTCACAAAGTGGAGGAAGATAAAATAGTCTCATCCTACAAAAATGGAATTTTAGAGATAAAAATCAAAAAATCGAGCCATTAATAACTGGATTCTTAAAAAAACACCTCACAATTTTAATATTTTGTTAAAAAGCCATGAAAGAAAACGGCAAAAATGAAAACCCAACACTATTGACTCTTAGAGCTGCGGAAGCCCGGCGGAATGATGTCGGAAGGGGAATCGCTCGGATGGATCCAAAGGATATGGAAAAAATTGATGCTTCTGTGGGAGATATCATTCAATTAGAAGGAAAAAAAGAAACTGTTGTCAAACTCATGCCTGCATATATGGAAGACCGGGGCAAAAACATTATTCAAATTGACGGGATTGTCCGTGAAAATGGACAGATAGGTTTAGATGAAAAAGTAAAAATCAAAATAGTTGATTATTCGTCAGCTAAGAAGATAACCCTGACTCCCATGACTAATAGTTCTCTCCAGGGAGATCGAGATACCAAGTACATCGGTCGACTTTTGGAGGGTTTGCCCCTGGTGAGTGGTGACAGAGTGAGAGCAAATTTGTTTGGCACACGATCAAGTGACTTCAAGGTAATAAGTACAGTTCCCAAAGATAGTGCTGTATTAATTCAATCCAATACCATGATAGTCATGAAAGATGAGGAAATTGGCGAAAAGAAACGAGGGCAGAAAATCTCATATGAGGAAATTGGTGGACTTGATAAAGTGATTCAAAGAATTCGTGAGATGGTGGAACTTCCTCTGAAATATCCTCAGATTTTCGAACGGTTGGGGATCGATCCTCCCAAGGGGGTGTTTTTATACGGGCCCCCTGGCTGTGGAAAAACTTTGATTGCCAGGGCAGTGGCCAATGAGACCGATGCATATTTTTCAAGCATAAGCGGGCCAGAAATAATGGGAAAGTTTTATGGCGAGAGTGAGGGAAGGCTCAGGAATTTATTTAATGATGCGAAGGCAAATGCTCCGGCCATAATATTCCTGGACGAAGTTGAATCTATTGCCCCAAAGCGCGAAGAGATGGGAGCCGAGAAACAGGTGGAGCGCAGGGTTGTGGCTCAGCTTTTATCATTGATGGATGGGCTTGAATCGAGAGGACAGATCATCGTCATAGCGGCGACGAATATTCCGAACGCCGTTGACCCGGCATTGAGAAGGCCTGGACGGTTTGATAGAGAAATCGCAATTCCCATTCCGGATAAAAATGCCCGCTTGGAAATCATTCAGATTCATACACTGGGCATGCCTCTAGCAGACGATGTCGATCTAGAAAAACTCGCCTCTATCACTCATGGATTTGTGGGTGCAGATATAGAAGCGCTAGCCAGAGAAGCGGCAATGACTTCGCTGCGGAAGATTCTGCCAATGGTGGATTTTGAAGTAGAAGAGCTTCCTTATGAAACTCTTTTGGAATTAGAAGTCACGATGGATGATTTCGTGGAGGCGCTAAAAGAAGTAGGGCCATCAGCCATTCGCGAGGTTTTCGTAGAAGTCTCTGATGTCAGATGGGAAGATGTCGGCGGCTTGGATGAGATAAAAGAGAGGTTGAAACAAGCTGTCGAATGGCCTTATAAGTATCCGGAAATTTTTGTTAAGGCAAAGACAAATCCTGCCAAGGGAATATTACTTCACGGTGCACCCGGTACAGGAAAGACTTTGATTGCAAAAGCACTGGCTAATGAGAGCGAAGTCAACTTTATTTCAGTAAGCGGACCCTCTTTAATGAACAAATTTATCGGGGAAAGCGAGAGAGGCGTGCGGGAAGTATTCAGGAAAGCCAAACAGGCTTCACCCTGTATCCTGTTTTTTGATGAAATTGATTCCCTTGTTCCTCAGCGGGGAGCATTCGGAGACGCCACTCGGGTGACAGAACGAGTCATAAGTCAATTCCTCACCGAACTGGATGGAATCGAAGAGCTGAAAGACGTGGTGGTTCTTGCGGCCACAAACAGGTTGGACATCATTGATCCTGCAATACTTCGATCTGGTAGATTTGATCTTATTCTAGAGCTTCCTGTTCCAGAGCAAAAAACAAGACTCGGGATAATCAAAATCCACACAAGAGGCAAACCATTAGATAAGAGTGTGGATCTTAAGAAACTCGCACAGGAAACGGAGGGTTTGACCGGTGCAGATATTGAAGTTTTGGTCCGATTGGCTTCTATGCAGGCCATCAAAGAATTTATCAAAAAACATGAGAAAAGAATTGACAAACAAGGATTGAAAGAATTTGCCGTAACCCAAAAGCATTTTGGGGAAGCATTTCAATTGTTAAAAGCGAAAAAATTCAAATGAAAGGAAAATATTGAATGACTCAGGCAAAGTATGTCTATGGTGTCATCAGAATCAACGGCGGAAAAAATTTAAGCTCTGTAAAGGATAAAAACTTAGGTAAGGTTCACATTATTCCTTACCGGGATATTGCCTGTGTCGCAAGTGATTATTTAAAAAGCTCGTTTGATCTGAAAGTAAGAGAAGAGGTGGCCAGGAGTTTGGTCAGCCATCAGAAAACAGTCGAAACGATAATGACAAAATATTCCATAATTCCCTTTAAGTTTGGAACCCTTCTCGAGAACAGCCATGAAATTAAGAAGCTTTTGGAAGAGGGATATTTTGAATTTAATGAGGGTCTAAAAAAGTCACAGGGAAAAATAGAACTGGATGTGGTGGCCTCTTGGAATGATTCGAATGCAGTAATCAGGAAAATCGCAGGACAAGATGAAAGGATCAGAAATTTTAGGGAGGAAATTTCCAAGAAGCGCCCAGAAGATACTTTTCAAGACAGAATCAAAATTGGAAGCATGATAAAGGAGGCTTTAGATAAAAAGCGGGAAGAGCTGCAAAAGGAAATGCTTGAATTCTTAACAAATAGAGTCAAATTGGATAAGACGAAAAAGCATGATCTTATGGATGATAGTATGATTTTGAATTGTGCTTTTCTTCTGAGTAAAGATAGAGAAAAAGAGTTTGATCAAGCGCTCGATGAATTGAATGATTGTTTCAATGAGGAGATAAAATTTAGGTGTATCGGGCCTCTTCCTCTGTATAGTTTCACCACGTATGAGGTCAAAAAGACAGATTTTTCGGATATTGAGAAGGCAATGAGATTGTTAGGGTTGGATTCAGAATTTAATGCTTCTAATGTAAAGTCGGCTTACCGGGAATTAATACGCAAGAATCATCCCGATAAATTTCCAAACGATTTTGATGCACAAAAAAAATTCCAGGAAATTCAAACCGCATATAAATTGTTGTTGAAACATAGCGGAGTCGAAAGAAAATCGTTTGATAAAGGACATACTAAATACGCTTACGCGATAAACATTTTTGATGCCGGACAATACCAATGAACTTAATGGACTCAAGCAGCCAGAGTTTCGAACACAGGAGTTAAAAAATGTCTTATGAAGGAAAATATCTGTATTGTATTATACAAGAACCTGCCCTCCGCATATTTGGCTCCATTGGGGTGGGTAAAGGCGACAAAGAAGTACATACTCTTAACTATCGTGATTTAGCTGGCGTTATCAGTTCAGCATCTTTGATCAAGTACATGATCAGCCGCGAAAACTTAATCGCCCATGGGAAAGTCATCGAAGAGGTCATGAAAGAATATACTGTTCTCCCGATAAGATTCGGTACCATGGCTTCCAGTGCCGATGATGTGAGAAGTCTTTTGATGAAAAGATATCAAGAGCTCAAAAGCCTCTTAAGATCTGTGGATAACAAGGTGGAAATGGGACTCAAAGCTTTTTGGTTGGATATGGACTTGGTTTTTAAAGAAATATCCGATTCTGACAGAGAGGTAAAAACCTTAAAAAAAGACCTGCAAAAAAAGAAAAGAAGTTATTCCTTGGATGTAAGAGTCACTCTTGGCGAGAAAGTAAAAGTAGCTTTGGATGAGAAGAAGAAAGCTGAAGCTGAAAAAATCATTCAGCCTTTAATGCCAAAATGCGTTGATTTCGTCATGAATGACACCTTGGGAGATAACATGGTTCTTAACAGCGCCTTTTTGATAGATAGAATGCAGGAACGAGAATTTGATGATTCAGTCAATGAGTTAAATGATAAATACAAAGCTCGATTCAAATTCAAATACATAGGTCCCACAGCACCGTATAATTTTGTTAATTTACCTATAAAGTGGGGCCCAGGAGAATAAGGGTGTACCAATAATGCAAACAGAAGGGAAATATATCTACTGCATCATGGCTGATCAGGAAAAGAGAGACTACGGGCCTGTAGGGATTGGAGGTCGGGGAGACAGTGTTCATTCCGTAGTTTACAAGGATATAGCTGCGGCAGTCAGCAATTCTCCTGTTTCTGAATATTCTGTTTCCAAGGAAAACACTCTATCCCATATGAAAGCCATTGAGATGATAATGAAAAATAATACCATTCTTCCGGTGAAGTTCAGCACTGTTGCTCATGCGAGCAAAGCTCGCAGCGCTGAGGAAAGGATAAGGTTGGAAATATTAAAGACCAGGTATCATGAACTGAGAGGCCTCCTTACGCGAATGACCAACAAAGTGGAATTGGGCATTAAGGCCATCTGGACGGACATGGAGAAAATCTACAGAGAGATTGTTGATGAAAATAGGGATATTGGGAGCCTGAAAAGAAAAATATCAGATGGAAATCCGACCCGAAGCTACGGCCTGCGGATAAATTTGGGAAAAATGGTCAAGTTTGCTCTGGAAGCTAAAAGAAGTTCAGAGGAGGAGATAATTTTAAACACATTTAGTGGTGTATACTTCGATCATCGATGCAATAAGACCTTCGGGGATAAAATGATAACCAATTCTTCCTTTTTGGTGGATAAGAGCCGGCTGGAAGAGTTCGATAAACGGGTGGAAAAATTAGTTTTAGATTATAAGGAGAGTATGAAGTTTAGATATATCGGGCCTGTTCCTCCATGTAACTTTGTAGAGTTAACCATCAATTTATAAGAAGGAATTGAAATATGGGTTTATTGGATTTATTGATTCCATTCATGATTCCTGTAAAAGGAGTCGTATGGATAGGAGAAAAGATCAGAGAGGTCTCTGAAAATGAGCTTTTCGATAAATCAAAAGTGAATGAGAAATTGCTGGAGCTTCAGATGCGTTATGAAATGGGCCAGATTGGGGAGGAAGAATTTGAGAAAAAAGAGGCGGAACTATTAGAAAACATAGAAACAATAAGGAGATATGAAGAGGAGAAGGAGGGATGAAAAAACAAAATGCAGAGAATGAAATCCTAAATAAGGAGGAAACTGAAATGTCAATCACAACAACGGAATTGATTGATAGAGCTCGTAATGAGTTTAGTGGGATTGTCGGACTTGATCTATCGTCACTGGTGGGAATAAGCAAGGACAATTCACATTGGAAAGTTATCATGGAAATGGTGGAAAAGCGTTCTATTCCCGATCAAATGGACATTTTGGGAATTTATGAGGTTTTATTTGATGACGATGGCAATATGATCAAGTTCAGACGCAAAGGTTTAAGAAAAAGAGGAGATACATCAGATATAGAGGACACAGAATTTTAGAAGTATATTTTTTTAAAAATCAGGAAAAAATATTTGTCGAGAACCTAAATATTGGAGCTTAGGATTTTCTCTGAATGAGGAGAGGAGATGGCAATAGAGGCGATAAATAATAAACCTTATACCATAGTTGATCTCATAGACAGAATCCTGGATAAAGGATTGGTCATCAATGCTGATATCACAGTCACTTTGGTCGGAGTAGAGCTTTTAGGCATCAAAATAAGGGCAACCATAGCTTCTTTCGAGACTGCCGCCAAATACGGCCTAGAATTGCCAGCTGGTACTAATTTGGACACTGCTGCCTGGAAGGAAGCGGAGGTTAACAAAGAACCATGCCCCCAATGTGAGAAGAAGGTTCCGGTGAAAGAACTCTTGAAGAAAGGGTGTCCCTGGTGCGGATGGGCAAGTGCTGTATCCAGCATAAAAACAAAAACCAGAGCCATCGAAAGATAGGATGGACAGAGTGTATGGGTATGGAATTTTTTAAGGATTAGCGAATGGCGGCTGGATAAAATGAAGGAATCAGAAAAAAGCAGATACGAAAAAAAGATAAAAGAACTCGAAGAGAAAATCAAAAAGCTGAAGAGCGAAAAACAGAGCAATGAGGCTGAAACCGATGCGAGTTTCAAAAAAGACGGTGCTGCTGGGATTTATGAGAGCTTGGATCGTATGCTCAATTTGAGTGGTTTAATCAACAGTACTGAAAAACTTCCGGAAATTCAGGAAAAAATCAAACTCATTGACAATGAGCTAAAAAGGAAGTTTAAAAGTATTCCCTTAAAGAGAACGCCAGACAGGGGATCTTATCGGAAAGGAGGTTTTCAAAGCACCCCCTTTGGAACAATGAAATCGAAAAGGGGAAGAGAAACTCCTATTCCAAAGGAAAGGGAAGTCGACATATTTGATGAGGATAACTTTATGCTGGTCATATATGAGATTCCTGGTGTCGAAGAAAAAACTATAGATGTCGTTTTAAAGAGGGATAAATTGGCCATTTTAGCCGTACGGGCCGGGAAAAATATCCAAAAAGAAATTATTTTACCCTGTGTTCCCAGAGGAGAAACAACTAAAAACTATAAGAATGGAATACTGGAGATAAAGATAAATAAAAATAAGTAATGAGTTATGAGTGATGAGTAATGAGTTAACACTCCAAGCAACGAACTTCCGGCTCTTGGCACATGAATCATCAGGATTAAAGCATGACAATTGACCTCAATGAAGACAATTTAAAACATGGAATTCTTGGGCTGGTTATTGCTCTAGTGGAAATAATCATGGACGTTCTTAAGCTTCAGGCGATAAAAAGGATGGAGGGAGGAAGATTGGATGAGGAAGAAATAGAGCGATTAGGAGTGGCTTTACAGGAGCTTGATTCCGCTATTGAAGAGATAAAAGAAGAGCAGGGGGTTTCAGAGTCAGTGAAATCCATTAGAGACGGTTTGGACAGTATAGTCGATGATCTTCTGGATAAAATGATCGATCCAGAAAAGTGGGACGAAAAGGCTGAGGAAAATAGAGTCTAAATTTTCATTTTTCATTTTAGCTTTTAATTTTGATTGGAGTGAAACGACATGAATAAAGCGAGATATCTGTACTGCATAGCTGATGGCGGTAGAAAAGTGGATTTCGGCGAAATCGGCATAGAAAGCAATATGGTATACACGATTCCTTATAAAGATTTATGTGCAGTCGTGCATAATTGCCCTTCTGAACCCTATAAGTCTGAGGATAACGAGAGAGTCAAGTCCTGGATTATCACCCATGAGAATGTTATTGAGACGGCATGGCCAAAATTCGGCACTGTTCTTCCTTTTGGATTCGACACTATATTGAGCGGAGACGGGGATGTAAATGCAAAGAAGAATATAAAGGAATGGCTTAAAGAAGATTATAAAAGACTGAGACAAAAACTGGATAAATTTAGAGGGAAAGCCGAATTCGGCGTACAAATTTTTTGGATTCCCGAAAAGATTGCAGAACACCTTCCTGAAAGGAACAAAGAGATCGAAAAGCTTAAATCGGAAATTAATGCAAAATCCGGGGGTTTTGCATATATGTACAGGCAGAAGCTCGAGATTCTAGTGAGAAAACAGATGGAGATGGAGGCAAAGAAATATTTCACTGATTTCTATAAGCAGATAAAAAGAAACGTAGATGAAATCAAAGTAGAAAAGACAAAAAAATCTGATGAAGGGAGACAAATGCTGATGAACCTTTCTTGCCTTCTTCTTAACGATAAAAATAAATTTTTAGGTGAAGAATTGGAAAAGATAGATAAAAGAAAAGAGTTCTTTGTTCGCTTCACAGGCCCTTGGCCACCTTACTCATTTGTGTGAGCACAAATGAGTAATTAAAAACTGGAGCACAGCGACATATGGAACCCGAGCGAGATTGGAATGGAAAGGCTACTTTAGTGGATTTATTAGATAGAGTTTTAGATAAAGGGTTGGTCATAAGCGCGGATATTGTTATCTCACTAGCAGGAATCCCTTTGATTGGTGTAAATCTGAAAGCAGCAATAGCTGCTGTGGAAACCATGCTCAAATATGGAATGATGGAAACTTGGGATGAAAGCCTGAGAGCATGGGAAAAAGAACAAAGGACAATACAAAAGAATGAATTAATTATTCAAAACGAAAATTTAGAACTAAGTAATGAGTGATGAGAAAAGAGTGGATATAGCAGTTGGAATTGATTTAGGAACGACTTTTTCTCTGGCAGCTTATGCAGAGCGTGATCAGGTTAAAGTCATCCCCAGCAGCGAGGGAGGAAATCTTATCCCCTCTGTGGTTGCCTTCACTGAGAAAGGAACCCTACGTGTTGGAAAGCTTGCGAAGGCACAAGCAGTGGGCAATCCAAGTCAGACCGTCTGTTCTGTTAAGCGTTTGATGGGAACCAACAGAAAAATTAAATTAAATGGAAATTTCTATACACCTCAAGAGCTGTCAGGATTGATCCTCCAAAAGGTGAAGAGGGAGGCAGAAGCTTTTATTGGCCGAGAAGTTAAAAAGGCAGTTATTACCGTACCAGCCTATTTTAACGACAATCAACGCCAGGCGACAATCGAAGCAGCAAGCCTAGCCGAACTGGAGGTTATGAGAATCATAAGCGAACCGACCGCTGCTTCGTTAGCGTATGGCTTACATATGGAAGATATACACCATGTCCTGGTTTGGGATTTAGGAGGGGGAACATTTGATGTTTCGATTTTGGAATTGGGTCAGGGGGTGTTTGAAGTCAAGGCGGTAAGCGGCGATACGCATCTTGGAGGAGATGATTGGGATCGAAAATTAACAGACTACATGGCAGAGGAATTCAAGAAAATTTACAACATCGATCCAAGAGAAGATGGGATTGCCCTTCAAAGATTGAAGGAAGCCGCAGAAAGAGCAAAGAAGGAGCTGTCTTATAAACGGAATACATATATCAGAGTTCCTTTTATCATTCAGGATAAAGATCTGGAAGTCAATCTAGCCAGAGCAAAATTTGAAGATCTGTGTAAGGATTTAATGGAAAGGCTTGTAACTTTTACGTTTCAGGCACTGGATGATGCAAAACTTAAAGCTCGTGATATTGATAGAATAATTCTAGTAGGAGGATCTATCCGCATGCCCGCTGTTCAACATCTGGCAAGGAACCTTTTTAAAAAAGAACCCTACCTGGATCTTAATCCTGATGAAGCAGTGGCAATAGGGGCCGCAATTCAAGCCGGCGTTTTGGCAGGGGAAGTAAACGATGTCATTTTGGTAGATGTGACTCCTCTCTCTTTAGGGATCGAAACCATGGGAGAAATATTTACAAAAATTATTGAAAGAAATACCCCTATTCCCATATCCCACGGACAAATCTTTACCACTGCCCGTGATAATCAAACTCAAGTGGACATTCATGTGCTACAGGGAGAAAGAGCTTTAGCTGTGGATAATATCAGTCTAGGCAAATTCACATTAGATAATATTCCTTTAGCCCGGAGAGGAGAGCCGCAGATTGAGGTGACATTTCATATTGATTCAAACGGAATTCTTAAAGTATCTGCTCTGGATTTACACACTGATAATGCGACAAGCATGAAGTTGAGTTCTTCAAACAGGCTTTCTCGGGATCAAATTCATATGATGTTGGAAGGAGCGAAGATTCATAAAGAAGATGATGCGAGAAGAAAAAAGATCATCCAGACTGGCATTCTTGCCGTGGGTGTGATTGCCAGTGCACAGATGGTTTTGGAAGAGGGCTTTGAAGTTTTGGATAAACTTCAATCGAATCAGTTGGAAAAAGGCATCATGAGAGTAAAAAAAGCTATGGCTGAAGGAAAAAACGGAAAAATAAAAGCAGCAACAAACGAATTAAAGAAAATGGTAAAAAGCAGCTATGATGAAATCAATCGAGAAAAATGCAAACAGAGCTGATACACCCTTTCTACGAATTGAGGAAGATTCTATAAATAGAATTTCTAATGACTTGGATCCCGAAAGTAAAGCGATAGTATCTTATATTTGGCAAAATAGATATGCCACTATTGATGAATTGGCTTCTTTGTGTGGCTCTTCCAATCATATGCATATCCTCCTGAAGATAAAAGAGGTCATAAATCCATTAGCTGAGAAGATCATAGGTTATCCTCTTTTAGTATTTGAAAAATTAAAAATTGACTCTGGAAGTGGCCACAAGATTCTCTTTAGTTGGTGGCTGACAGGAGGGGAAAGCGTTAGGTTGAAGAAAGGAACGTTCTTGGATATCTTCGACGAAGGAGACTATATTCGAATTATTCTAGAGGTATTTGGTGTTAGCCTGGAGAATATACGGTTTAAAGTAAGGAGAGATAAACTTTTTATATCCTCAGATTCTCCTGAGAAAATATTTCAAGAAGAGGTTCTTCTTCCTGCTCATGTCATTTCAAAGGGATTGAGCAAAAGATACAAAAATGGAATCTTGGAAGTGAGGTTACAAAAACTACAGAAGTGATTATGAAATTTAGTGGCTCTGTAATCCAGCTACAAAGTAACACGGAGTGTAAAAGAGAAAAACAGCAGTTTTTATTGTATTCTGAGCCACAGAGTTAGGTGGAGGAGGATTGCTGGTTTGTGAATACTTTGAGTATATAAAGAGCAGATGAAAAGAATTAAAGACGGAAATTTCGTAATGCGAAAATTAATTTATGTGCCAATTATCCATTTAAGTGCAGATCTTGGTGAGTTATCCTCTGAAATAAAGAAGCGCGGGAGAAGCTTGACGAGTGATAAGGATTGGAGGGGACATGAAAAAGCCGTGTTAGGATTTTGGGATTCTATAGATCATTATTTTAATAGTCTAGAAGTTAAAAAATTTAAAATCTATCAGGATGGATTAGTGGCTGATGGTGAAATTGGAGTGAAGATTATCTCAAATGGAATAAAAAAGGGGAGCAGAAATTTCGAGATTGTCTCAAAATTAATCAATGGAGGGGCTCAATTAGTTAGGACAGAAGATTTTCCTTTGGTGAAGAAAGAATACGAGTATCTTATGAATATAATCAAATCAAAAAAGAAGTTCAAAAAATTATTGCATGCTCTGATTTATAAATTCCGCAAAAAAAAATTATTAAAACAAAGAGATGGATTTATCGCTCAAAACATAAATAAAACCTTAGAGCCAGGGGAGACCGGGATTCTTTTTTTAGGTGCCGATCATGAAATAGTTCCTAGGCTTCCTGAAGATATTGAAGTCATCGAGTTAAAGGATAGAGAGAAGATAAAAGAATACCGGAAAAGATTCCTGGCTAAAAAAGACAAAGAAAAGCTTAATCAACTGACAAAATACCTTATTTCCCCAATTACCACAACCTTCTGTCCCTAGTCTGTCTGCCTCTTTAAATCTATCAATCGAAGTCACGATTTTCATGAAATCGACAAGTCCGCAATGATCCCTTCTAATCTTTCTCTGTGTGCTTTAAAGCCCTGTGCGAGCGCGTTTATCAATTGCTTCAACTGATCTTTGACAGTAATTAAATTAATCTTCTTTAATTTCAACAACATACAGGGGCTTTGTTGCATGAATCGAAAACATGGGCACAGTCCTCCCCTGTCAAGCAATTCTATCCAACCGCATACGATAAAGGCCTAAACATTTCTCGCATCCGATTCAGGATAACGCAACCAATTGCAGCTTCCTGTTTCTGAGCATCGTCATTCTTGGCTCCCAGTCGCCCCCCAATGATTCTCTTGTAACGATAGAATGCGTTTTCCGCGTGACTCTGCAAATAGTATCCAGACTGACGTTTCCACTCGGACCATCCCTTGCTCCGGATCTCCACAATATGACGGTCTCTATGGCGATGTCAGAATAGATCGGTTGGCCGCCCCGCTTTCCGTTCTTTGGAGG
>CAZIMJ010000185.1:0-15326 GCA_964540205.1 uncultured Eubacteriales bacterium | reverse complement strand
TCGTGCGGATGTTGTGGAATTTAAGTAAATCATCATTTTTCGCAATAAATTTATAAATTAACCTGGCTACTATTCCAAATGTTTGACCTCAATCCAAGGCACATCACCATCTTCTTAAATAGGAGATCTCCAGCAATCGGCCGCGGCCATTGCGTCGTTACCACGCTGCGAACCGGGAGGAGATGCTGCCGCGGATTCAACAGTCAAAGTAGCAGGTTGCAGTGGATGAATGATAGGCCTGGGATTGAGGAAGTTGAGGATGCGCAGACGAGGCTGGCGGGGTTGAAGAATTTGACGTAAATTCTGGCTCTCTATTGTGTAAATTCGCATTTTTTATGTCTACAGAGAAAAAAAGTAGTCAAAATTTGGTCAAAAAGGGAATTTTGAAAAGACATAACTTGTTGATTATATTACATTTACGAAATGTGAGCCATCTGACTACGAATCAGAAATGCCGGCAGTTCGAATCTGTCCTGTAGTGCCGATATTTTTTATTCGTATAAAAAATCACGGATAACTTACTCCATGGGTCCTAGGAATGTAAATAAATTGGATATATTTTTTATTGGAATACCAATGTTTTTTGTCCTGGATAAATTGGGCTGTGCCTTTTCTTTTGAGGGCGTGTTAGATTCCTTGTAAATTGCTTTTATTGAGTCTTTTTGTCGTTGACTCAGCCTGATTGGATTTGATAAGTTAATCCCAATGATCGGGATGGAGTTTAAGGGGCATAATTTTAGCGTTGACTAATCTAACATGGGTTGTTTTAGTAATTATGGGACTTATTTTCCTAATCACGGGATTCCTGAAAAAAACTTAGGCGCAATCAATCCAAAGCCAATCCGAAAAGTGCCATCCTCTCATAAGTCGAGAGTATTGAAAAAACTGGGCGAGAGGAGAAGAGGTATCCTCTATCGGATTTTCAAATACATAGGAGGGAGAGAAAATGCAAGCTTTAATTCAACTTTTGGCTCGTTTTTTAATTGCGTTTATTTTTCTGATGAGCGGCTTAGGGAAAATGATGAACCTTCCAGGGACACAGCAGTACATGGATCAATATGGGATCCCATTAACATTCCTCTTTTTAATTGGTGCTATTTGTGTGGAATTACTCGGGGGATTATCCGTGCTCACAGGTTATAAAGCTAAATGGGGCGCCCTTGTTTTGTTCCTCTTTCTGATCCTCACAACGTTGATCTTTCATACGGAATTTTCGGATCAAACACAGGTTATCATGTTTATGAAGAACTTAGCCATCATGGGAGGCCTGCTCCTTCTGGTTTCTCACGGTGCGGGTAAAATCAGCCTGGACGCATTCAAAACCGCGAAATAATTGAAATCGCGTGAGCTGAAATAAATGAGGGTTGCCAAACTGAATGACTATTTTATATACTGACAACACGTTGGCGCACGAGGATCGAAAATATGAGTGAATGGAAAAAAAGCGGAAATGACAAAGCTGTCGAGGAAAAGCTGGACTCTATCCTCCACCCCAACGATCGCGCCAAGGAATTTAAAATCACCATCGAATTCGGATACAAAACATCTCCGAACTATGAAAAGGCGGTCGATCTCGCTCGGAGAAATCCCACCTACTCAGAAGAGGGCAAGGGGGAGTGGATCCGTCATTCCGCCACTTATACACCCGAGGATGTGGAAGACCTCTTTGAATTATTCAACCTCGTGCACGAATGGGACAAAACGGAAGTTTCGGTCAATCACAAAAAAATCCCCTACGGGCACCAGCTCTGGCTGCCGCTGATGTGGTTCTACCGGGTTAAATAGGGATCACGTCTCAGCTTTTTACAAAACATCGATCACTTTTATTGCCGCTTCATACCGTCCAAATGGCGGCATGAGATAAACGCCCTGCACCATGTTCTTTATGCTCAGTAATAAGTCCTGAGAAATTTCCACACCGATCTTTCGCGCGTCTTCACTCGATTCCGCTTTTTCCATCCGGCCAAGGATGGCCTCAGGAACGGACATTCCCGGCACTTCATTATTTAAAAATTCAGCATTGCGGTAACTGGCCAGTGGCAAAATGCCACCCAAAACAGGGATATTGTATTCTCTTATCCTTGTTAAGAGCTTCTCCAACAAACCGATATTAAACACTGGTTGAGTCAATAAAAAATCCGCCCCGGATTCGATTTTTTGCTCCAGACGCGAGATCTCTTCCTCAAAGCTGATTGCCCCTGGATTTGCCCCCACGCCGATGTGAAAAGATGTGGCTGCACCGATGGAATTCATGGCAAGATCTTTACCACTATTCAAATTATTTACAATACGAACCAATCCTATGGAATCGACATCAAAAACAGCTGTCGCATCCGGATAGTCTCCCAATTTGGGTGGATCCCCCGTGATGATCAAAAGGTTTCGAAGCCCCAGAGCATGGATTCCCAGCAGATCGGACTGCATGCCCAAAATGTTGCGATCACGGCATGTATAGTGGAGGATCGTCTCAATGCCCACCCGAGACTCCAGGATCGACGCCAATGCCAACGGACTCATACGGGCACTAGCCCTCGGGCCGTCGGGGATATTGACGGCATCCACTCCAGCAGCCTTCAACCTTTCGGCTCCTTCGATGGCCTTTGAGAGGTCCGGGCCGCGGGGAGGGCTTATCTCAACGCTCACCACAAATTTCTGGGAGAACTTGCGTGCCAATCCAGATCTCTCTTCCTGCCTTTTCGGTTTCAGGTCTATTGCTTCTGGAGCCGGAGCTCTCACTTCGATAAAGCGTTTGTGCGGTTTCAGGGCTTTTACAGCAGCTTTTATGGCTCGAATGTGGTCAGGAGTGGTTCCACAGCACCCTCCCAAAACATGCACACCTGTCTGAATAAACCGCTTCGCATATTCCGCAAAATATTCCGGAGAAGAAAGATAGATCGATCGTCCATTTACCGATTGAGGGAAGCCCGCATTGGGCTGTGCAGACAAAGGAATATCACTCACTTCCGCCATTTTCTGGATGGTCTTCAGAACAGCTTCGGGCCCGGTGCTGCAATTGACCCCTGCAACATGGGAACCCCACTCTTTCAATTTTTTTACAACAAGAGAGGGCTCGGCACCATAAGCCGTCTTTCCTTCCTCCGTGAAAGCAACTTGTGCAACGATCGGTAAATCGCATGTCTCTTTGACAGCTAAAATCGCTTGATGGATCTCATTAAGATCAGTAAAAGTCTCCAGTATGAATAGATCAACATTGCCTTCATTCAGGGCTTTGGCTTGATCGCCGAAAGCTTTTTTGGCCTCTTTGGCTGAGATTTGGCCGATAGGCTCGATCGGCCGGCCAAGAGGTCCTATGGACCCCGCAACAAGAGCCTCACTGCCAGCTACTTCTTTGGCGATCTTGGCGCCCTCGAGGTTTATCTCACTCAATTTATCTGGCAATCCGTGGAGCTGTAATTTATAAACATTCGCACCAAAAGTGTTCGTCTCGATAATGTCTGCTCCGCTGAGCAAATACTCCTGATGAATCACTTTGACCATCTCAGGATTTGTCAAATTCAATTCATCAAAACAGCGATTGACATAGATGCCTTTGGAATAAAGCATAGTGCCCATTGCCCCATCACAGATAAGAATCTCATCTTCCTGGAGGCGTTCTAAAAATGAAAAACTCATTTAACATCACTCCCATACGAATTCTTTGTGTTGTGTCAGACTTTATGTGCCCGATAGTGTTCGATCCACTTTTTCGCGAATTTATCTTTGCCGCTCAGCAGCTCGGAAGCCAGAAGCGTTCGTTTCATTTCCAAAACAGTGGGATCTAATATAGCACATCCCAGACCAAAAGCGATGGCCATCGCCAAAAATTCAGCGTTGAGAAATGTTCTATTGGGCAATCCAAAAGACACATTACTGATTCCCAACACCATGTTTACTCCAAGTTCTTCTTTGACAAGCTTTATGGTTTGCAGGGTACACAAGGCTGCGTCATCTTCGATGCTTACCGGTCTCGCCAAACAATCGATCAGCACATCTTCTTGGGGGATCCCATAGGCCTGGGTTGTATTCAATATCTTCTTGATGACTTCCAGGCGCTGTGAAGGGTCATTTGTAGGGCCTTGTTCATCATAGGCCAAACCTATCACAGAAGCATTGTGTTCTTTCACAATGGGCAGGATGGTATTCAGGGATCTCTCCTCTCCAGTGACCGAATTGACGATGGCCTTTCCCTCATAAACCTCGAGGGCAGCATGTATGGCATCAGGATTGGCGGAATCGACAGAAACAGGGAGGTCCACAGCATTCATGACGATCCCGACGGCTTGTGATAGAGACATGACTTCATCAATACCAGGCACTCCGACATTCACATCAATGACATGAGCTCCTGCATTCGCCTGAGAGACTGCGAATCTTTGAACCCTGGAAAAATCCCCTCCTGATAACTCCTCGGCCAGTTTTTTTTTGCCAGTGGGATTTATTTTCTCGCCAATGACTACAAAGGAGTGCTTTTCCCCAATGACACAGCTTTTCCCTTTTGTCCTTGAAACAACAGTTTCCAAAAAATCCTCCTTTAAATCCACCCGCTTCTAGACTCAGGAAGAGTCTGCTCAGCTGTCATCCCATCTCTTTTCTGAGTTTTTCGGTCTCATCTCTATCCAACTCAAAAGTCTCCGGCTTGACGATCACGCTGTAATCTTTCGCTGCGTGTTCTGGACTAATTATTCCATTCCTCACTTCTTGAGCAACCTTCTGTGGATCTCTCAAGTTGGGATCGCCATACCCGCCTCCACCGCCGGCCTGTTGAAATAGAACCGTCCCCTCGGGCACATCCTCCACAAGGTCTTTGGTTGTGGTCTGGTACACCCGGCCATCCGGATACCGGAGCTCGATCTTGTTCAACGTGGCTTCAAGCCCGCCATAGAGGCCGAATGCCGGTTCCACATCCCCGTCACCGAAAGTTACGACTTTTGTGTTTTCTCCACCGATCTTAAACTCTGTCTCTACACCCAATCCCCCTCTCCACTGACCCGCCCCAGCCGAATCTTCCCAGTACTCGTGTTTTATCAAGAGATGAGGCGTTTGTTGTTCGAACATCTCATAATCCTGGTCCAGTACGCCACCTGAAGCATCGATCATGCCGATGTGGTCGTATCCGTCCACACCGGATGTCGCACCCGACCCCCCCTTCAACCCGATAAAGCCGATGTCCACATACTTTGACTTATTTCGTGTATCAAACCCACTGGTAAGATAACACAGGAGCTGGTTCCAACCCGCTGTCACTCGCTCCGGGATGCCCTTCGAGAGTGCACGAATGACGGCATCCGCATTCGGCGGACAGAGGTGATTGCCAAAGGTCGTGGCAGCCGGATACCTGGCATTCAGGATGGTGCCTTCTGGAATATCGATATGCACAGGCCTCACCATACCGTCATTGTGGGGCATATCCGGATTGACCATCTGGAGGAATGTGAGCAGTGTGGCACTGGCGGAGGATGTATATGTCCCGTTGACAAACCCATCGGTCTGCGGGTCTGTGTCTGAATAATCGAAGAAGATCTCTTCATCCTCGACAGTGATCCTCACTCGGATTTTGTATTCGGAGCCGGGTGTTTTTCCATCGTAATAAACGGTCGACTCCCCTCTGTATTCCCCGTTGGGTATTGTCTTTATCTCCGCACGCATCATCTTTTCTGTGGAGTTGAAGAGATACTCTTTGTGCGATTTGAACACATCCAGTCCATACTTCTCGACCAGCTTCAAGATCCCCCTTTCTCCAACAACACAGGAGCCTATCTGGGCACGCATGTCTGCGGCTACGATATCAAACCGAATGTTGGCAAAGATGAGGTCCCAGACATCCTTTCGCAGCTTCCCCTTCTCATAGACTTTGATCGGGGGAATTCTCAGGGCCTCCTGCCAGACTTCTGTAGCCTTGGGATTGTATCCTCCTGGAACCGCTCCTCCTATATCGGCTTGATGGCCCTTGGCCGCGGCCCACGCGATCAGTTTATTCTCATAGAATATCGGCTTGTACACAGCCACATCGTTGTTTTGATTTCCCATGGAAAAGACATCATTGTGGAAGATGACATCCCCCGGATAGATCTTTTCGCCAAAATAATCCACGATATATTCGCAGACAGGACCTAAGGAGAAGGATAGGATGGGAAGGTTTTCGGTCTGTTCGAGCATCTTCCCTTTGCCGTCATAGAGCCCTGTCACAAAATCCTTGGCCTCACAAAGGATGGGGGATCGAGTGGTCTTCGTCATCACGATGCTCATCTCTTCGGTGATGGATTTAAACCGGCGCTGAAAAACCGAAGCCAGGATCTTGTCTATTTTCATTCTATTCCCCAATGCCCAGTTTTTTCACGATCTCGTTTTCCCTGGTCTTCAGGTACATGGTATAGCTGCCATACCTGTCGCATAGGACATCGTATTCGGGTGTGACAAACGTGGTTGTGTTGACCTGCTCTATCAGAGCCGGCCCCTCAACCTTATTGCCATACCTGAGCTTATGCCCGTCATAGACAGGGATATCGACATATTGTTCCTCCAGGGGCAAATAGACTTTTCTCCTCTTCTTTAGGGCATTTTCCGGGTCTTTTTTGTCGTATTCTTCCTGTTTGAATCGGGGTTTGATGGTCCGGCCTACGCTCAAAAGTCTCAGGTTGATCAGCTCGATGGGCGTCTTTTCTTCCTCCAGGGAGTAGCCAAAGAGCCTGTTGTGTTCGGGGTGGAAGCTGCGGGCGATTGACGCCAGGTCGCCTTTTTCGAGTATCTCTTTCCTTATCTCCACATTCACTTCGTGATACTGCTTGATGTATCTCATGTCCAGGGAGTAGATGTGTTGGATCGCACTCTCCGGGATGTGTTCTGATTTGAGGAGCGTAATGGCTTCTTTCTCCATGTCATGGAATAAAGCTTTGAATTTTTCGATATCCATCCCATGGATTTGTGTCGAATAGGTTCTCACGAAGTCGTGCTTGAGGTCGGACATCAGCATGCCGGCCGCACAGAAAATGGAAGATTCCTTCGGGATGATCATGACCGGGATCTCGAGTTCCTGGGCGATCATACACGCATGAACCGGACCTGCTCCGCCGGCCACGACAAGTGGAAATTCTCTCGGGTCGTGTCCGCGTTTCACACTCACTTCCCGGACACCCGAGGCCATGTTGACGTTTATCACCCGGTACATGCCTGCTGCAGCTTGAGTCACATCCAAACTCAGCGGATGAGCGATCTTATCCTTGATGGCTTTGATAGCACGGTCATAATTGAGCAGCATCCTACCGCCGGCAAAAAAATCCTTATCCAGATATCCCAGGACAAGGTCTGCATCCGTACAGGTCGGCAGCTCTCCGCCCAGGTCATAACAGGCCGGTCCGGGGTTGGACCCTGCGCTCTGCGGACCCATGCGCAGCAGACCTCCCTCATCGACCCAGCCGATACTCCCGCCGCCGGCGCCGATGGTGTAAATCCCCAACATGGGGAGGGCTATTCTCAGCCGGTTGATCTCACCTTCTGTGGTCACAAGGGGTGTCTTATCCTTGATAAGCGCCGCATCAAAACTCGTCCCCCCCATGTCGATGGTGATGCAATCATCGTAGCCCTGGATAGATGTATATTCGATGCCCGCCATGGGCCCGGCCGCAGGCCCGGAAAGCAGAGTAACAGCAGCGCTTTCGATCGCGCTTTCCGGAGAGACCACTCCCCCGTTGGACTGCATGATGAGAAGCACCCCATCGAACCCAATATCCTTCAGCTTCTGGATGAGGCTTGTCAGATAACTCCTCAAAATAGGGCCTACATAAGAATTCAAAACAGTGGTGGAAATGCGGTCGTAGAACCGGATGCTGGACAAAAATTCCGAGGACACTGTCAAATAAGCTGTAGGCATCTTTTCCTTAATGGCCTTTGCAGCGACAGTCTCGTGAGAGCCATTGGCGAAGGAATTCATGAAGCAGATGGCGACTGCCTCAACATCTTCTTTTTCCAAGAGCCGAACAGCATCCTGCACATCCGACTCTTTGATCTCTGTAAGGACATCTCCTTTGTAATCGAGCCGCTCCTCGATAGGGTATCGCAGATATCTCGGGACGAGCGGCTCTACATTGGTGTAACGGTTATTGTACTGTTCCTCCCGTATTCCCCTGCGCATCTCCAGCGCATCTCTCAGACCTTTAGTGGTCAAAAGGCCTGTCTTAGCACCTCTGCGTGTTAAAACCGCGTTTGTCGTAACCGTTGTTCCATGGACTATGGTCGTGACGCTCCGGATAAATTCTGGGAGAGACGCTTCTTTAGCTGTGGCCATCTCCAAAAGCCCGTTCATCAGTCCGACTGAAGGGTCCTCGGGTGTGGAAAGGACCTTGAAGATCTCAGAGCTTCCGTCCTCTGATGTCAGGAGAAAATCCGTAAAAGTCCCCCCGACATCTATGCCTATCCTGTATTCGGTCATAGTCCCACGGGTTCTTTAAATTCGCCAAAAAAGTCTTTAAAAACCCGGGTGATCTCACCCAGAGTTGCATAGCTCTTTACAGCCTTCAGAATATGCGGCATTACATTATCTTTTGATCGAGCAGCCGCTTTCAAACCCAACAAAGCTTCGCTGACCTCGCTTGTGCTCCGCGTTCTCTTTATCTCATCGAGCTTTCTCGTCTGCTCCTCTGCAACCTTTGGATTGAAAGGATGGAGCTCCACATCGGCCATCTCCTCCTCCATTACGTACTTATTGACACCGATCTTCGGGATCTCTCCCGATTGTATCTTTTTTTCTCGAATGTAAGCCTGCCGGCTCACTTCGCTCTGGATATAGCCTGATTCCACAGCTTTGACCATACCCCCAAAGTCCTCCACCTGTTTCATGTTTTCGACGATCTTTTGTTCCATCTCTTTGGTGAGCCATTCGATGTAGTAGGAGCCTCCCAACGGGTCGACAGTATCCGTGAGGCCCATCTCATCGGCAAGGATCTGCATTGTCCTCAGGCTGATCAATGCAGCCTTCTTTGAAGGGATTGTATACGCCTCATCATACGAGCAGAGGGCCATGGTCTGGGTTCCCGAAAGCGCTGAGATCAGGGCATAATATGCACCGCGCACGATGTTGTTCTCTGGTTGCTGGACGGTTAATCCTCCGCCCCCGCCGCCGGCGATCATTCTCAAAAGCATGGAGCGCGGATTCTGCGCACCGAAGCGTTCTTTGACAATCTTCGCCCAAAGCCTCCGGCCCGCTCTGAATTTGGCCACCTGCTCCCAGAGATTCCCATGGATATCGAAATTGAATGCGATCCGTCCGGCAAAGCTGTCGATATCGAGCCCACGGCTCAGCACTTCTTCGATATAGGTGATGGCAATTTCAAAAGCATAGGCCATCTCCTGAATCGGTGTGGCTCCGGATTCCCGGATGTGGTAACCACAGACACTGAAGGGATTGAACTTGGGGACATACTGCGAACAGAATTCCACCATATCCCCGATGAGCCGTATGGAAGGCGCAACGGGGAAGATCCACGTTCCTCTTCCGATGTACTCTTTGAGGATGTCGTTCTGTGTTGTTCCTCTCACCTCTTCCCAGGGGATGCCCTGTTTTTCGGCGACAACAAGATACATGGCCAGTAAAATAGATGCCACAGGATTGATGGTGAGGGCTGTGCTGATCCGGTCGATGGGGATATTGACAAACGCCTCTTCCAGGTCTTTCAACGTGTCGATCGCCATACCGACCCGGCCCACCTCTTCCTCAGCCATGGGATCATCGGAATCCAGCCCCATCTGTGTTGGAAGGTCAAATGCGACATTTAGGGCCGTCTGTCCATGATTCAGGAGCCATTTGAACCGTTCGTTTGTTTCTTTAGCGGTTCCGAATCCTGAGTATTGACGCATCGTCCAGGGCCGCTTGCGATACATGTACGGGTGTATCCCACGGGTGAAGGGAAACTGGCCTGGCTGTCCGATCTCTTGCTCAAAATCGATGTCCTGCATGTCTTCAGGTCTGTAAACGGGCTTGATTTTGATGCCAGACTCGAGAGTGACATCGGCCAGATCGTCCGGTTTTTTCTTGTCAGTCACGATGTGACTCCCTCGATCTTTCTTTCACACCTTTTATCACTCTGTTGCACCATTACTCCCTTTTTTACTTTTAGATCTCTTTCACTCACCCTTTGAGTCCCTCATCCAGGCACACTCTCTCACTCTTTGACGTTTTGCCTTATGAAAGTGACGATCCCCACCAGTGCAGTGCCTGTGGGGAAAACACCTGCGACTCCATAATCAATCAATGTTTTGATATCTCTTTGGGGAATGTTGCCTCCAATCAAAACGAGCTTATCCGAGATCCCTTTGTCTCTGAGCTGATCCATCAATTTTTTGCTCAAAGGAAGATGAGCACCCGAGTAGATGGACATACCGATAACATCGGCATCCTCCTCCAAGGCTGTTTTGACGATGTCTTCGATAGAGCGGTGAAGCCCCGTGTATATCACCTCCATGCCCGCATCCTTTAAAGCATGGGCGACAACCTTGGCTCCAGTGTCATGCCCGTCGAGGCCGGGCTTGGCAATCACAACCCGGATTCTTTTTTCACTCGAAGTATCGTTCATTTTCCCAATTTATATTTTTGAGTTGAATTATACAAGATTATTTTTCCTGCTTCAATCTCCCAATACGAACCTAGGAATAATTGAAACATCGAGTTTCTGATAAAAATGGTCACCAAAATCAACCATTTATCCACTTTTTTTTATTAGCCTGAATTAATTTTGCGAGTATTATGATTTGAAATTAGAATATTAAGAGAGGGGGGGGTAGATCATACCTTAAACGGAATTTTCGGGGCTAAAATTGGCCGGATAAGAAAAAACAGGCGGAGGGTTAGTAGATTATTCAAATCTGGCAAAACTCAGTGACATGAGCCGACCGACGGTTAAAGCCCATATAGAAGCAATGAGTATCGCTCATGCGGTGTTTTTACTACCTCCTTTTCATGGCGGAGGACGGCGTGAAATTACCCATAGGCCAAAATGCTTTGGTTTTGACACCGGATTCATAACTTTTATTAATGGGTGGGACAGAATCAGGGAAGATGACCGTGGTTTACTTTGGAAACATCTTGTTCTTGATACATTAAGAGCTTACATAGATGATACAGCTCTTTATTATTGGAGAGATAAGTCCGGACGGGAAATTGACTTTATAATTAAAGCAACAGGGCAACGCGTACATGCGATTGAATGTAAGATTCATCCGGATCAATTCGACCCGAAATCACTGGATGTATTCCGTGCTCAATATCCTGAGGGAGAGAACTATGTTATAATCCCCTTTATAAAAAAACCTTTCAAGAAAAGCTATGGAAACTTAAAGATTAAATATTGCTCTACTAAAGAACTCATAAAACTAGTCTGAATAATTCATAAAAAATGTCACGGCAATTTTAAAAACCGATGAGTTCCTTCTCCGCTTCCACATAAATTTTATCAATGCTGTTCTGAATTTTAATAGTGAATTTAATTGCCGTTACTACTTTGCAGTAATGTTTTACCTCATCAACTGACAGGATCTTTCCTTTTCTATCCTTCAGCCATTTGTTGCAAACCTGATAACCACCAATTCTGTATTCCCAAATGTCTTCTTTAACTCCTTCAAAATACTGCTCGTTGTTGATATAAAGCTGTATCCCGTCTAGAATTTATGAACCCATGTATAAACATGCTGAAAATGCAGTCATATCCTATCAATATCCATGTTCCTTTGCAATCCATGTATCTGGCATTTTAGATATTCCGGAGTCTCTTTTTCTGTTTAATAATTGGATTGTTTTTTGATTGGATGTTGACATTTGATTTTATAGTACCTATAATAGGTCTGTAATTATGGGGCCATAATATGTACTTTATGGAGGACCGCATGTTGCAGGCCAAGTTCAGTGTCAAAGAATCACATACCCGGTTTTTAAGCAAATTTAAAGAATACGGGTTTAAAGATAAGAGCTCTATGTTAAGGGCTGCTATTGACCATCTTATAAGAGAACTGGAACTTGAGCGTCTTAAACAATCAGCCGATCTATATTCTGAAATTTATTTTGAAGATGATGAATTGAAAGAGATTACGGAAGAAGCATTAGACGGATGGCCAGAATGATATCGCTCAAACGTGGTATGGTTGTCGACGTTAATCTTGACCCAACTCTTGGATCTGAAACTGGAAAAATTAGACCCTGCATAATCGTGACAAACGATGTGTATAATGAGAGAGTTCCAGTGATTCAGGTGGTTCCAATAACCGCATGGAGTGTGAAAAAAGCCAAGATAGCCACCAATGTGGAGATTTTCCCCGCCAGAGGCAATGGTCTAGCAAAAAGATCTATAGCCGATTGTCTTCAAGCCCGTCCTATCGACCGACACCGCCGGCTGTTAAGCATTCGTGGGAATATATCGCCCTTAAAGATGAAGGAGATAAATCAATCTTTGAGAATCGTTTTCGAACTCAATTGAAGAGACTCGTGTTTGTTGTTACTTCTCGTATTTTCCGTCGATGATCTCTGTCAGGATCCCGTGCATGGGCACAGGATGGATGAAGGCAAAATTCCTGTTGTATTCGGCAAAGAACCGGGGCTTCTGGTCGATGAGCTTGACTTTGTTTTTTTTCAGGGCCTCCAGTGATTCCCCGCAGTTGTCCACGTTGTAGCTTATCAGCATGATTCCTTCACCGCGGCGACTTATAAACTTTGCCACCTCCCCTGTCCCATCCATGTCCTCCATGACCTCGATAGCCGTGGGCCCCACCATAAATCCAGTTACCCTGATCTTCTCAGGCTCGTCCACATAGCGGTAGGCCACTTCCCAACCAAAGGCATCGACATAATCCTTTTCCGCCTTTTTCACATCGTTAACAGCGATACAGATATGGTCCACATAGTTTGCGTTTACTTTCTCCGGCACTCGGTTTCCTCCTTTACAATATTTTCAACGAATCAATTCGCTCAAGGGCAATCTCAACAAAAATAAATCCTTATATCAGGAATGCTCATTTTTCGTGGAGGACGGAACCGACGAAGCCTTTGCCCGATGGCAGACGGACCAACCGTATAATCCAGGTTTATACCTCCCACCCGTCCGCAGTGCATCAATTGAAGACAGGCCAGAGCATCCCCCTGGTGGATCACATCCGCCATTTTCTTGAGTCCCGGGATAAACTTGTCATCCCAGATCCCCATCATGCCCACATATCCCTGTCCTTCTCCGCGTGGATCCGTGTACGCGCCCTGTGTGGTCACGATCCCGGAACCGCCCCGGGCATGGGCCTCGATATAAGCCAGCTCCTTCTCCGACACAAAACCATCGCTATAGTTGTAGTTAGTCTCGGTAGAGGCATACTTGATGCGGTTCTTGGCCCAGAGCTTTCCGATCTGGATCGGGCTAAATATGTGTGGATACTTCTTTGCGCCAGGTAACATACGTAAACTCCTTCACTGATATATATTATCGAATAAGGCGGTGTTTTGACGTTAATATCTGAGCTCGGATTCGAACCATCATGTTTACTTTGGCAGTGAGTATAGAAAGATTATATTGAATTCCATTAATTTTGCAAGGAAGTGGGGCAGTTTATAATGAGTAGAGAGTATTCACTATTAGAGACAAACTTTAAATGAACGATAAGCTACCGCTCAAGGTCAATGAAAGGAAAGAGACGAAAAGGATGGAGGTCTAAATTTTGGGAATGATTATTTGGAAGGAACTTAAGATGTAAGGGATAAATGAAGGATAACGGATTAGCTGCCCACTAATTGCATAAATTCAAATTTTGAATAACCCTTAAGATAGGGCTTAACGATTTCAAAATTTATTTTTCCTTCTTTGCAAAGCTGTACAAGAGACTGCTCAATTGTCTGCATCCCATCTAATTTTGATGATTGGATTGGAACACTTGAAGAATCAGACTTGGAAGAGTATCTTTTTCATTCGGAAAAAATAGGTTTATCCATTGCTTTGTTGATCCATTCCCATTTCTTCTCAAATATCTTCAGACAGGCCTCCACTACCTCTGGATCGTAAGAAAATGATTTATACCTGGAGATTTCTTCCAAGGCTTTATTAATGCCTAGAGCAGGGCGATAAGGCCGATGGGACGACATTGCCTCTACGACATCCGCGACTGCTAAAATTCTTGCCTCCAGGAGAATCTCTGTCCCTTTTAAACCATTTGGGTATCCATCTCCGAGCATTCTTTCGTGATGTTGAAGTACGATTTCAGCTACAGGCCAAGGGAACTCTATCCCTTTTAGAATTTCATAACCAAGTTTAGGATGGCTTTTTATCATCATCCACTCTGCTTCGTTCAATTTTGTGGGCTTGGAAAGAATCTCCGCAGGTACAAACAATTTGCCAATATCATGAATGGCACCAGCAAAACGAATACCATTGATCTTGTCCTTGGGTAGGCCCATCTCTTCTGCAATAGCACAGGCGATATTTGCCACACGCTGCTGATGTCCTGCCGTGTAAGGATCTCGTGTCTCTACTATTCTAGAGATGGCATGGATCGTCTCTTCCAGTACCCGCTGTGTTTTCTTAAAACTCTGCTGAAGCTCTTCCTGCGATCGCACTCTTTCAGTGATGTCACGGAAGACCAAAACGTTGCCCAAATTACGTCCTTGATTATCCACTATAGGAGCGTTGCTGAAATCAACAGGAATCTCTCTCTTTTTATTGATTAACACTGACTGATTCACTGGCTGGGTATTCCCTTTTTGAATTGTCTTCTTCCCTTTAGACTGCTGTCCAGAAAACACGCTTTCTTCATTGACAACATTGAGACTGTTCTTCATGGCTTTACCTAGAACATTTTTCAACATCTTGCCACTCAACTCTTCAGCCACAGGATTCATGAATGTCACTTTTCGATCTTTATCTGTGGCAATCACCCCATCGCCTATGCTTCGGAGAACTGTCGAGAACCAGTGCTCCCTCTCTTTCAATTTTCTGTCCATCTTGCTTTTGTACAGGGCCATTTCGATAGTCGAATGCAAGTCTTGTTCTTCAAAAGGTTTAAGCAAATAACCAAAAGGTTCTGTTATCTTTGCCCGTTGGAGGGTTTCCTCATCAGCATATGCTGTCAGGAAAACTACAGGAAGATCGAAAAGCTCATGTATTTTTTCTGCAGCTTCCACGCCATCCATATCACCCTTAAGCTTGATATCCATCAGCAACAAATCAGGTTGTGTCTCCATTGCCTTTTGAACAGCTGTCTTTCCAGAAAGAGCAATGCCACATACATCATAGCCCAAATTATTCAGCATATTCTGAATGCTTTGAGCCACAATGCCTTCGTCTTCGACGACAAGTATCCTCGCTTTAGGC
>CAZIMJ010000184.1:0-5534 GCA_964540205.1 uncultured Eubacteriales bacterium | reverse complement strand
AAATCTCAAAATGGCATTTGTAGGAATGTCTCGTCCATCTCATCTCCTTTGCATTGCGGTTCATAGGGATAGTATTTCCGGGCAAGAAGAAGCACTGCAAAGAAGTGGTTGGGATGTTAATAATGAATTGTGCGCAAGTAGTAATGATTGAAATCAGTAATTCTGAAAATTTCCTGGCTGAATATGTTTTTAGAATGCAGGCAGAAAAAAATGGCATTTCCTTTGATACTGTTCCGTTATCTGATTTGTCTCCAATTGTAGATCCGTTAAAAGAACTATTTGCTTCGGAATTTGGATAACAGAACAGTTTAATCCTATTTCTTCCCTGTGCCTTTCTGGAAAAGACTCTTGACGATATAAGCGGCCATGGCAGGATTGGCGGTCAAGCGCCTCTTGCAGTAGGCTGTGGCAAAGGACCACTTCTCTACAGAGGGGACATAGAGCCGGACCAGGATGCCGGTCTTGATGAAATAATAAATGCCGCTGAAATAAAGAAAGCGTCCTATATTACCTTTCTGAATACATCATTTACTGCTGAAATATCGAATAGGATAAAATGACGTGTAGAGAGAAAGATCGTCCAGGACAATCAACTGGAACTTAACCTCTAACGCCACAAAATTTCAGATATCAGCTAGGGGTATGATTTCGAATCCCGACTTCTCCTTAAGTTCAGAAAAATAGGTTTCAAATATCTCTGCTTTTGTTGCTTGTTTCAGATTGTCTTCCAGCTCCACCCGGACTTCATCCAAAGGCCGCATCTCCTTTTTTCTATCGACAACGAGGAGGATGTGATATCCGTAGCTGGTTTCGACAATGTCACTTATCTCACCAACCGGAACGGAAAAGGCCGCATCTTCAAAGGGCTTAACCATTTTCCCTCTATCAAAGTCTTCGTACAGACCCCCATTCTCTTTTGAGCCTGGGTCTTCGGAATATTCTTTGGCAAGAGCAGCAAATTCCTCTCTGTTTCTGGCCCGGGCGAGAAGCTCTTCCATTTTTTTGTGAGTTTCCACCTTTTCAGGATCGCTTTTCCCTTGGGTGAGTAACAGGATGTGCCGCACAGATGCAGTTTTATCTTTGTTGTATGCCTGCTGGATCTTTTCTTCAGTGACTTGGGTCATACTGTCGAGCTTTTTATCCAGAAACTGGCGAATTTTCAACTCCTCCTCGAGATTTTTCTTTACGAAATCAATATCGAGCCCTTGGCCTTCCAACATCTCGAGATATTTCTCCTCGCTACCGGCACGAGTGTATTGCTGGTTCAAAACATCGCTCAACTCCTCGACGGTCACAGAGCTCTTCGCTTTAATCGCTTCTCCCAACAACAAATTCTTTTCTGCCAGCTGTAGAGCATTCTTCTCAATAAGATCTTTGAGCTGTGCTGCTTCCATATCCTTGAGCTGGAGAATACGTCGCCCAAAATTCTCTTGAAGCCCTTGAATAACTTCACCCGTCGTAACATTAAATGCGTTTGTGCGGATCAGGACCTTATTCAGATCAGGGTCGAGCGAGGGGAGTGTGACTGAAAGGTCTTTCGCCAGTTGGTATGCCTCTGTTCCCTCCTCAAGCTTAAAATCCTCTCCTTTTGAAGAACAGCTCATAACTAGGAAAACGAGGAGGATGAATAACATGGAAAATTTTTTCATTACGATCTCCTTGAACCAAAATTCATTTAATCTTTCCTAAAACAAAAGGTCTGGATAGTAAAGCACATATGACCACGAATTACAAATGGGCAACCCAACTCCTTGTTAGACAAGAGAGGAGCGACTGTACTCTAGAAGGTCCATCAATGTCTGTTTTATAGGGATTTTGGGTTTCCAAGACGTCGTGTTTTGAATTTTTTGATTGTCTCCCACAAGAAGAGGGATGTCGGTTTTCCTCAGTTTTTGAGGATCAACACGGATATCTATCACGCTGGAGGTGAAAGACATAAGCATGTCCAGCACATCCTTGAGAGCGATCGCCCGGCCTGTACAGATGTTATAAACTTCTCCCTTCTGGCCTTTTTCCATAAGACGAACATACGCCCTCACCACATCTCTCACATCCAAAAAATCTCTCTGGACTTGCGTATTCCCAACCGTCATGACCGGCTCACGGTCCCCCTTCTCTATCTGAGCGATCTGAAGCGCCCAATCCGGACAAACAAAGTCCGCGCTCTGACCCGGGCCGGTGTGGGGAAAGGGTCTAGCGAGAACGATATCGAGCCCTTCGATCCGAGAGTAAAACCTGGAGAGCAATTCTCCGGATATCTTTGTGAATGCATACGGGTTAATAGGCTCTATCGCATCATCTTCAGAAAGAGCTTTTTTAACAGGAGCTAACACTCCGTAAACGTCTGAGGAACTGACGTAGAGGATCCTTGCTTGGGGAGAATACTGCCTTATGGCTTCAAAGAGATGGTATGTTCCGGAGAGGTTTATATCGAATGTCTCTTCTCTCTTATCCCAAGATCGTCTAACGCTGGAGACCGCCGCGAGATGGAAAACCCAATCGGGACGGATCTCTTCGATGAGAGCAGACAATCCTTTGGCATCTCTGATATCTTGATAATAAATCTTATCGGCCACCGTTTGATCACAGTCTTCGGGCCTTTCAGGATAGCAAGTCCCATAGATGGCATGGGCGGCAGATTTGAGCATTTGACTGAGATAGGAACCGACAAAACCCGTGGCTCCTGTTATGAAAATCTTTGATTTCAAATCGTCTCTCTCCAATAATCCAGTAGATCCATAAGGGACTGCTTAAAAGGGATGCGAGGTTCCCAACCCGTCAGTGCATGGAATTTGGAACAGTCAGATTCGAGTATGGGGACATCTGAGGGACGCAATCTCGCCGGATCAACCTCGACTTTTACATCGGCATCGCTCATCTCAAGGAGCATATCCAGGATCTCCCTCATAGAATAGGCCTTGCCCGAACCGATGTTATATACCTCCCCCTCTTCTCCCTTTTCCAGGCTCAACCAGTAGGCACGGACTGTGTCACGAACGTCCGTAAAATCTCTCTTTGCATCCAGATTCCCGACGAAAATCACAGGTTCTCTCTTTTGTTTCTCGATCTCTACGATCTGTTTGGCAAAATTCGAGCAGATAAAGACGTCTCCTCTGCGCGGACCCGTGTGGTTAAAGCCCCGGGTGCGCACCGTCTTCAATCCGTAGCTTTTAAAATACTGGTATGCCAGTAGATCCTGAGCGACCTTGCTGACAGCATATGGGCTGAGTGGACGCAAAGGATTGGTCTCCTTCATCGGGAGCTCATCCGGTCGGACAAAGCCATATTCTTCGCTCGAGCCGGCCACCTGGATCTTTGGAGACAGGCCGAGCAAGAGAAGCGCTTCAAAAAGATTGATCTGACCGATCGCATTGATGGCAAACGTCTCAGAGGGGCACTTCCATGACGTCGGAACAAAACTCTGAGCTGCCAGATGGAATATGCGGTCAGGTTTGATCTCTACAAGGCATTTTTTTAAAGAGACGATGTCCTTGAGATCGCCTTCATAAAAATTTACCGTATCTTGAATGTGAATCACATTCTCCATCCGGCTCCGCCAGCGCATCAAGCCGAAGAGTTCGACATCGGGAAAACCAGCCAAGATATAATCAGCAAGATGACTTCCTGCAAACCCTGTAATCCCAGTTATCAGTACTCTCATTGAACCTCCTCATTCCCAGTCATTTATGGTTTTAGATATTATTTTCGCTTCTGGTAATAGGCCTCGTAAAAGCTTTGGAATTCCTTGCTTTTCTCCTTGATCTTTTTCCACCAGTCGGGATGAGCCTCATACCAGCGCACCGTCTCCTCCAACGCGTTTTCAAATCTCTTTTCTGGCTTCCAGCCAACTTGGTGAATTTTGCGACAATCCAGAGCGTAACGCAGGTCATGTCCCTGACGGTCCGGGACATATTTGATCAGATTTTTTGGCTTACCCAAGACTTCCAGTATCCGCTCGGCCACCACAATATTCGTTACTTCATCATTCGCACCGATGTTGTATACTTCCCCAAATTTCCCTCTCTGGATGATTGTGTCGATCGCCCGGCAGTTGTCTTCCACAAAGAGCCAGTCTCGGACGTTCAACCCTTTTCCGTAGAGGGGAAGGGGTTTGTCTTCGAGAGCGTTAGTCGTGAAAAGAGGGATGAATTTTTCGGGATATTGGTAGGGCCCGTAATTGTTGCTCGGCCTGCAAATGATGATCGGAAGACCATATGTCTTTGTGTACGCATATGCTAAGCGGTCCCCGCCGGCCTTGCTCGCCGAATACGGTGACGTTGGATTAAGAGGATCGCCCTCCTGGAAGAACCCTTCCTCCCGGCTTCCATAGACCTCATCTGTGGAAACATGTATAAAGAATTCGACTTCGGCCTGCCGACAGGCCTCAAAGAGCACAAAACTGCCGAGCACATCTGTTTTAACAAACTCCCCGGCGTCCAGGATGGAACGGTCCACATGAGTTTCGGCAGCCAGATGGACGACTCCATCGATCCTCTGAAAGACATCTCCCACTAGCTCTCGATCACAGATATCTCCTTGGACGAATTCGTACTTTGGATTATCTTCGACCTCCTTGAGATTGTCCAAGTTCCCTGCATAGGTGAGTTTGTCCAGGTTGACGATCCGGCAATCTGGGTATTTCTTAAGCCAATAATGGATAAAATTGCTGCCGATAAAGCCGGCCCCCCCTGTGACAAGAAGGGTCTTCCCCGAGATCGTCCGCTCTTCAACCATCCCGTCTTCTCCAGTCATAGGGGATGTCGTTCTGGTGGGGATCCAGCCGAAATTCGTCTGGATCCTCACGATCATACACCTCTGTGGGGACGTTCACGACAATGGTTTCCTCCGAGCTCACACACATCCATCCATGGTAGACTCCTCGAGGAATCTGAACGAGGAGCGGGTTATGAATGCCCAGATAAAGCTCATTGACTTCCTTGTATGTGGGCGAGCCCTCTCTTGGATCGTACAAGGCAAGCTTGATCATTCCTTGTACACACACAACGTTGTCTGTCTGTTTTTTATGCAAGTGCCAAGCCTTGACGACCCCAGGATACGTCGTCGTCATGTACACCTGTCCGAACTTTACAAAAAGATCGTCATCAGCCCGCAGGATCTCCATGAGCCGGCCTCTTTGATCTGGAATCACTCTGAGTTGTTTGATTTTTACTCCATCAATCATCGCTTACTCCCATAAAATCGTTTCTTTGTGGATCATCGTAAATATGAGCACCCGAGTTTATTGATTCTATCTTTAAAGGTACTCATTATTGTGATGATCTTCACTTTAAAATCATTTGATCCCGATCTCGCTTTTGTCGCCCACCATGAAGCGATAGACTGAAGGCTTGGGAGGGCACTTGTATATCTTCGTTTCCCGGCCGATCAAGCTTTCGTCGATCCTGCTCCCGATGTCGCAGATCTCACTCCCTTGGAGCACGATGCTATTCTCGATCTCCGTCCGGACAATACGGCACTCTTTCTGGATGGATGTGAACGGACCCACATAGGAATGAACGATCTCGGTTTTTGCT
>CAZIMJ010000183.1:0-3236 GCA_964540205.1 uncultured Eubacteriales bacterium | reverse complement strand
CTTCGCTCGGTCGTGGGGGCTTCCCTCACATCTCCCCAAGGGAGATGTCCCATGCCCGTCCAGCCCTTCTCACGGTTTTTTCCATCACACTATCTGATCCATCCATTGCGCTATTAAGCATTTAGACTATCACGGATTTGGAGAGGCATACCTTAATCACGGACTCAGCTTTCTTTAGAATTCGAAGGCCAGTCCTAAGCGGAAGACTCTTGGGGACTGGATCTCTGTGGCATAACGGAGTTTGAACTCAGGACCGGTCCACTGATTCTCTTCTGTGGCGAGCCCGCTGTTTAGGATGTTGAATCCGTCGAGGAGAAGTCTCAGTTTGGCTGTGCCGATACGGAAGGCTTTCTCGACGCGGAGGTCGAGTGTGAGGTTGAACTCATAGCGGACAGCACCGCGTGAGTGAGCTTGTATATAAAAGGGCCCCTGGTTCATATCTTCTACGATGATCTTCCGAGAGAACGGTTGTCCGTCATAATACTTGATGATACAGCCCAGGTTGATATCAAAAGGAGCCAAGTAATTTAGCCCCATCCGGACCGTGTATGCCCTGTCGAAACGCAATCTTCCCTTGGTGTTGATCAATGTGTTAGGGTTATCGAAGAGAGCCCCGATGACACCGTCATCGTTTTCCCACTCTGTGTTTCCTGGATTGGTAGAGCCTTCGGCTTGAGTAGCGGTCATTGAGAGAAAATAAGTGAATGTGGGGCCGAACCTTTTAACCAGATTCAGATCAACCCCAAAGTAGTGAGAGACACGGGGGTCATCGGCATGGTTTGTGAGGAGAAAAAAGTCTTGTCCAAGAGTATTGCTCCACTGATCATAGACTGTAAAGATTTGATCGTCTTCGGTTTTGGAAATGGAATCATCGCCGATGTCCAGGATGTAATGTGAGTCGTATGCTGAATAGGGGACTCCGGTGTTCAAGGTTTTCACTAGGTTTCTTGTGCCCCGATAAAATCCGCCAAGCGCAAAATACCAATCGGAGCCGAATGCAGAATTAAAAACGATGGCATATTCATCCGTGTAAGGTCTTTTGAGGTCAGGGTCTATGCTAGAGTAGAGTGGGCCTTCACGTCTGAGGAGTTTCCCTGTCTCGTCCTCTTGAAATTGGCTGTCATTACTCCTGTCGTTCCAGACATAGACCAGTCCTCCGAGGGCACTGGGATTCCCGTAGGTGAGATAATTGAGGGGAAGCCGGAAATAGTAACGGGCGAATGACAGTTTCAGAGCCGATTGTTTCGAGGGGGATAAAGGGATGATGATCCCTAAACGTGGGGACACTGAAAACCACTGGACCCTGCTCTCTTCTACGGATGTTTCCTGTGACAGGGATTCCGAACCAAGCCCGGGAATCCATCCCTTGCTGAAGTCGAAGTTCAGTCCAAAATACAGAGAGAGAAGACTGGAGAATGTCAGGGTGTCCTGGACATAAAAATTGAATTGGAGGGAGGCTTCATCATGTTCCACGGGAGTGTTGAACTTGACGACCTCAAGGGGATCTCCATCATAAAAATGAAGGTGTAAATTCTCTTGGATGCTTTTTTGCGAAAAGGATTGGGATTTCTGCACTTGAAGGCCGTATTGAAGCCTGTGGTCACCGAAGAACAGATCATCAAACACCGAATCTCCTCGGAGGAGAATGGCGAGCGTTTTTCGAGTATCCTTGTATGCAAAGGGTGCGGGGCCGCTCGGTGTCCTCTGGAAAATTTCGATGCCGTGAGGACCGGCGACGTCATCTTGTAGATCGGACTGAATATGGCCGTATGCATAGTTGAGCCCGACTTTAAAAAAGTGCCTGTTCTGGATCCGAGTGGTCCAGAGAGCCTGAAAAACATCGTATGTGTCCTTTCGATCTGAAGTCGATGAAAAAGGAATATTTCTATTCGCACCATAAGATGGGTAGGAGATCTTCTGACCTGTCCAGAGCACACGGAGATAACTCTGGGCAAAGTTGTATCGCAGGCTAATCAGACCTGAGAGCAGCGATGACTTGTCCATTTCATCAAACTCGGCCATATCACGGGAGAGGTCGTTGGCCGTCACTGAAGCAAAAAAGGATAGTTTATTTTTGACCAATGGTCCGGATATATGAAAATTCCCATCGAGAAGATAATCGAAGGTGTGGGCTTCAAAGATTCCTTCTTCTTTCAGTTTCGGAGTAATGTTTGAATCCTGTAAAGATCGTTGGGTATAAAATGCCGAGATTCCTCCATGGAAGGTCGATTGCTCAGATTGAGTTATCAGGTTGAATTGGCCTCCAGGTGTGAGGACGTAAGGAGGATGGCTCGCATTGTATAGCTGTGTGTATCCTAATGCGTAGTAATCAGGGTAAAACAATGGCATCCCGGTCCAATATGGGTCTGTCATGTCGAAGCCGTTTAAAAAATAGGAGGTCTGTGTCCAAGATCCCCCGCCTCTGGCGCTAAAAACGGCGGGAATGTTATTCCACAAGCCTCCCACATCGATGTGGTTGCTCGTGGCCGAGAGATCTTGGTTTTCCATGAGCGCCCAGACATTGTGAGCTGAAGGGAGAACATACAAGTTGATCCTGTCGAGGATAGTCTGTTGGAGGCACTGGTTGAAATCTGTTCGTATCACTTCGGAGAAAGACATGTCTGTGCTGTTCTCTCTTTGGAGAACAGCTTTGATGAACAGCGATTGAGAGGGGAGTACGTATACGTTCGTTTGAACGGTGGAGTGATATCCCGGTGTTTCGAATCGGATTGTGTAGTGCCCGGCGAGAAGTCCTGTCATATGAAAAGACCCTGCGTGGTTGCTGGTGAGTGTTTTTTCGAAATTTAGGTCCTTACCAGAGATTTGGATTTTGACATCACTAAGAGCGCTCAGGTCTGGTGTCATGGTCTTTCCCTGGATAAACCCAAAGTCTTCCGCCCTCACCATAAGCCCGAGCAGAAGTGTGGAAAAGACTAAAACCAGAGGGAAATAACGTTTGCGGAAGTAAAAAGTTTTCAGTGAGGTTTCCTCCTATTTATTCAGCCCATATTTTTTACTTTTCGCTTCCACCTGTCAACCCCAAAGAACAAGTGCCTTCTGGGATAGAATCAGAGGAGATGTTTTCGCTCCAGTCAGATTTTTCGCGCCATTCCCTCATCAACCTTCTTGGCCCTGCGGAACTCCGCACGTTTATCCACTTACACGCTTTATATTTCTCAGCAATATTCTAATCCGCCCTATTGATTTTATCGTGCTCACACAGTCCTCGGGTTCGA
>CAZIMJ010000182.1:0-30171 GCA_964540205.1 uncultured Eubacteriales bacterium | reverse complement strand
TCCAGGCTAATTAAATGATTTTATAACTCAATGATATTCCATATTACCCACCTGTAAAGACCCTGTCAATTTTTTTATATTTTGCTGGCTTTTTTTTTGAATTATGGTATAATATTTCTGATCAATTAAGGTTTGCCCTTTTTCGGCAGGCTAGTACCGTTCTGAAGGAAGTTCCCTTTAGCAAAAGTGGCATTCCTCAGTTTGGGACATTGAGAACTTTAATAAGGAGTCTGTCACTATGGCTACTGGAACTGTTAAATGGTTCAATAGCAGCAAAGGCTTTGGCTTCATCGAGCAAGAAGACGGACCGGATGTGTTTGTTCATCATTCAGCGATCAACGCATCTGGTTTTAAATCTCTCAATGAAGGCGACAAAGTGACTTTTGAGATCGAACAGGGACCCAAGGGACCTGCGGCAGCAAAAGTTACAGTCATTTAGCTCGCTATCAATTAGACTTTAAAGGGCACTGTCTCAAACCTGAGACAGTGCCCTTTTTTTTGCATTTAATTTGATTTTCCCCTGAATAGATAATTTGGAATGACAAATAAGCGAAGGATTTTCTAGAACTACCTGTTGAGATTCATATTCAGAGCGGTCATAAAATTCCGGACCGTCTTTTTTCCGTGGCCACCCAAGTCGATAAATTCTTTCTGCAAAACACGACAGTCAACACTGACCTTGCTGTCCATCTCTTGGATCATAATCGATAAGCGTGGGGGCCTGCTCTCAAAAACACGCCTTCCGCTTTCAGCCGAGATGAATCCCGTCTCTTTGTCCATACTGTCTATGGTAAAATCAATATCTTTGACTGCCTTTACGGATGCCTCCCATACTTCCTCAAATGTGTGATTATCCAGAAAAGTTGTATCCTGATTAATGATTTGCTGGGTGCAGGATAGGAATGGTAAAACAATTAAAACTGCCCATAACTTTTTCATGTTACTCTCCTTCAGTAAACTCCTCATACGAATCCACCTTTGTATAAATTTGGTGCAATTAATGTGCCAATGAGAGTATATGGATAGCTGTAAATTCGTGGACTTTTATCTGTCCTTTTTAGATGACAAATACAAGGGTCTTATTGATCAGCTCTCTCTTAGTTAAAGATACCTGTCAGAGGCATGCTGGGCTGAGGAATTTGGCGAAGCTATGTCTCTATTTCAGTTGAATCGTTTTTTCCAGCTTTCCGGCATGTCGCGACTCGTAGCGGACAGTCAAATCGTCCTTCCCCTCTACGAGAAACTGGTGTTCCACCTTTCCGAATCCTGGGACAAATAGGAATTGAGTCTCGGGACGGTGTTTTTTGTAGTTCACTCGATCGTTATATGGGTCGGTCAGCACGCCACCGGCTAAAATCTTAGAATTTGAACCTGAAACTTTGAGCATGTCCTGGGAATAACGATTCACCTTCTGCGCCAGGTAAGTCATTGTCGGGATCGCCTTGGCGTTCGATAGACGCGTTCGTACCCGAAAAAGATCTTTATCGACTTTTTTAACATCGAAGACCTCCAGAGTGACCTTAGGCGTGTGCTTGGCGGAGAAGATCACGGACATCGCATTTCGGTGGACCATGTCCTTGATCATAAAAGGTGCCGAAAGCCGGCCGCTCATCTTCACCCACCCACCTATCTCGATGTCCCCGTATGTGGGGTGTTTATAAGCTTTCCATGGTTTGTAAAGCTCACCCATAGCGAGGTGGTCGCTGAATTTAAGCCGCTCACGGCTGCGCGTTTCCCGGCCCATTGTGGCCATCGGCCCTTCAGAGATCGGGTCCCGTTTTTTCTCCTCTTCGAGTGTGACAAAGGTTTCGGTCTCACTCATGAAGACCTCGCCCACATAGCCGTAGGCTCCACCAATCTGGGCAAGCCATTCCACGGAATCACCATAGGTGGTGTAGAGATCTTTCCATGAGACCATATAGCGGTAGCCAGGAGTGATCCGCTCAGCTTGCTGTCCGATGTAGTCATAGACAGCAATGTCACCGGGAGGGTATTCTCCCAATCCTTTCCGGCTGGGCCCGCGCAAAAACATACCGCCGTAATTGTGAAAAGACCAGCCGATGCAGATGTTTGTCTTGGCTAAGATCCATGCTCCCAAGGCCTTAAGCCCGACAGAAGAGAAGGGATACTCCCCAGCTCCACCCTGCACATAGGGGGGTGCCCAATCGTAGCTCCAGTTTCTGTTGGGGTCCACATACCCTTCGCTGTCTTCATTCACGCGGCCATCGCCGTCGTTGTCTATCCCTTCCTGGCCGAGTATGGTCCATTCCCCTTTTTCACCAGGTTTGACACGCACCATCAATCGTGGGTCCTCGGGGTCGGTCTTGAATTCACCGAACGGATCCTTCTTGCGCATCCGGCAGATGTTTCCGTCGCCATCCAGGTCGTCGGGGAAGTCCTCGTCCACCAGGCCGTCGTGGTCGTCGTCAGTCGGGATGTGAAGGCTGCGGTTGGAGCTTGCGGTGTTGGAATCGACAAAAAAGTGGTGGCGCCCGTCAGGATTAACTACGGGCACTACATAAAAACAGTTTTTATCCATAAGCTGGGTTATCTCCTCGTTTTTCCCATAATTTCCGAGAAGATAGTCGAGCAAGTAAAGGCAGATCTCGCCACCCTGAATTTCGTTGCCGTGGATGTTGCCGTCCACGTAAATGCCGGGTTTGTTCAGTGCTTCGCCGGTCTTTGAAATATTTACCGTCATCGCATAGATCGGCCGGTCCTCTTCGCTTTTTCCAACCATTTCCAGTTTTGTTTGCTTGGAATAGGCCTTGTGGAGGGCTTGAAGGGCCTCATAAACCATCTCCAGAGGATAGTACTGATCAAACCGCAGTGGAACCGTAACTTTGACAGTCTCAGAGGGAATGACAACCGATAAAAATAATATCACAACCAATAATAAAGTGACTCGTTTCATTGCACACCTCCTAGGTCGATGGACTTCGTATCGCTCCATGCTGTCTGTGTGGATACCTTGATCTCGATCTTGATGGGATCATCCACGCGGACAATCCAGGTTACAGGTTGGGCACTGAACCCGTCAATGGACGGGACCAGACTTCTCTCTTGACCGTCCACAATTTCCAACCCTTGACCTGTCAAGATCACGATGACAGGCAAAATCCTTTTGTTCCGCCGTCCCATGGCCGTTGGGTAGGGAAGATATCCGGTGTTTTCAATCCAGGCTTTTATCTCATAGACATCGGACCCCAGCCTTTTTACCTCAGTCTTGGCGATCTGGATCCGGGCCATTTTCTGGACGATCTCAAAAACCCACGGCGCCTGATTCTTGAGCAAAGACTCGATCTTCGTCGGTGGGGGCGTACTGTCTGTGAACGGAACAGGGCCGCCGATTTCGACCTCGCCGAGTGTGGGATGACGGAACGGCTTCCACTCCACAAACCCTTTTCCCTCCAGTTCCTTATCGCTGAAGTCCAGCAGCGCCTCTTCTTTGGGATCTGCTCCCTCTTCATTGCGTGGCTTCGGCATCTTCTTCAGCATCTCTGCCATCCGTTTGGTGTCCATCATTCCGCCCTCAATGCCCTCGATCACCTGCTTGGCATTGAATTGAGCGGGTGCTCCGACGGATTTCAAGAAGGCATCGATCTTTTCTTCGCCCAAGGCGATAAACTCTTCGTTGGACATCTCCTCAAGTTCTTCGGGTGTGATCTCCTGCTCCTTTTTCTCTTTTTCGATTTCGGGCAGGGTCCAGAAGTCCATAGCAAAAGATGGAAGGCCAAGATGGTAGTAACACCAAAGCTCGAAAGACCCATCTTTGTCCGACGGAGGGTCCAGTCTCTTGGCATCGAATTTGTTCTTTTTCAGAAACTCTTTGTAATCCTCAGACAGCTTCTTGTAAAACTTAAGGTCCTCGGGCAACGGATTGACCACTGCCCCGAGACCAAGGAAACTGGCGATCATCGACTCATCGACCTCCATCCCTCCGGGCACCATGGGTTTAACCATCTCTATGACCTCGGCCATGGTGTAGGTCTTATCTGGATCGGCATTGAGAGAGCTAGCGTATCGCTCCGGGATCTTGATCTCGTTGAGGTCCGCCTCGCCCTTCCGGCCGCCTCTCGGCGGAGCGAGACAGAAGTTGGCCTGACCGAAAGCAAAAGCTAGGCCGATTTCACGGTGGTAGGAAACAAATTTGATCAAGGCAAAACTTTCCTCCTCGCTCCCGGCCCAAAGCCCTCCATCAGCAGTGAAGAACTTGAACAGGTGAGGGAACTGGATGCCGATGTTGACTCCGCCCGGTCCGTCCTCGTTGATCTTGCCGTCGCCATCGTTATCAAGGCCTTCGGGATAAAGTTTGTACATGCCCTTTTCGCCCTTGGACCAGTTGGCCTTTTTCATCAGCTGGGGCTTGCCTGGGATAGGGGTCCACTCGCCTTCGGGCTCCTTGACACGCATCTGGGTAATGAATCCGTTTCCATCTAGATCTTCAGGGCCGTCTTCATCTATGGCGTCATCATTGTCGTCATTAAAGGAACTGGCGTTACGTGGGTCTTCGATAAGTGGTTTCGTAAAATATCGGGCCGCAGCGTCGGGATTTCCGCAGGGAAGTATGTACCAGGTGAGGTTTTCCCTTGTTGCGGCCTTCTCAACAAGCTGTTTCGCCAGGAAAAGGGCAGCTTCGCTGGCTACAGGAACCGTTCCTTCCATGTTGGCCGCCACAAAAACAGCGGGCATGGTTTTTTCTTTTTTCCCCACCTCGGGCCCGAGCTCGAGCAAGTACACGTTTATTCCTCCGGCACTTTTCGCAAGGTCATGGATTTTGGCAATTCCTGGGTTAGATCTTGCAATTTCTTGAATCGTTGCGTTCAATTCTTCAGGAGTGTGGTACTTTTCGAATGCGACCTCGGCATGCAAGATCCAAGAAAGAATCATGAGTCCAAACAGCAGGACAAACCATCGAATGTTTTTCATGCTCACCTCGATTTCCGTTAAATATCCAGACGAAAATCTTACGGCACAGCCGATCGCCTGGAAAATGATAATCTATTTTCCCAAATCCTGATGATTTCGGCAAGAAAATGATTGCGATTCCACGTTTTTAAAAGTAAAAATCCATTGATTGACTCTACTCTGCGAAATTGATAATATTTTCAACGCATTAATATCGGGGAATAAATGTCAGTACAGTGTCCAAAATGCAAAGCTAATAATCCAGATACACAGCGCTTTTGTGGTGATTGCGGAACGCAGTTGCCAGTATCTGAGGGAATCTCCATCCCCACCCAAACGATTGAAGCTCCCAAAGAAGAACTCACCACAGGCTCGACCTTTGCTAGGCGTTACCAGATTATCGAAGAACTCGGCAAAGGTGGGATGGGCAAAGTTTACAAAGCCAACGATATCGATATTAAAGAAAAAGTTGCCATAAAACTCATAAAACCCGAGATCTCGACAGATAAAAACACGATCGAACGCTTTCAAAATGAATTGAAATTCACACGAAAGATCAGACACAAAAATGTCTGCCAGATGTATGACCTCAACAGAGAAGAAGGGACGTATTACATTTCGATGGAGTATGTTGAAGGCGAGAATCTAAGGAACATGATCCGAATGAGCGGTCAATTGGGCATTGGGACGACTATCTCCGTAGCCAAGCAAGTGTGTGCAGGATTGGCAGAGGCTCACAAACTCGGTGTTGTCCATCGGGACTTGAAGCCCAGTAACATCATGATCGACAGAGAGGGGATTGTCCGGATCATGGATTTTGGAATAGCCCGGTCCCTTAAAGAAAAGGGTATCACTGGCGCAGGTGTCATGATCGGCACTCCCGAATACATGTCTCCGGAACAGGTCGAGGGGAAGGAGACTGACCAACGTTCAGACATCTATTCTTTAGGAGCCATTCTGTATGAGATGGTGACAGGGAAGGTCCCTTTTGAAGGAGACACGGCTCTGGCCATAGCGGTCAAACAAAAGACCGAGAAGCCTAAAGATCCTAGGGAATTCAATACGCAACTCTCCGAGGATCTCAGTAGTCTGATACTGGAATGTTTGGAAAAGGATAAGGACAGCCGTTATCAGACTGCAGATGAATTGCAGTCAGGGCTTGAGAATATTGAACAGAGTATCCCCACAACAGATCGAACAGCTCCCCTTAAAAAGCCGCTGACCTCCAAAGAGATAACCGTAACCTTTCGGGCAAAGAGAGTGTTGATTCCTGCGCTTGTTATTTTCGTTATTGCACTTATTGGACTATTCCTCTGGCATCCCTGGTCCGGGTTCGAATCTCCTCCTTTAGATATGGATACACCCTCTATAGCTGTACTCCCTTTTGAAGATTTAAGCCCTCAGAAAGATCAGGATTACCTGTGTGTCGGCTTGGCCGAATCATTGATCAATGCATTGAGCAAGGTCAATGGCCTGAGAGTCCCAGCGAGAACTTCTTCGTTTTCATTTCAAGAAAAGGATCAAATTATCAGGGATATCGGGGAAAAACTTGATGTGAAAACGGTGCTCACTGGCAGCTTACAGCTAGCAGGGAACACAATTCGCATAACCACACAACTTATAAATGTGGCGGATGAATCCCTGCTTTGGTCTGAACAGTATAATCGCGAGATGGATGATGTGTTTCATATTCAGGATGAAATCTCTCGCAATATTGTGGAAACGCTCAAGATCAGACTTGGAGCGGCAGAGAGAGCTGGATTGTCAAAGCGTGATACGACCAGCGCCGAAGCTTATCAATTGTATTTACAGGGAAGGTATTTTCGTTGGATTGAAAATGTAGCCAATTTTCTAAAAGCAAAAGACTACTTTGAACAGGCCGTAGAAAAAGACCCTAACTATTCTTCAGCTTATGCAGGTTTGGCGGATACATATATGCTGCTCGGTCTATTTGCCACGATGCCGAGAGATGAAGCAGCTCAACAGGCCAAAAGGGCCGCACGAAGAGCTCTTGAGTTGGACGCAAATTCATCCGAAGCACACGCGTCCATGGGCGTTATTCTGGAAGTCTTCGACTGGAACTGGCAGGGAGCCGAACGAGAATTAAAGAGGGCCATAGATCTGAATCCCAATTTTTTTGATGCGCATTATGAATATGGCTTTCTTTTGGCACGGTTGAATAGACTGACTGAGGCCGAAGCTGAACTCAAGAAAGCCCTGCGAATCAATCCGCTATCTCCACGTGGCCATATTGTGCTTGCTAGTATTTACAGAGCTAAAGGAGATATGGAAAAAGCGGAAGAACACATTAAAAAGGCTGATGAGCTAAGCTCTCGACCTGTTTTAGACGAAAATCCCATAGAAAGAACTCAAAAATTGATAGATAGGGACGGCAGACTTCCGCAGCACTTGATGCAGCTTTCTATTGCTTATATCCAATCCGGGCAAGAGGCTGAGGCACGTAAACTCCTCAATGAATTGGAACGATTATATGAAAGAAGCGATGTCGGGAATATCGCCTATCATGTGGCTCTTGTCTATCTTTATTACGATGATTATGATCAAGCTTTAAGATGGCTCGAGAAATCTTTCGAGAGGCGTGATCCCAACCTCATGAGCTTAAACATCTACACATTTGTCGAACCTCTACGAAAAGATTCTAGGTTCAAGGCAATCCTGGCGAAGATGGGCCTTGAATAAATTCTATTCGAATTCTATTTGAATTGACTCTCTTTTTCTGAATTGATATTCTTTGTCCGCCAGTTTAGGGGAGAAAGAGTGACTATCAAATGCCCTAAGTGTGATCACAAGAATCCGGACGATACTTTTTACTGCGGCAAGTGTGCCACTGCCCACATGCCCCGTTTTAAAAGCTCATTGAACCTGTTTAATACGAATGGGAGAGTTTTGAGGTGTAAAGCCATCAGAGCAGACTGGTCGGTTAAAGTCAGATCAGAGAAACTTTACGAGCTCAGCAACGTATTAGAAAACAGATTTAAAGTTGTAAATAAAAGGAGAGAGAATACACATGAAAAAATTAAACATGATTGTCGTTGGAATGTTGTTTTTGACACTCATCGCAACAGGCGTTTTGAATGCCGATTCTAAAGCCGAAGTAGAGAAAGTGATCCAGTCATCCTATTTTAATGGGGCCTTCAACGACCTGGATACAGAGAGTATGCGCAAGGGATTCCATCCTGATTTTGTCATCTTCTCGACCAAAGGAAATGCAATCAGCAGATATCCCATTGATGCGTGGATCAAAGGTATTGAAAAAAGGAAACAGGATCCCAAATTCGAGCCAGCACAGGCCAAAATGGATTGTAAGATCGTCGCTAAGGTCTATCACGCCCATCCAAAATAGAGTCGTTCGATACAGAAGTGTGAATTGATTTTCTTTTGTCCCGGTGATAAAAGCTAGGGGAAGGAAAGATCTATGGGGACAAAATCCCGCTATAACCAAGTCGATGGAGCCATTCTCAGACGCCAGATCGACATATCGGGCCCCAAAGCAGTGTTGAATGATGATGAGGCTCGAGAGAAGTATTCTACTAAAGAACAAATTTTTTAAATCGTGGAGCGAGTGCCTACGTAGACATTTCCCGTTGTTCCGTGGATGGAGATGATGTCGTGCTTGCGGATCAGGTGACGGACATCTCCGTTTTTCTCGGTGATCACAGCTTCGTGCTTGCGTGCGTTGACGTGCAGACCGGCTGCACTCATCACCGAGCTGTAGTCGCTGTCTTCGATCCCGTTGATCGCGATAGCAGCATGTGATGTCGAGCCGCCTTTGGCCGCAAGCAGTGCATCTGCGGACAGTATCAACGGGATTTGCTCCGGTGCTGGACTTTCCAGGAGTAAGATCACGCCATCCACATCATCCCGTTTGGAAAGATCTTCCTTAGAAATCTCCGCGAGGTCCTTTTTATCGAAGGCGACAACACCGCGGAAAGCACTGCCGCGGATCCCTATACCGCGCGCTGCCTCTTCACCCGGATCTTCGAATGCTCGCTCTTCCTTGTTTTTACCGACCTCCGCCGCCCGGGACTGAAGAATGCTGAGAACACCGTTTTCTACTGTGAACTCGACTTCCTGGTCTGTCCCCATGAACCGCCTCAATTTGGCAATATTATGGCGCAGGCGGCGATTGAGCATCGGCATATATGTTGCGAGATCATCGATGGGCCTGAACGATATCGATTTTGTCAACCCGCCCACAAGGTCTTCACCCGCAGCAGAAAACTTGAAGTCTCCTGTTTGCGCACGCAGACCCAACTTGGTCACGCGCGTCCTGGGTATCACTCCGGTCAGTGAGGCCCGTGTTTCATCCATGCCGACACGGATCTCTTCATTTTTCCGATTTCCCAGCGCCATCTCTTGGATAATCGCAACTGTCTGCCAGGAGTTGCAAATCCCCTTGATCTCACGATATCGTCGCGCAGCCTCACTGTCCCAAGAGCGGAACACCGCGTGCATGGCCGTGAATAATTGTTTGATCGGGTCTCTGAGTATTTCCTCCAGAGCATCACCATGTCCCTTCTCGCGCAGGATATCTTTTGTCCACTCGGCGATCTCTTTCATCCCTTCCCAGGGTAGATCGTATTTGTATTTCACCTTGTAGCGGCGCTTGATTTCTTCCACCACATTGTATGATTCGATGTCGACACCCCATACATCCTGTCCGTAGATCGCAAGAAACCGCCGGTAGGCATCGTATGCACACCATGGGTCCTCGACAGCTAGACCGCTGGCGATCTCATCGTTCATACCTACAAACAGCACTGTCGACAATATTCCGGGCATAGAGAAGACCGAACCGCCGCGCACAGCGAGCAAAAGGGGATGTTTAGGACTGCCAAATATTTTTGTGACACCGTCCCGTTTGGCGATGTCTGCCTCGAGAATCTTCAAATGCTCGACGACTATTTTCTCTATGTCCTTATCTGTGGACCCTTGCAAACCGCTTTGTGGCAATGTTGTGGGCAGGATGAAACCATCCCGGGTTGGCAGGTTCATATAGCTGATATAGATGAGGCCGGACCCCTTGCTGCCGTAGAGATTGCGGAGGTTGCCTGCGGGATTTTCGCTTTCGACTCTTTGTTTAATATCGTCCCTGTGGGACAAGTGGATCACTTCAAATGGTGTGTGAGGCGAAGATGAGCCGGCACCCGCGCCTACAGCGCTGCTTTCATCTTCATCCTTAGTTTCGATGAAAGAGTGTGCAATATCTGTAAAATACGCGATACTATTGAGGTCGTGCATGTACCTCTTCATGTTTGCCAGTGCAGCCTGGAGTTCTTCCTCACTGAAACCGATCTTTTCGCGCTTCCGTTCGAATGGTGTGATCACTCGCTGGACGAGATGGTGGTAGTTCCGTTGAATCTGCTCAAGGATGTTCCTGACTTCAGCGTATGTCCTGTTCGCATCCCTGAGCATAGCTGCGAGGTCATGAAGCTGTCGCGAGTGAAGACCATCATGGGTTAAGCTCAACACACAGGCGTGTATAATCTCCAAACACTGTGAAAAATCGACGCCTTTTTCCTCATATTCACTGGCGATTTGGCGCAGAGCGAGGTAGCTCATCTCTTCAAGAAGGCAGTCGAGCTGGAGCAGCATCAGGCGCTGTTCGGGAAAGGCTCTCTTGACTAGAGAATCCCGCAGGTTCTTACGCAGCTGAGAGATTCTTGTGAAGGTCGAGTAAAACTCGTTGTGGTCATACGCAGCAAAGACATCATCGAGCTCGTTAAACATACCGATCTGGTAGGTCATTCGAGCATCTTTGATAAACCGATCGACACACCTCTGCAGCTCCTTTCCAACGCGCTCCGCATCGAAGGATGGATCGTCCGGCTTGAGACCGAGGAGATAGTCCAACTCCTGTACGGTGTCTTTAGCGATAGGCAAGTGATCTGTGAAATCCAGGATGCGGCTCTTGATGATGCGGAGGTGATGATAATAAACCCATCTGTTTCTATTCTTCATCCCATCCACAACAGCGTTCATCTCGGCGTTGAGGCTTTTGCCGAATTCACAACTGATGAGAGTCGAATCGTATTCGGTCTGCCACTCGCGGATCCTGCCGATGGTTTCGGAGCTGCCTAGCAGCTGCTCAAGGTCCTCGATGATGCGCTCCACGGACTGTTTCGGGCGATCGAGTTTCCGGGCCTTTTTGTCAGCCGGCGCCAGCTCGGGAGCTCCCACTTCTTCTAATTTCTCCTTCTCACCCGTTTTTAGATAGGTCAAGTATGCGGAAGCAAGCTTCAGGGTATGCTTGCCCATGGCATGGTGTGTACTGCGCCGCAGTTCGTTGACGATCGCACTTCCCCGGATATGGATTTCAGCAAGATTGACGGTTTCGTTCCACAATCGATCGATGAGTTTTGGCCTTGTGACCACTGCAGCGATATCTCGAACAAGCATACGCACGAGAAAGGGTAGCCGGTCGGAGAGAGGCGAGTTGATGAAGCGTTTGAGTTCCTTGAAGAGGCTGTACACTTCTGACTGCAGGTTTTTTGTGTTGAGCTGTTTCTTGAAAGAGAACAAACTCAAACGAGCGACCAGGGTCCGCAGCACATACATAGCCTTGCTGCGGTTGGCGCTCTCATTGATGTTGCGGAGATGTTCGACAAAATCCCGGATCCTGCCAACACGGATGGGCACAGCGCGGCTGGCTTCGAGGAAACAAAGTTCATTCTCCAGGTCAATGGGATCACCCTTGACTCCGGCCACTTGCTTTAACAGCTCGTCTGTGAAGATCTTCCCATTGGGGAGAGGGAGTGTGAGCACAGTCTCGCTGATCCCATCATGAACGTTATTCACAACTAGTGTGTCACCGGCAAGGTAAGGGATGAACATCTGGTCGGTTGTGATGAATACTCGGTTGTTGACGATCCCGAAACGCTCGGTCCGCCGGGCAATGTTTTGTTTGACCTTTATATATTTATGCAGGGCATCGTGCCTGGTCACGCTGTCTGCCTCATCCCGATAGACAGCGAAAAGCTCGGTGTTGACACCGGCGATCCAAGACTCTTCTTCTACGGTAAAAGCGCCAAGTCTGACAGAAGCTGACACAGATAAAGATTCTATCTCTGCCACCGTTTCTTCATCTTTAGGAGGGCTTGTTATTGCTGCCTTCTCTTCCTCTTGGAGGTGCTCAGCACCCCATGATAAATCTCCATCAGACTCCCTATAGGCTTCGCTGTAGATTCCTGTTAAATTTCGCAACACTTCGTGGAGTTGCTTTCCCTGTGTTTCAAGCTTCTGGTTCACCTTTTGCAGAGCGTTGACGTAGTCAGTGAATCGGCTGCCTCCGATCTTGATGTTGTTCATCCGGGCGAGCTTTTCGATGATCGCCAGCATCTCCTCACGCAGCATCTCATAGAGATCCTGGCCTTTAAGATGCGCAATACCCCGCGCCATTGCCAGAGATACGGACAGCATGGCGTTCATCCCGAGGTTCTGCTTCCGCTGCATCACATGGATCCGCTCGTTGACAGATGTCGATTTATTGATTTTGCCCCGGCGCTCGGCGACATGAAGCTCGAGTGAAAGCAGGATCTGGTCGATGTCCTTCAGGGTGAGTCCCGTTACGATCTTTTTGGCAAACGCCGGTGCGATAACTGTACTGATGTTTTCGATAGCGTTGAGGCATCCTTTCCCTTCATATCTCTGCACGCGCTTGAAGAGTGCTAGAAGCTCGTCGTCCTCCAGCTTTTTGATTTGTGTCTCTTTGACGCTTTCTTCGAAAGCGTATACGCTAGGCTCACGCTCGATGAACAGCTCCGGATGCCGGTTTATGACCTCGGGATACTCCGCACGCTCAAACACGGCATCGACGAGGTGGATGGCCTCACCTGTTCCCGCAGATGTCCCAAGTGGCGTGGCTCCCCTGAATTTTAATGCCACACCTGAATCGGGCAGTAAGAATTCGACCGTCGCACCCACAGTGGGAATACCCGCATTGGTGGGTTCTTCGTAAGCGTATATTCTACGGATTATGGGACTCTGGTCTGTCTTTACCTCATCCCGTTCCCATCCATCCAGGCCGCGCTGCATAAGCTCTGTCACAGCATGGTACTTGATCAACCGCTCGGTGTTGGCGCCACCGCCTGCTTTGAGGCCAAGAGCATTGACAGCCAGTGCGATCTGTGCTTCCATGTCGTCGTTGGGACTCTTGGAACGGTGTGACACGACAATCTCCATCCCCTTTCCCAGTGCTACCAGCATAGCGATGATCGTCTCATAGAGGGAGCCGATCTGATTGGCCTTAATAAGAACCGTGTTTATGAGCCCTTTGGATGTGGCCATTGCGATCGTGGCGTCGTTTGTGGTCACCAGGTCGTCACCGATCACAAAGATGCGGTCGCCCAATGCGGACAGCAGTTTTTCCCAGCCCTCAAAATCATTCTCCGAGAATCCGTCCTCGATGGAGAGGATCGGGATCTCGTATTCCTTGATGGCCTTGATGTAGAGGTCTAGGACCTCCTCTCGACTCATCACGGTCAGGGTTTTGTCGCGCCAGAACAGGTACATCCCCACGCTGTCGGGGACTTTGAACTGCTTGCGGTATGCGATCTCGAGCTCGGACATGGCCGGGTCCAGAGCGATGGCTACATCGATGCCGGGCCGGTAGCCGCACTCTTCGATGGTCTGCTTCATCATGGCCCACAGACGTAACTCGGGCAGGGGATAAGTGCCGCGCTCGATGTAGGGGGCTATGCCGCCCTCGAGCCCGATGCCCATGACACGGCAGCCCTCAGCCTTTTCGATGATCTCTTTGAGGCGATTCTGGAGCCGCACGGTCATTTCCTGGGCTTCCTGGTAATCCCGCGCCCCCAGGATCAGGAACATCGCCTCCTGCATGCTGATGTTCGACTCGGGGTACTCCTTCTCCGTGTGGCGTCCGCCCATGCCGCAATTGCGAAACTGCCAAGGAGCGGTAACAGGTCCGAGTTGGGGATGAGTGATCTCCTGGATCCGGTAGTTGAGCATGCGTCCTCGTGCAGCTATAGAGCTCTCCCACCAAATGTCCCCATGAGCCACAGATGCGGCTTTGTCCTTTGCACGTCGCTCCCGCTCGCGGAATTCCTTGTATTTGCCGGGATCTGCGAAAAGGCGGTCAAGAAATGCAACTAGACCGATGCCCAGACAGAGTCGTCCCGAGTAGATCGCAAGTGTCACATCTAGAACAAGCCCGATCGTCAGAAAAATAACTGCAGGGGGGAGAAAGATTAGCGCCACATTGCGGCTCATCCGAGGCCCTGCTGCGGCAACGGCAAAGTTATAAGGTGCGTCAGGATAATAATTGAGCCCTTCTTTCTTTATTCCGATGGCCTTTCCGTAAGGAGCGAGGAGGAAAATCCGGATCAATCCTAAAAAACGCTGGAGAACACTCCCTTTTAGTGTTCGATCTGCAGCCTCCTGCGAGCTGTCATTGAGTGCGTTGAGTTTTGCTGCTGTGAGGAAATGACCCATCTCGTGCAGTGCGATTCCTGTGTGAAAACTGATATACATGAAGAGTGCAGAGAAGATCGTCTCCGGACTGGCGAAGATAAATTTCAGCACCTCACCTTTGAGGATCTCCACAGCGGGGAGTGCCAGAACGGAAGAGATAAATGCGACATGAAAGGAGACCAGGATGTGATTTGCGATCACCCACCCTTCCTGCAGAAACACTACAGGTTTAGCTTTCGATCGGATATTGCGTTTCGGTAGCGAGTAATCCCTGTCACTGTTTCGGACATTATATTGCGGATGTTGTTTCAGTGATGAAGGGGGAGCCTCTGAGCGATCGGTCTTAGTTTTGCCCTGACCTGCTGGGCCGCTAAATAGTTCCTTTGAAATATGAAAGCGTTGATTTTTCATAGGTGAAAATGAGGGGGTACGGTCAAGCTTTTGCATGCTTCTTTGATTCATGTGAGCATTTAATGTGGTTCCACCTTATAGAAAGTGATCACAGCCCATCGTTAGAGCGTTTAAGCAACTCATCTTGTTATCTTTCCGATTCTAACAAAGGCCCAATTCTGTAGTCAACCATTGCTTTTCTTTTTATTCAGAGTAATGCTCCGACTAAAAAATTCTTCCCTCCAAGTTTAGTTTGACTCTTCGCATCTGAACTTATATCCTATTGTAAGCAAAAGGACTTGAGGATATGCACTGTCCTGAATATGATACAAAAAATCCTGATGACTCGAAGTATTGGTGGGAAAGCGAGGCTAAATAAGCATGGAAGGAAAGCCTTGATCAATATATGCCCTAAGTGTCATTGGCAACAATGATGTGGTGCCAGTGTTTGAGGGGAGCCCAGCTGGAGAATCACAAGTGCAAGACGGGAAGGATATGTTTAGAGAACGTTTGGGCAATGGCAAAACATATCGTTCTTTTGACCATAAAGGCTGGCATTTCGTTTTGCTGGATTCGATCGAAAGAGGTGAGGGCAGGGGATATAGGGATTATGTTGATGGAAATCAGCTGAGCTGGCTTGCCGAAGATCTGGAAAAACTGGACGAAGGTAGGCCTGTTTGTGTTGTGCTCCATATTCCTTTAACAACAATTTTTGCACAGACACATATCAATTCGATGAGCGCGCCTCTACCATATTTTATTGTGAACAATGGGACTGAAATCATAAGATTATTGGCTAGATATGATGTCAAGCTTGTGTTACAAGGGGATCTTCATATTGTGGAGGAGCTGAAATATATGAACACGACTTACCTAGTGGGAGGGTCTCTAAGCAATGCACAAAAGGATCAGCACTTTGTGCATCATGAAGGATTTGTCATCGTGGATGTATATGGGATCGAATACAGCTGGAATTATTACCCTTTGGCTAACACAAATTACTGATATTAAAATAGTTAGACCTCTATAACTAAATAAATAAGTCCTTAGGTTAATGTTTTGGGAGCGATACCTGGAATGAAAAAGAGCTCCCCTTGCATTTAAATGCACCTCTAGTTAGAAGACTCTTTTTGGCACCAAAAAATCTCATTTAAGGGATATTTATAGGGCTTGAGATTAACTAAGTTAATTATTTTCAATGTGTTATGTCAGCCAAAGGAAAAAATTGAATTGACATTAGATTGGACTAATGATAAAAACTTTATCCGTGGAGACGAAAATGGCACTGAGTAAAAAAGACTTCGAAGGTAAAAAGCTTAACGCTGATAATTTCACCTTAGCAGATTTTCAGGATTTTGAGAGTGACAATCTCTTTGAGGTCTCAGAATACTTTTACCAGTTGATCGCGGATGCCTTCAAAAAAAAGTACATGGTCTATGGCCAGCCCTTTATGTCCAGCCCAAAAACTGAGATTGATGTATTTGACTGGAACACAAATTCCATCCGGAAATTCCTGAACTTCTGTTCATACAACTATCTGGGATTCAGCTATCATCCTGAGGTCATGAAAGCTGTACAAGCAACTGTAGAGGAGTTTGGCACGGGTGCCGTCTCAGCACCGCTTCTCAGCGGCTACTCCGGAATACTTCGCCAGCTCGAGGAGGAAATCGCCCAGCTTAAAGGAAAGGAGATGGCTATCGTTTTTTCTACCGGATACGCGACCAATCTAGGAGTTCTTTCAGCGATTTTACGTCCCGGTGATGTAGCCGTGTTAGACATTCTTTCTCACGCGTCCATCTATGACGGTGTTCAGCTTGGAGGAGCGGATATCAAAGTTTTTGCCCATAACAATCCCAGCCATCTCGAAAAAGTCCTCAAAAATATGAAGACCAAACGTGTGATTGTCTGCATAGAGGGCGTTTACAGCATGGATGGAGACCTCGCCAACCTCCCAGAATTGATCCCCATCTGCAAAAGATACGGAGCCAAGATCCTGGTGGACGAAGCCCATGCAACCCTCATTTTCGGAGAGAGAGGCGGAGGAGTGGCAGAGCACTTTGGCCTCGAAGACGAAGTCGATATTGCGATCGGTACGTTCAGCAAGGCCTTCGGAGCCATCGGTGGCTTTGTCGTCGGTAAAAAAGAGCTTATGACCTATCTCCGGATGACAGCCCGTGCTTATATCTTTTCCTGCAGCATGGCCCCCCACACGGCCGCAGGGATCCTCAAGGTCCTTGAGATATACAAAAAAGACAAATCACTGAGGGACCAACTTTGGAAAAATATCCGTTACATGCATGACAAACTTCGTGAAACCGGCCTGGATATCGCAGACACCAAATCTCAGGTCATCCCTGTCATGGCAGGTAACGATATGAGACTCCGGGAAATCAGCAAACGAATTCAAGAGAGGGGACTCTACACCGGAATCGTCACCTATCCCGCCGTATCGAAGAACAAGACTCGCTTACGTCTCTCAGTCTCTGCTAAACACACCAAGGAACAGATGGATGAGTGTGTGCGCATCATCAGTGAAGTTTTTGAGAGCATGAAAGACTGGGAAATCTCAAAAGCTTAAATTCACCTGTAGTCCACTATTTGGCGTCCATTCCCAATACCAACCACGAATTCTTGCTTTTTTGCCCTCCAATTGCTATTCTTTTTTTACGGGCAATGGTTTTTACGTCGATATGAGTGATATTTGATCGTTTTGCTTGACATGTACGCTGTTATGCTTTATTGTGACCGATGTGGTAGGTCATATGACCAATTAAATCAGTCGAAATAATTTCGATGAGGCCGACCATGCTGGAACCACTTCTTGAATCGGAAAAAAAGGAAAAGATCCTTTTCTTCATCTATTCCCATGGGGAGGGCTATGCAAGAGAGATCGCCCGGACTTTCCGGTTCAACCTCAACACTGTCCAGAATCAGCTGCAAAAATTAGAAATGCATGGTGTTTTGTACAGCCGGCTGCGAGGAAAGGTGAGAATATTCAGCTTCAATCCGCGTTATCCCTTTAAAGAAGAACTGGAAGCACTCCTTAGAAAGGCCATAATGTATCTTCCCGAAGAAGAAGTGAGAAAAGACTTCTGGCCGCGTATACTGCCTAAACAAATCGAAAGACGATCTGTAGAACACACCGTTCAAGGGGGAATATCTTTTGCCCTATCTAATCCGTGGGAGAAGAGCAGGTTAGACAGGTTCATGCCATTTCAGAAAATATCCAAGAAAAATAGCAGTGCTACCCCTGATGTTTCGAGAAAAAAATGACTGAAAATCCAAAAGAGCCAAAAGAGAAAAAAGAAACAAAAGAGCTAAAAAAGCCAAAAAAATCAAAAACGGAAGCCACCGAAAAAAAATCGATGCCTACGACAGGTATCTCATCGTCCGGAAAAAAGAAAGGCCTAGATCCCGCGACCTGATCCCCAAGATTTTTGACAAATTCGAACAATTCAAGAAATATTTGAAGGAATTTAAGATCTGCCCTAAATGTGGGAGCGCTGATCGCAATTTTTACCTCACTGCCCATGAATGGATCCGCCACCTTGTCGATAGGGGGGGTTTTAAGGAGAAGGATGCAAATCTTGTTCCGTTGGACCCCATAAATTTTAGTTTCAAAACAGATGATAATACGATTAAAAGATACAGAGATGATATCGAGAGAGACTATGCAAAAACAGGAGTCCATGAAGCTCTCATCATAGGTACGGCAAGGATAAAGGGACAGGAAGTCGTTGTGGCTGTGTCTGAGTATGGCTTCAGGGGAGGCAGCTTGAGTTCTGTTGTCGGTGAAAAATTCGTCAGAGCCGTGAATTATGCAAACCAATACCACTGCCCACTCGTTTCTGTTTCCATGACGGGCGGCGCCAGGATGCAGGAGGGCATACTATCGCTGATGCAGATGGCAAAGACGAATATGGCCCTTACAAGAATAAAGGTTCCCTACATCTCTATACTTGCCGATCCTACTATGGCCGGTTCACTGTCCAGCTATGTGAGCCAAGGCGATATCCATAATAAAAACGGAGCGGAGTGGTTTTTCCCTCCGATCGAGAAGATCAATTTAATCCGTTGATAATGGCATTGAATGGGTGATTGTAGATCGATAAGGTCGCAAAATAGCCATTGAAACATTCCATTGTTATTGGGTAAAGTGAAAAAGATATTTCAATAAAACAAGGAGATAAGCCATGAAAAGCGTTCCACTTATTCCTCCCGTGTGCTTAACAGCCACTTACAAATTTGAAAAGTCTGACGATCTCATCGATGTGGTCCAGCATCACTCGGGACACATCTATTCCCGCTGGGATAATCCAACAGTCCAGGCCGCCGAAAAGGCCTTGGCTCAACTCGAAGATTATGCCCAAGCTCTTGCCTTTGGGTCGGGAATGGCAGCCATCACGACAGCGATACTTTCATTTTTAGATAGAGATAGCAGGATTATCTACCAGAGGGAAATCTACGGTGGCACGCATGAGTTTCTCCACGACTATTTGCCGCGTCTAGGTGTCAGCACATCGGGTGTCAATTGCCATGATGTGGACGGCATTTTATCCGAGATCGAGAAAGGGCTGACGATCCTCTATCTTGAAACACCGACAAATCCCACTCTTCGCGTCGTTGACCTCGAACCTTTGATCGAAGCGGCACACAAAAAGGGCGCCATCGTTATGCTGGATTCAACCTTTGCTTCACCGGTCAATCAACATCCCAAAGACTATGATGTGGATGTGGTCATCCACAGTGCAACAAAATACCTCGGGGGCCATCACGACATCATAGGGGGATTCATCTGCTGTGAAGAGAAATATTTCGAAGTGATCTGGAGATATCGAAAAATTTTAGGAGGAGTGATGGACCCATTGACGGCCTTTCTTACCCTCAGAGGGATGCAGACTCTGTCGCTTCGTGTTCAACGTCAGAATGAGAGTGCGATAAAAATCGCCAAGTTTCTGGAAAGGCAGGAAAAGGTCAAAGATGTCTACTATCCTGGATTGGAGAGCAATCCAGATTTTGCGATCGCCAGGCAGCAGATGAAGGGGTATGGCGGTATGCTGAGTTTTGACCTGGATGCAGATTTTGAAACCACGAAGACTTTCATGGACAGCTTAAAATTCATCAAATTGGCCCCAAGCCTTGGGGGAGTGACCAGCCTGGCCACACAACCGATAACGAACACCCATGTCGGCCTCAGTCCGGAATCGCGGGCAAGAGCTGGGATTAGCGAAAGCCTGGTTCGCATTTCCGTGGGCGTCGAAGATGTCGACTTGCTGATCCAGGATCTGGAGCAAGCCTTAAGAGATCTCGGGTAAGAAATGAACGCAGCACGTTGCTTTTTCATTGCCAACTTGATATTCTTTTCCCGAGTCAATGTAGGGGAAAAAGCAATCCCTTAAATAGGGGAGGATACAATGAAAATAACAGCGCTCATTGGAAAGCGGATCAAAATTCTCCGATTAGAACGGGGTTTAACCCAAGGAAATATTGAAGAGGCCACGGGTGTCTCCCGGTCACACATCAGCAAGATTGAATCGGGTAAAGTCGCAAATCCTGGATTGGACACTCTGGAAAAAATTGCTAAAGCCTTAAAAGTGTCCATATCATTTTTGTTTCATTTTGATGAGAGAACCCTGAAAAAGAGGGTTTTAGCCATGGAAAAGCGGAAGAAAGAGCATAGAAGAGAGATGGAACTCCTCGAGAGTAAAGAAAAAGAAATACAAAAGCTGAAGAGCGAATTAAGGGCTTTAAAAAAATAAAATAGATATGGAGAGCAAACCCAGACTGGATTCTTGAAACATGATTGGGAAAACCATCTCCCATTAATTAGATTAATTAGGGACGGGCCTCAGTAATCCCTTCATTCTAAATAAATTTCCTGTAAAATCAGGACTGAATTAGGTCTTAGACCTACAATTTTGGCATCCAAATCGCCATTCTAAGCAGAGAATGATAATATGCTTCTGCGGGTCAAAGCTATACATTCAGGACTCAACATTCTTATACCTGGCGATCCTTTTTAAAGCCAGTTCCGTTATACATAAAAACACAACCTTTATGCATAAAGGATTTCTCGATGCATTATTGGCGGGATGGTTGGATGTGAAGGTTGTTCAGTTAGCGGGTTTTTTGTCCTCTGAGAATGATTAATCCTATCAGAATCCCAGATCACGAGCAAGTTGAGTACTGGTTTGAGAATTCGCTGTGTTATTGGATGATTTTCTTGCCATTATTGCTCGAGCTTTTTGGTCTGTTCTTGGAGCGCGCTGTTCAGCTCCTCATAACGATCGTATGCATCTTGACCCGGCCTCTGGTCGGCTCGGATCAAGTTCGAGTACAAGTATTCGAGTTGGTCAAGCAGCATGGGCTGCGCATAGTGGCCAGGATCGGAAATGAGCTGTTTCTTGACCGCCGTAAGAATTTCTTCGCCTTTGCCCTTATTTTTGATCGCGTTCTCGACTTTAGCCGCTACATGACGCGCATGACTCAGCGTATCTCTCACTTTGAGAGCAAATTCCGCCTGGGCACTTACATCGGCCTCTGTGATTCCTTCTTTGAGGACTCGCGGATCCATCTTAATTTCGAAAGTTACACCACTGCTCCAATTGCCCAAAGTCAGTCGCACTTGATACATCCCCGGAGGGGCCATCGGGCCTGATCGCTCCGACCGTTCTGGGTCCTCATGCCATGGGCCCGGATAGCGGAGGTCCCAGACAAAGCGGTGCATACCCGCGTTCTTTTCAAGCCTGGGGCGAGGGCGCATTCTCTCACTCTCCTCCTCTTCCTCACTATCTCTCTGACCACTTCCTTCTAGCGGTGTTATCTTCATTTCTTCACTGGAAAACTTGCGAACCAGGTTTCCTTCGGCATCAAGGATATCGAGCTTGATCTCCCCATCTGCCTCAGCCGCCAAGTAATAATCGATATTTGTCCCGGGATTCGGATACTGCGGGGCTTCGGGTCCCCCTGGACGATGAGAGAAACGCCCCCCATAGATCCGGTAGGGAGCTTTAACGCCGAACAGATATGCGGTACTCGCAACGATCTGTTCAGAGATCTCATGCAGAGGGATCAGGTCGTAAAGGATCCAAAAGCTCCGTCCCATAGTCGAGAGCACCATGTCTTTGTCCACGATCTTGATGTCAGTCACTGGTGTCACCGGAAGATTGAGTTGAAAACTCTGCCATTGCTGCCCGTCATCGAAGGAAATGAACATCCCGAACTCGGTTCCTGCGTAAAGCAATCCCTCCCGGCTGGGATCTTCACGCACAACTCGAACCGGGAAGTCCCCGGGGATCCCATTGGTGCCGGTAGTGATTCGAGTCCATGTCTCCCCGTAGTTTTCGGTCTTATAGGCATGCGGTTCGAAATCATCCAACTGATAGCGCAGAATGCATGCATAGGCCTTTGAGGGAACGTGAGGTGAAACTTCGATCTGCTGCACCCTCCCGTATGGGCCAAGCCCTGGCGGTGTAACCTCTTTCCAATTCTCTCCGCCATCACGTGTGATATGGATAGGCCCATCGTTGGCACCGGCCCAGATCACACCGGGCTCATGGGGCGACTCTTGGATTTCATAGATAACGCTGAAGTGTTCCTCACCGGTGATGTCATTTGTAATGGGTTCCCCCGATCTCACCTGAGTCTCCGGTAAAAACGCTGTGAGGTCCGGCGAAATGATCTCCCAGGTCTGACCTCCATTCGTTGTGACATGAACATATTGCGAGGTGTGGTAAACCTTATCTGGATCATGCGGAGAGACATGGATCGGTGAAACTCTCTGGAACCGGAAGGCCAGATCCTTGGGGTTGTGGCCATAGATATTCCAGAATCCCACATAGTATTGTTGTTCCTGTCCGGTCCGCCGGTTGTAGACGCCAAAACGCCCCTTGCAGTTGGCATAAACAATATCCGGATCACCCGGTTTGGGGACCGCCGGACCTGTCTCGCATCCGCCATGCTCCTCCCAAAGGGCCGTGTATCCTCCTGGCAGATTGAGCGGCGGAAAGCTGGGAACGGAGATCGTTGTGTTGTCCTGCTGACCAGCATAAAGACGATAAGGAAAGTCATCACTGATGTCTACTTGGTAGAGCTCGGCCGTGGGTTGGTTGTATTGTGTGGACCAGGTTTTGCCTCCATCCAGAGTTACGTTAGCCCCGCCATCGTTGGATTGAATAAAAATATCCGGATTGTCGGGATTGATCCACATGTCGTGGTTATCTCCATGCGGCGTGGGGTGTGATTTCCATGTCTTGCCCCCGTCAGTCGATTTATGAAATCCGTTGGCCTGTGCCCACAGGATGTCCGGATTTTTTGGGTGTGCGTCCAGGTTGTTATAGTAGAAGGGACGGTTCCTGATTGGCTGGTAATCCGTCACTTGGATCCAGGTTTCGCCCCGGTCGTCAGAACGATACAGACCGCCTTCTTTCCCCGGTGCCTCCATGAGCACATAAACGCGGTTGGGATCAGCCGCCGTAACAGCGAGATCGCTCTTCCCCCGAAGGCCTTGAGGGAGCCCGTTGGTCAGCTGGGTCCAATTATCGCCTCCATCGACACTCTTATAAACACCACCCTCCATGCCGCCACTGATGATGGTCCAGGGTTTTCTCTCTGTGCGCCACATGGTTGCGTAGATCGTATTCGCATCATCCGGTGCAAACTCAAGGTCCACGGCACCTGTTTTATCAGATATAAAGAGGACTTTTTCCCAGGTCGCTCCGCCGTCTTTTGTGCGATAAACACCCCGTTCGGGATTCGGCGCAAAAGGATTCCCGATAGCGGCCACATAGGCCAGGTCCGGATCCTCCGGGTGTATGAGAACAGCTCCGGAATTCCCTGTCTTTTCGAGTCCAAGGAGAGTCCAGGTTTTTCCAGCATCCGTCGACTTATAGACGCCCTTTCCGATGATGACATTGCTGCGGAGTCCGTCCGAACCGGTTGCCACATAAACAACATTGGAATCCGAATCTGCGACCCGGATGGCACCGATCGAACCTGTTGCGAAGAAGCTGTCAGAGACACATTTCCACGTAGAACCATAATTGGTCGTCTTCCACACACCACCTCCGCAGGCTCCCATGTAAAAAGTGGACGGCTGTTCCCGATGACCGGCCACCGCTGTCACCCGTCCTCCCCTTGAGGGCCCCACCATCCGGTATTTGAGCCCTTTGAACAAATCAGGGGAATAAACTTCGTTGTCCGTTGGGCAGCTTTTTGCACCAAGATCACTACTCATTAGAACAAACAAAACAGCCAAAGCGGCCAAAATACCTATTTTTGTGCGCATAGCTTAGTCTCCTTTTCGGTTGAGTTTCTGTGGGTTTACAGCATTTTTTATGCGGATTTACTATATAAAAGGATAATCAAGTGGTCAACACAGAAAAAGAATTCATAGGCGCTAGGAAAATTTTCTTGGCTTTGACTTGCTTTGCTCAAGCATGAATCATAGTGATATACTAGAGAAAATTTACTATGCGGAATAAAACTGGATTCTTTTTCTTGGTGTGTTCTTTAACCTTATTTCTATTTGGCAGCATTATGCCATCGTGCAAACCAGCGGAAATAGAAAATCCATCTTATCAGGTAAAGCGAAACTGCTATTACCAGGATCTCATTTGGGAGTTTTCCAGCAGTGGGAAAATTGAAATTTCTCATATAGCAAGCGATAAGGAGGGGGAAAACAGCGGAGAGAAGAAACAAGTTGTGCTTTCAAAGGATATTCGGCCTGTTGATATGAAGGGAGCGGAAAAATTCATGGCCAAAAATTTTGACCTCCTCATGCAAAGTCCTGGTAATATCTTGCAGGAGCTTTATTTACCCGGTGGGATAAACAGGATCCTCGTTCAGGTTCGCGGTACGAATTTCGAGGGAGAAGCCGCACGGATGAGAGTGGGAGTGGATGACATTGAACTTGGTGAAGTGGATATTCTCTCTGAATTGGACAGCTATGTTTTTCCGATGCAACTGGAGAAAGGAAAACATCGGATAGACATCTCATTCCTCAACGGGGAACAACACCGAAAACTGATCATCACGAATGTGCCAGTGGATCGGGCGATCTTCGATTACTCGGAATCTATCCAAACGTATATAGCAAGGAGGCTTCTTGATGACACCTTGAACGGATTAAAGGGAGTGCCTTTCGTCATCATGGGTAAAATGAACAATGTTTCCAGGCGTTCCCTGTTTTTGCCCTCACCCTCCCAAGCCGAAATCATGCTGACTGTCCCTGTAAACGCAACCTTGCAGTTTGCAGCTGGAATTGATGAGTTTGTTTGGGGTGATAAATCTTCCGAATGTGAATTCCAGGTGATCTTTGAGGAAAGTAAAGAAGATCATATTTTGTACAGGGAGAAATTTCAGCCTAATAAATATGAAAGGCAAAAGCAATGGCTCGATGTCAATATCGATCTTTCAGAATTCTAGAATAAAGAGGGAATCCTCAGGTTTAAAACAGACCCATTGCCTTCCCGAGAAGAAGCAGACAATTCCAATTTAGGCTACTTCCTACTGGCTAATCCTAGAATTATTTCCCCAACCAGGGCATGGGCCGGGCGAATAATCCTAGACCCGGTGACATTGAACGACCTGATGCCCGCAGTGTTGGATTACATAGACATCCCGTTCCCTCCTCATCCCCAAGGTGAAACTCTGTTGGATTACATGGAGGATAATGTAAAGAGAGATGTGCAGAGGCCGATATTCAGCGAGCAGATCGTCATCAGAGACGATCCCCGGGTAGAGGTGTCCATTCAAACATTATCCGAGAAATACTACATGAAGCTGGATCTCCCCGGCGAATACTTCCTTTTTGTGAATGACTCAGGGGGACAACACAATTTGTTGGATAGCCAGAAGAAAAAAGCATCAGTATTGGAAAAAAGTATCCGGGAATACATGTCAGCCAATAAAAAATTGGCAAAGTTGGGATCTGAAACAAAGGGAAGCCGAAGCCAAGAAATGGACGAAAAGACGGTGGAGAAACTCAAGGCACTCAGTTATATAAAATAGCCTGTGCGCCTCGCATCTACGGCAACCTCAACTCGTGAATAATCCAGGATAGTTACACAAGGTCCGAACTCAGTTAAGCCAAACATTGTTTTTATTGATCGAGAAGAGTCGTTTTTTTTACGCATTTTTGAGAGCACTGAAGCCAACAAGCTTTTGATTCGCTTCATCCCAGAGATATTCCGCTCCAATCATTTATTTCTTACTATCCCCACACCTTTTTGAATACACGCATGTAGTTTTTTGAGCCCTATACCCGGGGATAGCTGCTGACGGTGTGACTTATTGGCTGGGTTTTTCTTTGATCCCTAGATAATAGGCGGTGTTAGCGTTAGGGTCGATCTTGACCTTAATTCGACCCGGCATAGCAGTGAGGACGGGATTTAAACCGGGACCATGCCCGGCCAGCTGGCTCCATCCATGGATGCAAATGCCAATAGTCACAGCGCCTTCATAACGTCCCGTGCCGTAATAGTCATAGTGGTCTCTGATGGCCACCACATCCCCAAGTCTGAGTCTTTTTAGTCCATATTTTTCTACTGTTTCCGGACAGGTCGTCCGAACCGGCGTGTCTGCCGAGGTAGACGCCCTTGGTGCCCTTTGCTTCTCCAGAGATCACTTCAGCTTCGTTTCCGATGCACACCAAAATAGCAACAGCACACCTCCCAGGAGAGGGATTGTCACGACCCTGGAAAGTGACATCGGGCTCCACATGATCGGTGCTCGCCCATCCATAGGTAGAGTCTCCGACCGAGACCGTGTATCTGTCGCCACCTGTTTCCTCTGCGGCCACACCGACAGTTGCCTTGTCGGTTGAGGCCCAACCGAAGACTTTATCCCCGATCTTCAGGTTATAATTGATGCCTCCGACACCGATAGCCATTTTGAGTTTCCCTTCCCATGTCGTGATGTATAAACTCGAGGGCTGAGCTGGAGCGATTTTACCCTGTATAGCAATGGTTATAACCTTGTCTTTATTTGTTTTAATGGCTTGCGACTTAGTTTGGGCTGTGGCTGCTTCCGTGTCCGCCATAATGTGGAACAAACACAGCAAAATTCCCAGTAAGATCGATACTTTTTTCTTCATTTTTTCTCCTTTTGTTCTGTACCTGGATTATTCGCGAATTGAGGTTGCTGCAGATTTTATTAATAATTCAGGCATTTTAGAATCCAGATTAATCGGGAGAAATGTCAAATGGATTTCAAAATTCACCGTTTGCCGCTCAGTTATGAAGGAGGTCACTTTGACTTCGATGGATAGGAACTATACAATTTGAATCCAAAAATAAGGGGAAAAATGGCAAACGGCGGCAACTTTATGATTGGTGCCGGAATCCATGATATTACCGGTCCTGCTGTGCGGAGAGTCATGCTGGGTTACAGCATGCCGAACCAAAAGACAGCGGGGATCCACATGCGCTTGTGGTCCCGAGCCTTTGTTATTGCCACTCCAGACTACAGGAAGTGTGTGGCCTTGGTCTGTGCGGACCTCGTTTTTATTCCCCAGGCGGTGAAGCTGGAAGTCACCAAAAAGCTAAAGGATGGATTCAGAAATCCATCCGGATTTGGATTTGACGAGAAAAATGTGCTTCTCAGCGGGAACCACACACACAGCAGTCCGGGAGGATATTCTCATTATGCGATGTATAACCTTGCGATCGGAGGGTTTGACGAAGAAAATTTTAACTGTGTCGTGAATGGGATCTATGAATCGATTGTAAAAGCGAGCCATAATATTGAGAGGGGGGATATTTACATCAACACCGGAGATTTGGACGGGGCCGGTTGGAACCGTTCTCCTGTGCCATACGAGCTAAATCCTCAGATCGAGAGGGACCTCTATCAATGCAACAACACCAACAAAAAAATAACACTTCTCAAGTTTGTCAGTGATAACGGAACTAAGATCGGAACATTGAACTGGTTTGCCACGCATGGGACAAATCTCGGGAATGAGAATAAACTCATTAGTGGAGACAATAAAGGGTATGCCTCCTGGCGTTTTGAGAAGGATAAAGGCACAAACTACAAAATAGACAAGACTTTTGTGGCAGCCTTTGCCCAAGCGGAGATGGGCGATGTCTCGCCAAACATACCGTGGGGGCCTCCTGATGGAGAACACGATTTTGAGCATCTGGAAATAATCGGAAATAAACAATATGAGAAAGCAGTGGACCTCTATAATAGTGCAACTCGTAAGCTGGATGCAGACTTAGATTATCGGCACACACACGTCAATTTTTCTGAGATCACTTTAAATCCCCCATTTAATGAACATGAGGGAGTCAAGTCAACGTGTGCCCCGGCGATCGGCCTCTCGAAGGTCGCCGGAAGTACCGAAGATGGACCTGGCTTGTTTATCATCAAAGAAGGGGTGAACATGGGAAAGCTCATAAAGTTGGTACTGAAACTGATCGATAATCACGGCGATGAATGTCATAAAGAAAAACAGATCGTTCTGTTTGCAGGCAAACAGCAAATACGACTAGGCATAGATCTTTTGGGGAATCTTTCCGTACCGCTGTGTAACGTGGATGTGTATTGGACACCTGTGGTTTTGCCGCTTCAGATCATCCGGATCGGACAACTCGCCATTCTGGCTGTCCCATTTGAGTTCACGACAATGTCCGGGCGGAGGCTAAGGGGAACTGTGGAAGACGCGCTATCCAGTACAAACATCGATGAATTAGTGGTGGCAAGCTGCTCCAACGCATATTCCGGTTATGTCACCACACGCGAGGAATACTCCGTCCAACACTATGAGGGCGGATCCACTCAGTTTGGTCCGGGCACGTTAAGCGCCTGTCAACAGGAGTTTTTTAAATTGGCAGACAGCCTGGCAGGAGGACCTTCTGTCCCTGCAGGACCTGATCCGGACGATCTTGCACAAGAGCAGAGGTTTAAAGTAAAAAACAAAGTCTATTGGGACAGGGCTCCGCTTGGCAAGTCCTTCGGTTCGGTCAACGTCGATACAGAATCAACTTATTCCATAGGTGATACGGTCACGGTTGTTTTCTGGGGAGGGAATCCGAAAAATAACTTGAGAAATCAAGATTCATTCCTGGAAGTGCAAAAAATATCTGGCGGTGCTTGGGTACCAGCCGCTTTTGACTGGGACCATGAAACTCGGTTCAAATGGAAAAAAGCATGTTTTGGGAAATCAGTGATAACCATTGAATGGAAGATTCCTCAAAATACTCCCCCCGGTGAGTACCGGATCTGCCATTTTGGCGATCGGAAAAAGCTGTGTAATAAAGATCCTGTGCCCTATTCAGGGACATCGTCTAGTTTTGTGGTTGTTTGTGTATCCTGATATCTCTGCGAACACCACGGTCGCTTGTTGTCTATCTGTTTCCCGTTTTGTTTTTAGCGGTTTTCTCCACCACACAATTGGGTCCCTCGAAAAGACTCCATCAAGGATTTGGGATGCGGGGGTTAAACCCTTGCGTTTGTGAATCCCAGCAGAGCTTTGACCTTGGAGGTGGCAGAATCTGAGATGGAGTAAAATGTGGGCAGTATGATCAGCGTAAAGAAGGTCGATGTCGTCAGGCCTCCGATGATAGCGACGGAGATCGGTGCCCACATCTGGGCCCGCCTGCCGGCAGCCGGAAAGAATTGAGGAAGGAGAAAAGGAAGAGCAAGGGGCAAAACACCAAATATTGTGGTGATGGCTGTCATGATGATGGGTCTCATCCGGTCTTTCCCGCCCTGAATGATCGCCTCGTCCTTGCTCATGCCGGACTTCCTCAGCGTACGGATATGGTCGAGGAGTATTATCCCGTTGTTCACCACGATCCCGAACAACGTTAACAGCCCTAAATAGGATGTAGTGTTGAGAGTGATGTTCGTGAGGGAGAAGATCATGGCTACGCCGAAGAGGGCCAGCGGTACTGTGAGCAGGATAGTAAAGGGATGAACGAAGGATTCGAAGAGGGATGCCATGATGATATAGATGAAGATCAGCGCGAGGATGATGGCTAAATTCGATTCGCCTTCTGACTCCTGAAAACGCCTCCATCCAGACCCCAAGCTCCAGCTGTATCCCCCGGGAAATTGGATGGTATTCATGACTTCAGTGATTTTGTCGGAAATGGCCATCATGCCGCTTGATTTGGTGTTGACACGGATGATCAGTTTGGATTTTTTGTTTTCCTTGCGGATGGAGGTCGACCCCATACGGTAGGAGATCGTCGAAACAGCAGAGATCGGGATTCTCTCGGACTCGGTCGGCAGGCTGATATTTCTAAGATCCTCTTCACTGAAGCCGTCATCTCCGTGGATCTTCAATATGATATCGATCTCCCTGTTTTCGGTCTTAAATTTTCCGATGGGCCTTTCTGATATGGATGAGGAGATAGTCTGAGCCACCATCCGGCTGTCGACACCTGAGCTCTCCGCTCTCTTACGGTCCAC
>CAZIMJ010000181.1:0-4675 GCA_964540205.1 uncultured Eubacteriales bacterium | reverse complement strand
TAGAAAGCACATTGAAAACGGAAATGTCAATGTGATTTACTGGAAGGTTAATGTAAATATTTTATATTACTTTGGTTAAACAAAGTATCGACATTTTTTATGAATATTTCAGGTTAAATCAAAGGGAGTTGTGTTGAGAACATTCAGTAAAAAATGGGTCATTGCTGTTGGATGTGTCTTGGTTTTTCTACTGTTATTGGAGACGTTGAGTTATGCACAGACGGGCTCTCTCACAGAGAAAGTCGATAAATTATTTGCATCATGGGATAAACCGGACTCGCCGGGATGTGCGTTGGGGATCATCCAAGACGGGAAGTTGATCTATGCACGCGGATATGGGATGGCTAACCTGGAGCACAACATTCCCATCACTTCAAAATCCATCTTCCGGATCGGTTCGACATCGAAACAGTTTACGGCCATGTGTTTAGCGCTTCTCGAAGAAGAAGGAAAATTGTCCCTGGATGACAGCCTAAGTAAATTTTTTCCTCAAATGCCAAACTATGCAGGGGATATCACCATCCGGCATCTCATCCACCACACCAGCGGCCTTCGTGATTATCTGACGCTCGCCGAGATCGCCGGAATACGGGACGATGACTATTTCACCGATGCTGAGGTCGTCGACCTTCTGGCCCGTCAGAATGAACTCAATTTTAAGCCGGGGGAGGAACACCTTTACAGCAATTCCGGGTATTTTCTGATGTCACAGATCGTAAAGAAGGCGTCCGGGAAGTCCCTCCGGGAGTATGCGGAGGAAAAGATATTTCAACCGTTAGGCATGACGAACACCCATTTTCACGATGATCACACGAAAATCGTTAAAAACAGAGCCTCGGGATATGCGCCAAAGAAGGGCGGCGGCTTTGTGATTTCAATGACCACTCTGCCCATGACCGGGGACGGAGGAGTGTTCACATCTGTGGAGGACCTTTTTTTCTGGGATTTGAACTTCTATGACAATAGGTTGGGAAAAAGTGGGCAGGCGTTGATCGAAATAATTCAAACGCCTGGAGTTTTAAACAGCGGGGAAAAACTGGATTATGCATTTGGACTCGGAATCGGGGAACACAAAGGATTGACGATGGTGAGCCACGGAGGCGCTTTTGTGGGCTTCCGCGCAGATATGATCCGTTTCCCCAAGCAAAGGTTTTCCGTTATCTGCTTGGCGAATCTGAGTACTTTTAATCCCAGCGTGATGGCAAGAAGGGTTGCGGACATCTATCTAGCGGACCTCTTCAAAGAGAAAAGTGAAGACAAGAAAGAACCTGTGCCACAAAAGCCCGGATCCATAGAACTCTCCGAAGACGACCTCAAAGCAAAAACCGGGAATTACTACAGCAAAAAAACGGATGCGATCTGGAATATTGTCTTAAGAAAAGGCAAACTACAGGTGCGGGCGCCATTCACGCGATTTTTGATCTCGCCCATCAGCCCTACACGTTTTGTTGCAGAGGAGCTTCCCTTTAGACTCGAGATCGAATTCGAAAAAAACGAGGATGGCAGATCGTACACCCTGTATGCTTGGCAAGAGGGGAGCGAGCGGGGTACGTATAACCCTATCCAGGTGGTCGAACCAAAACCCGAAGAGCTCGGGGCCTATGTCGGCAAGTATTACAGTAAAGAGCTTGATACAACCTATTTTCTGCGACTTAGAAAGGCAAAGCTTTTCATGCGGCATGAGAATCCTCACAAGAGCTATCCTAAAGCTGCGCTGAAGCCCATGTTTATGGACAGATTTCAGCTCGAGCGATGGAAATTGAATTTCATCCGGAACGAAAATGAGGACATTATTGGATTCAAAGTGAATGCCGGCCGCGTGCAAAACATTCTCTTTAAAAAACAGTAATTTTGGAGGTATCACCATGAAAAAGGGGGATGCTTTAAAGCTAGTTGTTTCGATTCTCGTGTGTCAACTGGCTGGGGTGATCGGTGGATTATTCACGGCTTCGTCTGTGGATACGTGGTACGCCACATTGATAAAGCCCGCTTTTAATCCACCGAATTGGCTCTTTTCTCCTGTCTGGATCACTCTTTATGCTCTCATGGGGGTGGCTCTCTTTCTCGTATGGAGACAGAGACTTCAAACAGAAGGCGTTAAAATCGCTCTTATTGTCTTCGGACTGCAGCTCACGCTGAACACGTTATGGTCTTTGCTCTTTTTTGGGCTAAAAGTTCCCCTCCCAGCCTTCATAGAGATCGTGATCTTGTGGTGTTTGATATTGATAACGATTTTGAAATTCAAGAAGATCTCAAGATTAGCCGGGCTCTTCCTTGTCCCCTACCTATTGTGGGTTGGCTTCGCCACAGTGCTCAACTTTTTCTTGTGGTATCTCAACAGCGCTTCTTTTTGATATCCTCGTTATTTCGGTTGGATATCAGGGAAGGATTCGCACAGTGATTGGTACACCCAATCAGCCATCTTCTTCTGGAATGCATACATTTCTTCTTTTTTGGGCTTTTGATTATCCCATTCTAAGAGCTTCTTTTCCGTTTTTTCGAATACCGAGTCTTCAATGGGGATAATGCGATCGAGCACTCCATTCTTGCCATACGTGAGCAGTCGCGTGACGTTGAGGTACTGCTGCATGTGCCCGCGTTCATCCGGATAGAGGTAATCTGCCAAAGCAATAGCCAGGTCATTGAGGGGCGCTGTGCCCTCCCCCCCGGCCACCTCTGGAACGCCCTCAGCATGGGCCCACAGGGGGAAAGCCGCAGTACAGACAGCCTGTCCCAATAGCACCCACATGGTCGAGAGATAGGCTTTCTCAGGGCTTAGGGCGCCGTGAAACAGAATGACAGAAACGGTAGAATTACGGTTGATGGTGTCTGAGGTGTTGATGTAGAAAGGGATTGCGGGGTCGAATGCTTTTGGGTCGGACAAGGGGTAAGAGTGAAGTTTTTCGTTGACGAGGTCTCTTGCGGCCTCTTGAAGGATGAAGGGGATATTCAACCGCTTTTCTGCTGAAGCTGTTTGGAAAAGTTGCGATATCCGCTCGAACCGGATGTAGCCGCCGCCTCCATGTTTTATGGGTGATGTGAACGCGTAATTGGTCCGGACGATGTAACCCTGCGGAGCCACACGCGGGTCGTTGGCATCAAATTTGACATATGAGGAATTCCTGGTTTCGAAAAAGCAGGCATTCTCCTTGGCATCGATCACACCGAAGTTGGCGCCCACCTTTCTCTTGCCGTTCGTTTCATCGAGGAGTCTCTCGAAATCCGCCACGTCTGCACACTCGCCGAGGGCCCGTTTCATGAATATCCCGTTTTCGCTCAATCCGACCATTCCCGCACTTTCAGCCAGGTCTGTCGACGCAGAGTTCATGATGGCAAATCCCTCAGAATTTATGCCGGCCCAAACGTTTTTTGGCTCTTTGTCCAGGGCGTGTATGACCCCGATGAAGCCGTATTTGTTGCCCTGGAGGAAGGCCATCTTGTTCGGCCGTGCCGATGTGTCTCTATTCTTCCAGAGTAATGGACGCCCATCCGGGGTCGCTTTTCCTGAGACGACAGCCACTGTGCAGGGAATCAGTGCAATTTGGCCCACAAGGAAAAGAGAAAAAAAGGCGATCAGTGACTTGGTGTGCTGTCGAAGTTTTTTCATCACTCTCCTCCCCTAATTTTTGATACCCTTTCTCGCATAAAGGGCAATATCTTCATGGGTAGCAAACCAGACACCCTTATGATTCTGCATGTGTTTTATGAGCTCTTCGAGCATAGCAATACGGCTCCTGTGGCCGATATACTTGGGATGCATCGTCAACACAAAAAGCGTCCCCTCTTCATAGGCCCTCTCGAACTCAGAGGCCCAAATCTCGAAAACATCCATGGGTTTGATATGGGGGCGCACACTGGAATATCGCGAGAAACCGAAGTAGGGGTAGTCGTCCAGGAGCCATTCCACGGGGAGTTCCACAATCCCGGTGGGTTTTCCATCCTCGACGAGCTCGTAGGGCCGGTCGTCAGCCATAAGACTGCTGTCGTACACAAGCCCCAGCTCCCGGATCAGCTTGAGTGTGGACGGGCTGAAATCCCAGGAGGGGGTCCGTATTCCGGTGGGGGCTTTGCCCGTAGCCGCCTTAAGAGTTTCGTAGGATCGCTTCATGAGCCTTCGTTCTATTTCCTCAGAGATCAGAGAGTTGCGCTCGTGGATCCTGGGCATGGAAACGCGTGCCGCATATTCCCCCTGTGAAAAGGCGCCTGGTGAGATGTTCATATCTCTTAGAGCATTGGTCTCCGAGTCAAAGTCAAAAGAAAGAGCGACAGCGACTTTAGCTCCGCCGGGCCAGCTTTGAGGTGTGAGATCTTTGCCCGCCCGGACCTGCTCCACCATAGTTCTCACTTTTTTAAGGTCCCAATCCCATGGTTTTTCCTCTTGCTTTTGTGCTTGGCCAAAAAGAAACCAAGCGCCGATCAGAAATATCATAATAAAAACGCTCATAGACAAGAGTCTTTTCATTTTGCGCTCCTTCTCTAGAAGTTTTATTGAGGATGTCCGACAACACTCATGTAGAGAATGCTCTGACGAGCTTGGATCGCTTCCCAGAAAGGCATCCCGCCATTCACCTCAGGATCGTCCAGCTTGATTTTGGGCGAAGCGGAGTAGGTTTTGTATGTTTTAGGCTTGGCACCCCAGTTCAGCGGCCCGCCAGAGAGTTTCCCCCTGATGTAT
>CAZIMJ010000180.1:0-7627 GCA_964540205.1 uncultured Eubacteriales bacterium | reverse complement strand
CTAAAACCAACATTATAAAAGGAATTGCACCGAACAGCAATGCAATCTTTGTTCCTTTCTTTTTCATATAACCTCCTCTTATGAATTATTCATAAAAGAAGCTGACAAATTTTTATTTAAACAACATTTAATATCAAAGAACATTCAATATCTTATTGTCAGCTTCTATTACCCTTCAGGCGCCGATCCAACCTAACCCGCCGATCTCACTACAAAGCCTTCGTTGTAGCCCACTTGCGGTAGTTCACTACAGCTTCGTGGGCCACTTCCTCCACCTTAATGTTAAGGTGGGGTGGGTTGGCCTCGACTCGTAAATAATCCAGGCGAGAGGACATTGGGAATTTTGTGGTGTCAGAGGTTGAGTTCCAGCTGATTGTCCTGGACGATCCTTCGCTCAGATTCGATCTCTTCGAGTAGCTCGGGCGTGACATCTCCAGTGGGATAGACTCCGCTAAAACAGGCGCCACAAAAATTGTGGAGTTTCTTGTTCCCAAGACCCACAGCTTTCTCTAGGTCTTCGAAAGATTGGTAAATGACCTTGTCCGCTTTCAGCTTTTGGGCAATTTGGTCAATGCTTGCGTTCCTTGCGATAAACTCGGTCTTGGTCTGCATATCGATGCCATAGACACAGGGATGCCGTAGGGGGGGAGAGTATGACGCGAAATAAACCTTCTTCGCCCCGCACTCACGAACCAGTTCGATGATGGCCCGGGATGTGTTCCCTCGCACGATGCTGTCATCGACGAGAAGCACATTCTTACCCTTCAATTCGGAGACTATGGGATTGAGTTTCTGCCGAATAGAAGATTTTCTGGACTGGTCACTGGGCATGATGAATGTGCGTCCGATATAGCGGTTCTTAACGAGGGCCTCCCGGTAGCGCAGTTGGAGGATGCGTGCGATCTCGATAGCCGCATCCCGTGCCGAATCCGGAACAGGAACAACAACATCGATGTCCAGATTCATCGCTTTGATCTTTTTTGCGAGGAAATTTCCCAAATGAACACGACAATCGTAAACATTGACATTATCGATGAAAGAATCAGGACGGGCAAAGTATACCCATTCGAATAGGCAAGGACTGTGGGGACGATCCACAAGTTTTTTTGTGTGGATATTCCGATCACTATCGATAAACAGCACTTGACCGGCCCCAACATTTTGGACGTTCCCGAAATTCATGATATTCAGACTCACGCTTTCCGAGGCTACAGCATAGGAAGGGATAGGACCATCATCCCGGCTCCCATAAACGAGGGGTTTGATCCCATAGGGATCGCGGAAGGCCACCATACCTTGCTCTGCAATATAGGCCACTACAGAATAACTGCCTCGGACTTTTTTATAGACGCTCCGGACAGCACTGAAAATGTGTTGGGGCGTAAGTTCTTTGATGTTTTGCTCGGAAAGTTCCTGCGCAAAAATATTTAAGATGGCTTCCACATCGTTTTCGGAATTGAGCCGGCGTTTGTGCTTGTTTAAAAGATCCTGTTTGATTTCTTTATAATTGATGACGTTTCCGTTGTGGGCCATTATGATCCCGAACGGAGAATTGGTGAGGAATGGCTGTGCTTCATCGCCACCGTAACCGCCTATTGTGGGATACCGGGTGTGGCCGATCCCGATGTTTCCCTTCAAACGCTTGAAGTGCTCCTTTGTAAAGATGTCCCTCACGAGACCGTTTCCCTTTTTTGTATGAAAACGTCCGTCGTACGTTATGATCCCTGCGGAATCCTGGCCTCTGTGCTGAATGGCCAACAATCCTTGATAGAGATCATTAAACACATGATCGTTCCCGTAGATTCCTATAACGCCACACATCGTCTATCTCGCTATCGCCATTCCTGTCTTGTTTTGACTCCTCATCCAGAAACACTACCATTATACGCGTTTTTTTTGTGAATTGAACGAAAAACGGAACAAAAAGTGAACATGCTCACAGATGAAACGCGTTGATGAGTTCGCCGGGTGTGACAGTGGCGGTGCCGATCTTTCCCACGACGACACCGGCAGCTGCATTGGCCAACATGGCTGCCTCCAGAATCGATGCGTCCGAGAGAAGAGCCAGAGACGCTGTGGCGATAACGGTGTCGCCCGCTCCGGTGACATCGAACACTTCTTTGGCGAGCGTGGGAATATGGATCTCCTTTTTTCCCTTTTCAAAAACTGTCAGGCCGCGTTCCCCTCTTTTAAGGATCATGTATCTTACCTCGATCCGTGATAGGATCTTTTCTCCTGCCTTCTCCACTTGAGCGTCTGTATCGCAGGCCTGATGGACGATCTGTTCTGCTTCAGTGTGATTGGGATTGATGAGCGTGACCGGTGAAAAGGAGAAAAAATTGTCAATTTTTGGGTCGACAAAAACAGATATCTCCTTCTTTTGTGCGTAGGGCAGTAGCTTTTGCATCAGGGACTTGGTGAGAAGACCCTTGTTGTAATCTGAGATGAGAATGCCTTCAAACTCGTCCTCCTGGATAAAGTTGAAGATCTTTTCTTCCATCTCGGAAGAGATAGACTTTTTCTCTTCTTGATCGACCCTGACGACCTGTTGATGATGGGCAATAATGCGCGTTTTGACTGTTGTGGGTCTTTTTTTGTCAACAAAGATGCCCGAGCTGTCCGGGACACTTGTTTTGATCCAATCACCGGCCTGGTCGTCACCCACCACTCCGACAGGAATAGGGAATGCACCCAGGCTTTCCAGATTATGGCAGACATTCCCCGCTCCACCCAAGCATGACGTATCTCTATGAACCTCGACGACAGGCACAGGAGCTTCTGGTGAGATGCGGCCCACGTTCCCCCAAAGGTATTTATCGAGCATAAGATCTCCCAGAACAAGGATTCTTTTATCGGCGAAGTTCTGGACGATGTCGGGCATCCTTTTTATGTCCACATTACTCATTTGTTTTCTCCTTGAGAAATATCGGATTGGATAGGATCCAGGGAAAATCGTTTGTCATCGGGGTCCTCTCCTTCAGATACACCTCCACACGGTATGTCCCCGGCCTGTTCGTTACCGGATAGGACCATGCTCCTTCATGAGATCGAAATACGGGGGTCCCGTTACGAAGGAGTTGTGCTTCGAGTTCCACTCCTATGGGCATTGCAGCGTGCAAAGTGGTCTGTGGCTCGATTGAAATATCGCTCCCCATCGGGAAGATTTTGTCCCCCTGTTTCGCCCAAAACCGGAACCCCTTCGCTTGAGCCGCCGCTTCCACTGCGTTGTAAAAGTTGCCACGGTGCAAAGAAGTCAACACTTGCCGCTTGGCCGTTTCAAACTCCTTTGAAAGGGGTTTGGAAAGAGGAATGTGCAGGTGGAAAGAGGAAAATAGCGCACTGTAGAGGAGATGGGCGTCAACACTGTAATAACCAAAAATGGGCTGGCGCTCATTGAGAGAATCCCATTTCAAGAGGTTCTTCTCGGGCCGCGCGAGCATCTTGAGAAAAACGAATTTGGGATTGATAAGAAGAGCCGGAAGGTAGATCAGGGACAAGGGGAGGCTTTGTCGGAACATGCTATCTGCGCTTAAGATCTCAACACCGCCATAATCCACTGCAGGGCCCCAACTCCACTGCACCTTCGAATATGGGTGGGCGATGACCGTAAAACCGCCCAAAACACGAACCTGGTGAACCGCTTCTTCCGCGGTGGAGGAAAATGGCGAAGAAGGTGTTTTGAAGCCCACTGCGACAAGGTGACCTCTGTTTTCTGAAAGTTCAGACCCTGACAGCACGAGAACACCCTCCTTCCATCCTTCGCTGGCGAGAGATTCATAATTAGGGCTTCCGTGATCGGTGATAACGATAAAATCTAGAGATTTGTCGGAAGCACATCTGGCGATCTGCTCTACGGAACTCTTCCCGTCGGAATGTGTGGAGTGGATGTGAAATACGCCGGCCACTTCAAGGGACGAATCCTCTGGGGGGACCGTTGTGTAGGATTTGAAGGGGATAAGATGGAACGCTAACCAGACGAGATAGACTGTTATCAAAATCAGGAAGACCGAGAGGACCTTTCTCTTTTTCATGGGCTGTTGTTTAAGTCTGGAGTGTCCGAGTCCCCCAGGTTGCGGGCTTGGGCAAAGGGAATGGTTATCATGTAGAAGAACAGGGCAGCGACCTCTGCATCGGCGAAGTTGTACTCGAATACTCCTGCAGCAAAATGGGCGAGAACGGCAGCGATCGCAGCTACGGTTAGAGGGAAAAGTGCTGAATCTTTATTCGGGATAAGCTTTATAAGAGAAATAAAGAGCCAAACCAAAAACACGAACCAGGCCAGGAGAGTGGGGATCCCTCGTTCAGCTGCGATCTGAAGGATGTTGTTGTGAAGATGAACATTCTGTTTGGCCTCTTCAGAGAGGCCGTATTTCGGGTTTTGGAACTCCATTTCTACAGTATTCGGACCCGTTCCGAAGAAAGGATATGCTTTGATGATTTGTATCCCTGCATTCAAGTATTCGAGCCTTTGAGCGTTGGAATAGCTTCTTGTGCTGAATATGCTCAGAGCTCTATTTTTTACCTCCCCGGGACTGAGAAGCAGAATGAGTGCAGTCGCTAAGGGAATGATGATCAGCGTCTTGGGTTTGTAGAAAAAGAGGAGAACCGATGTGGCAATGACCATCCCGATCCAAGCACTCCGCGTGAATGTCAGGATGAGGATGAGTACGGACAGAAGAAACCCCAGCCCCCAGAAAAACCGGGCCTTGTCGCGCGAAAAGATGAATATACTCAGTGCCAAAGCGCCGAACAGAAGCATGACGCCGGCCTGAGTCATGTAATGCCCCATGAAACCCTGGACTCTTTCTCCGGGGGCAGCCTTGAACATGTAGGTGAACAGAGAGTAAAAAATGCTCACATATGCGGAAGCCAGGAGGGCCAAGTTCGCTCTATTGATTTCATTCGTCTGCCGCAAACCCATATAGACAATGGGGATGATGAGAAAGAGAAGAAGGTCTTTGGAGTCGATCAGGCTGACTCCTGGATTGACGGAGAAAAAGGATGCCAGGATGGAGAGGGCACAATAAACGATCATTCCCCAAAAAAAAGGGGGGAAACTGACCTTTATTTGCTTTTTAGCAACGAGTATCACCGAAACGACAAAAGAAAGGGCCAAAAAGATCTGGCTCAGGGAGATCGACACCATGGAGAACAACACAAAGAGAGGGATAAAAAGAGGCAGTAAGCTGGCCAGCTTCTTTGTCATATTTTCACCGATCTTTATGAAAGAGAATGATATAACACCCGTCCAAAAAACTCAAACTCCAAATCAGAGGAGATGTTTTCGCTCCAGTAAGATTTTTAACGCCATTCCCTCATCGCCTTCTCGGCGTCTGCGGATCTGCGCACATTTATCTTTATTCTGCTTCTTAGGCCTCGACTTAGAAGTGCCACACATCTTTATTCCTCTCGTGCTCATACAGTCCTCGACGCCCGACTTTGCCGGGTTCCCTCCTCGGTGATTCGAGGAAGGCTAAATCTTACGATGTCGCTCAAACCGTCTCCTCTGATTCTGTATGAATTGATAGTTCAGGGAACGGACCCTACATGGGAAAATACCATGCCCGCCTTGAGCCATTCTCACGGTTTTTCCCATCACACAATCTGATCACTTAATAACGCAATTGAGTATTCATGTTATCACCGATTAGGAAATGTCACTAACCGGCTTGGATATAGGGGAGGCAGGCGTTATAGACTTCGTCAGGGGAGATAGTCCGCAAGCAGCGGAAGTCTTCGTGGATACACTGGCGTTGTCGGCAGGGCCTGCAGTCGAAGTCTTTCTCGAGCAATGTGGATCGCGCCCTCCATGGTCCGAAGTGAGCGGGCAGTGTGGGCCCGAAATAGGCCACGATCGGTGTGGCCGTGGTTGCGGCGATGTGCATGGGACCGCTGTCTGGGCCGACAAAGAGCGTCGACAGCGATACAAGCTCTCTCAACTCGCGGAGATTGAGCCTGTTCACCATGGAGAGAAAGGGAGCTTCACTCGTCTTTTTTATCTCCTCATCAGCATGCCTGTCTTCTCCTGAACCGATGAGAACGATTTTCACTCGAGGGACCTGGGAGAGAAGAGTGATCAGTCGTGCGAGCCTCTCAGTCCCCCAATCACGGAATTTATTCCCCGCACTGATATGAAGAGTGACGATCTTTGTGTTTTCGAGTGCGTTTTCTTGAATGAATCGCCGGATGTTTTCGGCCTCGGACTGTGTGGGCGGGGGCAGCGACAACGCAGGGATCGAGGGAGGATTGATTCCTAGGGATTTGACCAAATTGACGTGATTTTCCACGCTGTGGAAGTACCCTTCTTCGGGCTCTCTTGGAAGTTTTATGTCATAGATAAAGTTTTTGTACTTTATTCTGTATCCGATTTTTAGGCGTGCTCCGGAAAAGAACGTTAGAAGCGAGGCTCTTGGGCCACCGTGGAAGTCGATGACCACATCGAAAGCATCCCGCCTGATTTGGCGCATTTGTTTTCGGAATTCTTTGAATCCCAGATCTCTTGGAAGAACGATAACTCCGTCCAAGTCGGGATGGCCCTCCACAAGTTCTCTGTAGGATTCATCGATGACATAGGTGATCTTTGCCTTGGGGAAGCCCTCTCGGAGAACGGTGATGGCGGGCGTTGTCATGACGACATCGCCGATCCTCCTGAGCCGGATCAGAAGAATCCTTTGAATCCTGGATGGATCAATCTTTCGTTTCTCTCTCGGGCTCAATGGTTGCCTCATCGCTGAGCATAACGGGGATGTCTTCCTTTATGGGATAGACACGGGAGCAACTCACACATTTGAGGCCTTTCTCATCCCTGGTTTGTTTTATATCTCCCTGACAGACCGGGCAGGCCAGGATATCAAGAAGTTGTTGTTCGATGGCCATTTTCTTTCTCCTGGCTACCATCTTATCTTATCTGTTGTTTCCTCGTCAACGAATTACCATTACATCGGATAATCGTTATTATTAACTTTTGCGAGAAAGCTCAGAAGGTTCGTTTGAGCGACATCGGAAGATTTAACCTTCCCGACTTGTTCTTCGAGGGTAGTCGATGGAATCGACCCCGGGGACTGTGTGAGCATGGAAAAAATAATTGGGCGTATTATAAAATTGCTGATGAGTATTAAGCGTGAAAGTGAATAGACGTGCGGAGTTCCGCAGGGCCGAGAAGGTTGAGGAGGGAATGGCGTGAAAAATCTGACTGGAGCGAAAAAATCTTCTGAGCTTTCCCGATGGGGAGTTTGACAGGGGAAGGATGAGGATGATATTTATAGGGAGGTATTGTTAGATGCGATGGTGCATAGAGAGAGACGCGATTCTGGTGAGAAAACAGCCATGACAGTGGATCAGGAGCATACGCTCGATATTCCCCCTTTTACGGGCCGAATACTTTCTGATTATGACGAGCCCGCAATTGTGGAAGCCTTAAAGGATTGTAATGCGCTGCTCGAAGAAGCCCGCATTTTGGAGGAGTTTAGAAACAGGGTGGGTGTTTTTGCTCTCCCAGCCAAGGATGGAAGGACCACAGAACTCGTCATCAAAGAATTCCGCACTTTGGGCGTGAACAAGTGGAAGAGCCTTGTCCTTCCTTCCAAAGCGCAGAAAGCCTGGAGGGGAAGCCTTGCACTGGTTGAAA
>CAZIMJ010000179.1:0-29297 GCA_964540205.1 uncultured Eubacteriales bacterium | reverse complement strand
CCCCCACGTTTCTTGCTAAATCCCACCATTCTTGGCTCCAAGCACTGACACCTTGCTCTGACCAAAGGCCATAGTAAGCCATGAGATCATCACGGACTTGTCGGGGAACTGCCCCGAGAGAGTTGCTGATCAAGTACACACACTTTGCCAGTATCGGGAACTCTTTCCTAATGGCCTTCAAATCCTTATCGATATCCCAATCCATTTTATTCATCGGTTTCTCCTGGATGTGTGCTTTAGATCAAAATCATTTGTGTGTTTTATGAAGGGAGTCCATTCGTAATGTAGTGATCGACAGCCTCAATAAATATGTCTAGCTCCCGGAGGGTTGTATAAACACTGGGAGTCACTCGGATCCCGACTGTGTCTTTTGGAACGCCGACAGAAATGGTGTAGATCTTGTGTTTTTCAAAAAGCACCTGAGACAATTTTGGGATGTTGATATGATCGACTGTAAACGTTCCGATCCCACAAGATTGTTCTGGAGAATAGGATGTGAGGATCCTGACACCTCTTAATTTTTCAAGTTTTTTTGCCCAGTAATCCCGGAGGTAGCGGAGACGTTCCTGTTTATTTGCTCCACCGAGACCATTATGAAAAGTGATCGCCTCACCCACCGCAAGTTTTAAAGCTTCGGGCTGCGTGCCAACGTGTTCAAATTTCCTGATATCATCACCAAGAGGTTCGGGTGCGGGAAACAGAGGCCAAATGTCTTTGATCCTGTCCTTTTTTACATATAGAAAACCTGTTCCGATCGGGGCCATCATCCATTTATGGAGATTAGCACCATAAATGTCACAGTTCAAATCTTTTTGTTTGAATTCAAAATGGGCAAATGCATGAGCTCCATCGATCACGACTTCTATCCCGTGCTTCCTTGCCAACTGGCAGATGTCTTTGACAGGGAAAATCTGGCCGGTCAAGTTTGTGATGTGACACATAAGGATCATTCGGGTCTTCGGTGTGATATTTTTTTCGAACAGGTCCGTTAGCACGTTCAGGTTTTCAGGAGGATAGTTAAAATTGAAAGTTTTAACCACGATCCCCTCTCGTTTCTCCCTTTGATAGAGAGCATTTTTCATCGAAGGATAATCATGGAGTGTAGTGAGAACTTCATCCCCCGCCTTCAAGTTGAGACCCAATAGCGCGATCTGGAGAGCTTCTGTTACGTTCCTGACAAGAGCGATTTCCTCGGGAGAACACCCGAACATGTCGGCAATTTTTTTCCGTATCAATTCTTTTCGGGGCCTCATGTATTTCCATGAATTCAACACTGGTGCTCCGTTCGACCAGTCCATATAGCGCTTGACTGCGTCGATAACGATCCGTGGGGCAGGATGCACTCCCCCATTGTTGAGATTGATGATACTTCGATCGATATCGAATGCCTGTTGGGCATGGAACCAATAGCTTTCATCTCGAGCGATCTCGAACGCTGTAGAATTCTTAACCTCTTCACGCTTCCTGGCAAATGCGGCCGCTGCCTCTTTTCTTTCCAGGCCAAACATCCCTAGACTGCTAAGGCCAAGACTCAAACCTTTTAAAAATTGACGGCGACTAGTTTTCATTGCGTCTCCCTCCTCGATCCTCCGGAAACACTCCTTCATGGAATGAATCGGAAATTTTATTAATTCTCTTCAACGAATTGTCATAAACATAACATATTCGTCTGTAAACGGTAAACTAAAAACAGAGAACACAATCTCAATTTTATTAACCTGAATTATTCACGAGTCAAGTCCAACCCACTCCACCCTTACATCAAGGTTGAGGCAGTGGCGTTATGAATAATTCAGGCAGGAGATGGATTATTCACGGACTGAGGTTATAGTAGCGGCGAGGAAGTGGCTCATGAAGATGTAGTAAACTACCTCGAATGAGCTACAACGAAGCCGATACTGTGAGATCGGTTCGCCCGTAGGGTAAAAGATGCCGATAATATGAATGGAAGTCTTTTTAAGGTAAGTATCGGCAACTTTTATAAATAATTCAGGCATAGAGAGGTTAGAAGGGAGGCTCTTTAGGTAACGGATTGGCTCCATAGAAATAATCGTCTGCCCACAAGGACACTCTCTGTGCAGTTGAGGACTGAGTGACCAATTTTCTCACCGAGTCGTGAAACCAGTTCTGAGGTTTGCTGTAAGGACAGACATAGAGGCACATAGCACAATCCGTTCCTGCTTTTCTCCAAAATCTGTAACACCCTTCTCTGTTCAAGACCCATTTCAATGCGCCGTTTTCTTCCGTTTTATCGCCGTAGGGAATAGCTTGGGCAGGACAGTTGTTCGCACATTTTTTGCAATTCTTGCAAAAATCTTGGACCCCAAAAGTTTTGGGTGTATCCGGAGTTAGGGGAAGATTTGTGGTGATAAGTCCCAATCGAACGCGCGGCCCATACTTTTCTGTGATTAAAATACCTATCCGGCCGATTTCTCCGAGTCCCGCTCGCCATCCGAGTGGCGGAAGCATTGCTTGATAGTTGCTGCCTGCGATATGCGCGCGCGCATCATAGCCCATACGGCGAATAAAGTCAGCCACGATAACAGAGACCTTCGCGATCTCAACGTACTTTTTTTCTGTCTCAACAATAACAGGAGGCTTCGGAGAAGCGGCGATCATATCGAGGTCCATCTCAATCGCAAATACTATGGCATACTTATGCTTCAGTTCTATCTCCATTCCAAAAGGTTCTGGCCCCCGGCCGACATGAGAATAAATATAGTTTCGGTCCAACTCACACACGCCACAGATGTCACTCCCTAAATACTTCACGATATTTTTAACAGTCCGTGTGTTGTCGAAGGGTGATAACTCCATTTTATCCGAGTTGACATCTCCATTCACAAGTTTTAAATGATGTTTCAAATAATCATCCTCTGCAGCCGTTAATGAAAAAAGAACAGGATCTTTTTTCATGTGTTCAGGCGTAAGAATATCGGGTAGCGTGCGGATCTCATCATCAATGGCTTTATATTCGGATCTACGGTTATAATAATCGTTGTAGTTATTACTTCTTTCTTTCAGTTCGAATCTGGCAAAAATTGTATCTCTTTCATCCACTCTTTTCTTTTCACCGATAAATTCAATGTTTCCGCTCGGTTTTGATGAAAAATAGATGATAAAGAACGCGGCTAAAGTCGCCAGGAAAACAGTCAAGAATAATAGATTTCTCAAAATACCGGGCATGATTAGAAAAAAGACATTCACTGTAATCAATCCGAGTAGAATTAAAAGGCTTGAACGAAACGCTTTTTCCTCCCTTTCCCTATGGTTGTACAGAGTGAATACCAAGAAAAATCCTATCAAAACAAGAAATGAAATTTCCCCAAGGAATATCAAGAAGTTCATGCCCTAAAATTACTGGAATCAATATACATTGTCAAATTATTAATTTGTGCTTTACGACTCCTTCTAACCTATGATACATTTAGCACTAATAAGGTTAGCTATAACAAGGAACCATCGATATGCAATTTAAGCACTATTTTAAGTCCCGCCAGGGAGAAATGGTTAATCTCTTGAAAAATATCGTCAGCCTTGAGTCACCATCTTCAGATAAGAACGCTGTCGATAAGTGTTCTACCTTCCTGGCCAAAGAATTCCAAAAATCTGGGGCTAAGGTCACTCGCTATCCATTCGAGGACTTGGGAGATCTTTATCTGGCAGAATATCCGCGTCTCAAACCTAAGGAGAGAAAAGAGCAGATTCTCATCTTGACCCATATCGATACGGTCTGGCCTGTTGGGAAAATAAAGGAAATGCCCTTCTACATCTCGGGGAATAAAGTGTTCGGGCCTGGAGTTTTAGATATGAAATCGGGGCTTGTTATGGCTATTTCTTCTCTCAAGGCCATTCATGAACTAAACATAGAACCACAGAAAAAAATTGCTGTTTTTATGAATTCTGCCGAGGAAGTGGGGAGTGAGGTCGCGAACGAGATGATCCAAAAATTGGCCAAACGATCGAGTTGTGTTCTTTGTCTGGAGCCGTCTCTTCCTGGAGGTGCCCTGAAGAACCAGAGAAAAGGACGTTTGGTCATTAGACTTAACACAAAGGGGAAATCAGCACATGCTGGAAATCCCGATGAGGGGATCAATGCCGTTGAAGAGCTTATGGCTCAACTCAAGGCTGCCCAAAGACTTAAGTCTAAAGCCATTACAGTAAACATAGGGGTTATCGAGGGCGGTGAAAGAATCAATATCGTTCCTGACAGCGCCAGCGCATACCTTGATATTCGATTTTGGAACAGCACACAAAAAACTAATATCATAAACTCACTCAAGCAGCTCCAGCCGACATTACGAGGGGCCAAAGTTAAATACTCTGTGGAGAGTTATCTCCCACCGCTAGAAAAAAACAAGGCTTCTGATAGGCTTTTTGGCCGGATAACAGAGATTGCCTCTTCGATGAATATGCAACTCGAAGCCGGAAAATCAGGCGGAGGTTCTGATGCATCGATCGCTGCAAATACGGGAGTGGCAACCCTGGATGGACTCGGGCCTGATGGTGCAGGTATTCATGCCGAAGATGAACATCTTTTCCTTCCTTCCCTCATCGAGAGAACTGCCCTGCTCACAGAGTTGTTATGCCAACTTTAATTGACTGTTGAAGTAATTTCTGTTAGTTTATCGTGTGGAAGAATTCTTTCGAAATTAGAGATCGGCATTACCTTACGAGGCCTAACAAGTCATTTAAAAAAAGAATAGATCTAAATCTTTTATCTTGCCGGATTTGCCCATCTCGCTAAGTATTTTGGAGGTCATATTTGATCAAGAAGAGCTATCTTCTGTCTCCCGGTCCCACTCCTATTCCAGAAAGTGTTCTGGCTGCTGCAACACAGCCCATGATCCACCATCGCACACCGGAATTCTCCCAAATATTCATGAATGTGGTCACCGGCATAAAAACTATTTTCCAAACGGAAAACGACGTGTTCATTCTTGCTTCTTCGGGATCTGGAGCTATGGAGGCTGCTGTAGTCAACACTCTATCGCCTGGAGACTTCGCTATTGTTATCAACGGGGGGAAGTTCGGAAACCGTTGGGGAAAGATCTGCTGTGCGTATGGAGTGAGCATCCGGGAGATCATTCTCGATTGGGGTGAACCATACACCAAAGAACAACTCTCAGAGCAATTGAAAATAAATCATGATGCCAAAGCTGTTTTCTCTACTCTGGCCGAAACATCGACGGGTACGGAATATGATATCCGCGGCTATGGAGAAATCGTCGCTCAGAGTGAGACTATCCTTGTAGTTGACGGCATTTCAGGAATCGGTGCGATCTCTTGTCCTATGGACGAATGGAATCTGGATGTCATGCTCTCTGCTTCACAAAAATCATTCATGGTTCCTCCTGGACTCGCCTATATTTCATTCAGCACAAAAGCTTGGAGCCTTGTGGAACGATCCACCTCACCGAAGTATTATTTTGATGCGAAAGAAGCCAAAACGAGTATGAGGAGAGAGACGTCCCCCTGGACACCGGCCATTTCACTCATTCTCCAACAACAAGAAGCGCTGAAAATCATTGATCACTTTGGACTGGAGAATCTTATCAACCATCACAGAATCCTCGGAGAAGCCACACGTGCTGGGGTTCAGAGTATCGGCTTGGAGTTACTGTCCAAACGGCCGGCGAACATACTCACGGCTGTTAAGACCCCAAACGGGATTGATGGTGAAATACTTGTGAAAACGATGCAGGAGAAATACCAAACGTACATAGCTGGTGCTCAAGATCCCCATAGGGGAGAATTTTTCAGGATCGCTCATCTTGGATACATGGGTGGATTTGATGTTTTAACCGCTTTGAGTGCATTAGAAATGACACTCGAAGACCTTGGATATAATTTTCAAAAAGGCGCCTCTCTTTGTGCAGCCAAAGAAATTTTAAAGGAGAATTGGAATTGAAAAAAGTGCTTATCTGTGATCCTATGGATCCCGATGCTTTTGAAGAACTCAAATCGATCCCTGGGTTAGATGTCACTCTAAAAACTGGAATGAATGAAGAGGAAATCGTCAGTACTATACCGGAATATCATGCTGCTGTCGTTCGCAGCGCAACAAAGATTACAAAGCCTGTTATCGATGCAGGGACAAACTTGGAGCTTCTTGTGAGAGCGGGTATCGGCCTTGACAATATCGATGTGGCAGAGGCAGCTAAAAAGGGCATTCAAGTGTCCAACACACCTTCTGCGACCACGATTTCCGTTGCTGAGCATACATTCGGATTAATGCTGGCCACTGTTCGAAATCACGGAAAAGCTAACCTCTCAATGAAAGAACACAAATGGGAGAAGAAGAAGTTCAAAGGGACGGAGCTTTTCGAAAAAACATTGGGGATCATCGGCAGCGGTCGCATCGGGCTTGCCGTTGCAGAACGGGCCATTGCTTTTGGGATGAAAGTGATTGTGTTTGATATCGTCGACGTCCAAACACCGCTAGATATCCTACAGGTCGAGCTGGATGAGCTTTTTGCCCAATCTGATATGATCTCTCTCCATCTTCCCTTCATCCCCAACACAAAACATATGATCAGCGATGAAGCTTTCGACAAAATGAAAGATGGCGTCATCATCATCAATGCATCCCGAGGAGGCGTTGTCGATGAACAGGCACTCTTAAAAGCTCTCGAATCAGGGAAAGTGAGAGCAGCAGCTATTGATGTTTTTGAAAAAGAGCCTCCTGATGACTTTTCTCTGGTCGATCATCCGAATGTTATCGCTATGCCTCATATTGGCGCTGCAGCCAGTGAAGGCCAGAAAAGGGCTGGTTTTGAAGTCGTTAGGATCCTCAGAGAAAGGCTCACTTAATACGAGAATGATGTCAGGGAGTCTGCCCTGTTTTAAAAGAGGTGAATATGGTATATCTGGACAATAATGCTACAACCCCGCTAGACCCAAACGTCAGTGAAAAGATGTCTCAGTTTCTAAAGACGCATTTTGGGAATCCTTCGTCCCTCTACCCTATCGGCAGAGAAGTGAAAGAATTTATAACTGAAGCCAGAGAGTTCATCGCCAATGCACTAGGCGTGAAGAGGTCGGAGATTGTTTTTACAGGATCCGGAACCGAAGCAGATAATTTCGCCGTGCGTGGTGTCATGGATGCGCTCCCTGATAAGAATGAATTTATCACTTCAACCATCGAACATCCAGCCATTATAGAAACAGGTAATTACCTGCAGGGCAAAGGGAAAAAAGTCACCTTTGTACCAGTTAACTCAGAAGGTACCATCGACATCGATTTCCTGAGGGACGCTATCACGCCTCAAACGGCGGTTATCTCTATAATGCATGCAAACAATGAAATCGGAACCATCCAGCCTATTGAAGAAGTTGTCCGTTTAGCTAAGGACAGAGGAGTTCTTGTCCATACCGATGCAGTCCAAAGCTTTGGTAAAATCGATGTTCTAATCAATAAGTTGGGTGTCGATCTTCTCTCTATCTCTGCGCATAAAGTATACGGCCCCAAAGGAATCGGGGCCCTTTATGTCCGGAAGGGAACTCCTCTTAAACCACTCATCTATGGAGGACATCAAGAAAGGTTGATGCGAGCAGGAACAGAAAACACTGTCGGCATGGTGGGATTCGGAGAGGCCGTGCGTATTCTCCTCGACCGAGGGGAAAAAGATAAAAAAACGATCGCAAAGCTGGCTGAGAGGTTGAAAAAGGGAATTGAGGAAAAAATTCCTAACGTGAAATTCAACGGTCATGAGAGAAACAGGATCAAGGGGACACTCAACTTTTCTTTTTTCGGACTTGAAGCAGAAGCGATACTCCTGTCTTTGGGGACAAAAGGCATCTATGTCTCTACGGGTTCAGCCTGCAGTGAAGACTCTGAGGATGCCTCTCATGTCCTCAGCGCTATCGGCCTGAGGCCAGAAGTTGCAAGGTCCTCTGTTCGGATATCCCTCGGGCGGTTTAACACAGAAGAAGATATCGATACAGTGCTTACTGAACTTCCGGATATTGTGGAGAAACTCAGAGAGATCTCAGGACTTGACCCTAACGACTTTTAAGTTGCTTCAAGTAGATTTTGCGGACTTCAAGAAAAAAGCGCTGATATTCTTCTGTCCGGTAATCTGGGTAGGTCCAATTCAGTGTCTTCACTTCATTCTTTCCAAAAAGAAGCTCCAGATGTGCATAGATCCCCTTTTGCAGAGAGATCCTATGCGAAAAATCTTTGGCAGTTGCCATGATTAGTGCAGAAGCTGTCATGTATCCTGGATCGAGATTCACGATACGCTTGACCGATCCAAACTCCTTTTTTATTTCCTCCTCCAGTACGTTCGTTTGAATCTTTGCTTCGCTCAACTTTTCAGGCGGAACAATTTCATCAAAGCTGACAAACTTCCTTTTTAGCCCCTCCCCCATCTGCTTCTCATAATAATCAGTGAATTTAAACTCCATGATCTCGCTTGTATGGTCGATGGGCCCGAAACTATCTGTGAGATCTGCCATGGATCTTGCAAAGATGTCATCCCTGACGGCAATGATCCCGCAAATAAGTTTTACGGGCGTAAATGGTATCGCTTCTGCCATTTTCTATGAATACTTCAGACTAATAGTACATGTGTTTTCTGAATATATCCAGAGCATAAGAGTAGGTCTCAAGTTTTGCGGTCTTTGGGATGGAATGGTCGGAATGAAATATATATGGAATTTTATGCTTTTTATAAGATCACAGCTTAGGAATGATCTCCTCTTCGAGTATTGCCCTGTCATTCATTTCAAAAGCACGGATATCCATGTTTCCTATGAAGGCCATTGTATTCCCCGTAGCGTCCCACATCTCGACAACATCTTGCCTTGCCTTTGCTTCAATCGCTTGCAGACAGTCGACACCCGTTTGTTTTATCAGCTATAACAATAGGCGAATTCGTCCACAGGAATGTAGAATGAAAGGAATGTCATAATTTTCCCATCCTTTTTGTGTATCCTGCCAGAGCGATTCAAAAAGACCCATCCTTTCTGGACAGGCTTTATTCTTGATCAAACTTCAGATTATGTCTCTTTTTCCCATCCCCATGGGTCACTTCCTCCCCCTTATTGTTAGGGATGGGGTGGGTTGGCCTCATCTCTTAAATAATTCAGGCTATAAACTTCTTAAACACTGAAGAAGAGTCCGATAGTCAAATACAAAAAATTATGTGCGGGAAGCATTTAACAATTCAAGAGCGCCTTGAGGATCAGGAGAATACATGTCTGCGCCTATCCTTTTGGCAAACTCGACCGTGACTGGAGCTCCTCCGATAACCACTAAAACTCCGGGATGTACGGGCTTGATTTCTTTTGTGATCTGCTCCATGCTGACCATCGTCGTAGTGAGCAGAGCGCTCAATCCAACGGCCTGAGGAGAATAGCGATCTATGGCCTCGATGAAGCTTTATGCTGAAACATCAACTCCACAATCAATGACTTCCCAGCCACCCCCTTCAAAGATCATCGCCACAATCTTTTTCCCGATATCGTGCAAATCTCCGGCCACTATTCCCATAACGATTCTCCCCCGGTGCTGAATGTCCCCTGATGATAAAAAATATGGCTTGAGATGTTCCATCCCATCTGTCATCGCTCTCGCTGCTATCAGAACATCGGGAAGATATATCTCATTCCTCTGAAATTTCTTGCCAACTTGTCGCATCCCAGCCACTAAGCCCTTCCCCTAGATCTCGGCGGAAGGTATTCCCTCTTTCAAAGCAAACCGTACCAATTCATCCGCACCCTCCTGGTCTTTCATATCTGGGGGATGGAGTGATTGGAGGTTAACTTTGCCTTTTTCTACACAGATGGCGATCCTCTCTAGAATGTCTTTCTTACTTGAAGCCATCGTATCGCAACTCCTCATTTAATTTGAGTGATTCACCTTAATACACCATTCCCTTTCTCAAATCAATATTGTGTCAATCTGACGTAAGTATTTCCAAATCCGTGATGGCATGAATCACATTGCGTTATTGAGTGTTCCAATTGTGTGGTGGAGAAAACCGTGTGAAGGGCTCTAGGCGAGCATGGTACATCTCCCAAGGAGAGATGTGAGGGAAGCCCCCACCAGGATTAGGATCCTAGCCCAGACCTTACGCTTGAGGAGTCCGAATCCCCCAAGATTTCAGGCAGCGATGTGATGACCAAAAAGAACGCTAAAGCCGTACCGACAATCGAGGTGATTGTTTTAGCCTCTGGCTCACCCGAGATTATGCCTGCGCCGACTATGGCTACAAAGAGAAAAACAGCAAAAAACAGCCCCAGGAAACCGAATGCGATATTGAGCACAGCAACAAACGTGACATGTTTTTCCATTATCTCCTCTCTTTGACACCACATATTTAAAAATACCTCAATTTCTTAGACCTCGATTCAACAAAGATTATTTCTCCAATTACAGCCATAAAACGTAGTGTTTATACAATCCTTTTTAATTGACCTGGGCAGAAAGAACCCTTATAATTTTGGCATCATGAAGTGGGCATACATCGAAGATATCGCTCGTTATAAGGACCAGGATGTTGAGATACGGGGATGGGTTTACAAAAAGCGCTCTAGCGGAAAAGTTCGTTTCATTCTAGTGCGAGATGGAACAGGATTGATCCAATCAACAATGTACAATGCAGATAAAGATCATCCTCTCTTTGTCAAGTTTGATGAGCTCACCCAAGAGTCTTCGATCATTCTACGTGGGACTGTAAGGGAAGAAAAGAGAGCAGCCGGAGGATTTGAACTCAGCATCAAAGACCTGGAAATCGTTCAGATCGCAGAAGTATACCCCATAACTCCGAAAGAACACGGTATCCCCTTTCTCATGAAACATCGGCATCTCTGGCTCCGATCTCAAAAACAAAATGCTGTTTTGCAGATCAGGGCAGAGCTTATCAAAGCCATCCGTGACTTTTTTGACGGCAGAGGTTTTCGCCTTATGGACACACCCATCCTGACTCCCAGTGCTTGTGAAGGAACAACCACGCTTTTCGAGACTGAATATTTTGACCAGAAAGCGTATTTAAGCCAGAGCGGACAGCTCTACAATGAAGCCACGGCCATGGCATTTGGGAAAGTGTACTGTTTTGGACCAACGTTCAGAGCAGAAAAATCAAAGACACGAAAGCACCTGATCGAATTCTGGATGGTCGAGCCCGAGGTTGCCTTTGCTCTCCTGGATGACATTATTGAACTGGCAGAGGACCTCATCGTTTTCATTATAGAACGGATCCTGGAAAAGAGAAAGGAAGAACTCAATATCCTAGAAAGAGACACAAATCCTCTTGAAAAAGTAAAAACACCATTTCCGCGAATCACATACGATGAAGCGTATAAACTCCTTAAAGAAAAAGGATCGGAGATGGAGTATGGGGATGACCCAGGCGCTCCTGAGGAAACACTCATCTCTGAGATCTTTGATACTCCAGTTAGCATCACACACTTTCCCAAGGCAATAAAGGCCTTTTACATGCAGCCTGATAAAGATCGATCCGACCTGGTGTTGGGCGTAGATGTTCTGGCATCCGAAGGGTATGGAGAACTCGTTGGTGGTGGCCAGAGAATCCACGATCTTGAGCTCTTGGAGCAGCGCATAAAGGAGTTTAACTTGCCGCGGGACGCGTATGAATGGTATCTCGACCTGAGAAAATATGGTTCAGTCCCCCACTCTGGATTCGGTTTGGGCATTGAACGGACTCTTTCCTGGATCTGTAAGATAAGGCACATCAGAGAAACCATTCCATTCCCGCGTCTTCTCTACAAAATCTATCCCTAATTCTGTTGTTAGAATGAAAAATCAAGCGTTACAAATGGAGATATTTTTCTTTTCACGTTTTACGATTTCAAAGACGTTATTTACTATTCGTTTCGAACTTATTACTATAGAGGAGACATGGAAAAAGTCGCTTTGATCAGCCTGGGTTGCGCTAAAAATCTAGTCGACAGCGAAGTGATGCTCGGTTTTCTCCAACAGAGCGGCTACACTTTTGTCACAGACACTGAAAAGGCAGATGTTTTAATCGTCAACACTTGTGGATTCATCCAACCAGCTAAGGACGAGGCCAATGAAACGTTGGCGAATGCCGTAAAAACTAAAAAAAAAGGGAAGAATATAAGGCTGATCGCTGTCGGATGCTATGTGGAACGAAACCAGCATGAGCTCGAAAAGGCTTTCCCAGACGTAGACGCTTGGATGGGGATTACAGATTTCGATAAGATCGTTTCAGCAGTGGAGGGACTCCCCTACAAAAGTTCGGCCCAATGCTATCTGTATGATCATAAAACACCACGGTTTGTTTCCACTCCGACTGTTTGGGCTTATGTTAAAATCTCAGAGGGATGCGCCCATAATTGTTCATTCTGTGCGATCCCTCTGATCAAAGGCCCCTATCGGTCACGGAGTATCTCTTCTATCAAAAAGGAATGTTTGAGCCTAGTCTCCCGCGGGGTTAAGGAAATCAACCTGATCTCACAAGACTCAACTTACTATGGTCGAGATGCGGGACTTTCAAACGGACTCGCCGTGCTTCTGGAAGAACTCATCGATATTGAGAGACTCGAGTGGATTCGAATTCTGTACGGCCATCCTGAAGAAATATCCGAACCCCTTCTTGATATCATGCAGGAAGAAAAAATCTGTTCTTATCTGGATATTCCCTTTCAGCATGCCGATGCGAAAATCATAAAGGCTATGAAAAGAGGATTTGATGGACATAGAGCACTAAAGTTGATTGATAAAATTAGAAAAAAGCTTCCAGATATCAGCTTACGAACTTCCCTAATCGTAGGTTTTCCTGGAGAGGGACGAGAAGAATTTTCCCATCTTAAAAGCTTTGTCTCATCTGCTCAGTTCGACCATTTGGGAGTTTTTATCTATTCCCCAGAAGAAGGAACCGATTGTTTTTCACTCGGCGATCCCATTCGGGACAATGTGAAACAAGAAAGACTGGAAAAAATTTTCCAGATCCAGGCTGAGATATCTTTTAAAAAGAATTTTAAATACTTGGGTCAATCAATCGATGTGCTCGTTGAAGGGCATCTAAAGGACAATACAAACCTCCTTCTCTCCCGAGGCCGGTTTCAAGCACCTGAAATCGATGGCGTCGTCTTGATAAACGTGGACAAAAACATGCCTGATTTAGTGAATTCCATCCAAAAAGTTGAAATCACGGACAGGGATGTATATGATTTAATCGGAAAACCTATCCAATGAAAATTCTCTCGAAAATAATTGCCACTTTTTTTGGTGTCGGTTACTTACCCTTGGCACCGGGCACAATCGCAAGTTTTTTGATGATTCTTCTCTACAGGTATTATCTCTACACATGGAATTGGCCAGTATATTTGGGAGTTCTTGTTTTAATCTTTATGTTTGGAGCGTTCGCTTCCTCTGTTCATGCAGAAACCATAAAAAAGCATGATCCTCGGAGTGTAGTCATAGATGAAGTGTTGGGACAACTTATCGTGTTATTCCGCATGCCTCCCGTATGGCCTCTACTTATTGCCAGTTTTCTGCTTTTCCGGATGTTGGATATCTTAAAGCCATATTTAATAAAGAAATCCGAAAATTTCCCCAGAGGATGGGGAATTATGATGGATGATGTCGTAGCTGGTGTGTGTTCAGGTATTATTATAAATCTCTACTTACTTCTAACATGAAACTCGGGAAAAATAGCAGAATAGAAATCATTGCAGTTGGCAATGAACTCCTCACTCCACACTATCAAGATACCGATTCTCTTTATATCACCCAACGCTTGAATGACTTGGGAATAGAGATCAATTTCAAGTCCATTGTCGGAGATAGCCAGAATGATCTAGCTGATTGTATTAACAGCAGCCTCGTTCGTTCGGACATAATATTTCTCATCGGTGGACTCGGTCCAACCGAAGATGACCGGACCCGTGAGGTTGTTGCATCCACTCTCGGAAAAAAGCTTATCTTTGAGGACCAGATCCTTAACAGAATAAGGCAGCGGTTTGAACGCAGAGGCTTTGAGATGCCTTCTGTAAATAACAAACAGGCCTACATCATCGAAGGTTCCTCTGTTCTCGAAAACAAGCATGGAACGGCCCCGGGACTTTGGCTAGAATCAGGCGAAAAACTTCTCATACTTCTCCCAGGGCCTCCGCATGAAATCAAGCCCATGTTTGAAAATTCTGTATGGCCGCGATTCCTGGAGTTCCAGAAACAGTTTGTGGCAAGACGGGTGTTAAAGACTTCAGGACTTACAGAATCCAAGATCGAATCCCTTCTCTTGGATGTCTATCCTCTGCAACCATCAGTCAAACTGACGTCTCTCGCCTATCCAGGACAAATAGAGCTTCACCTTTTTTCTCGCTCATTGGAAAGCCATAAAAAAGCGGATGAAGCTCTCGATGACCTCGAACACGACCTCCAAAAGCGCCTGGGAGAAAATATCTTTTCCTCATCCGGTGAAGAACTTGAGGAAGTGATAGGATCATTATTGCGTCAAGCTCAAAAAACTCTATCCATCGCTGAATCATGCACGTGTGGCTTACTGGGTCACCGCATCACGAATGTTTCAGGGAGTTCTGACTATTTTCAACAGGGAGTTCTGACATATTCGAACGATTCCAAGGTACAACTATTGGGTATTCCGAATGATCTCATTCTCCAGTACGGTGCTGTCAGTCATGAAGTTGCTGAGGCTATGGCCATCGGAATCAGAAAAATGTCAGGATCAGATATTGGCCTCTCTATAACGGGAATTGCAGGACCTAATGGAGGGTCACCAGAGAAACCTGTTGGACTTGTCTACGTTGGGCTATCCTGGAAAGGCGAGGTAGAAGTTGCTAAGAACATTTTTTTGGGGAACAGAGAAATCATCAAGTCCCAATCCTCTCAGAAAGCCCTTGATATGCTTCGACGTCATCTTCTAAAAAACCAAAACAAGAGATTAAATAATCAAACAACTTGACATGAGAACTTTTGTGGCTATAGATCTCGAACCTGAAATCAAAAAAAACATTTCTCAATTCATACAAAATCTCGAAAGTCACAATCCCAATGCCAGATGGGTCAAAAACCAGGGCATGCACCTGACGATAAAGTTTATCGGAGAAATCACGGATGACAAAGCCCGTGATATTCGATCGGTACTGATGGACCTTTCTTTAAGGCATGAGCACTTTCCGCTGAAACTGGTGGGCACAGGCACATTCCCTCCAAGGAGCAAACACCCAAGAATTCTTTGGGTGGGGATCGAGGAAAGCCAGAAACTGATGTCAGTGCAGAATGAGGTTGAATCCATGCTGGAAAAAGTAGCTATTTCTCGAGAAAAGCGAAGGTTTCATCCCCACCTGACTTTGGGAAGGGTCAAATCGAATCACAACATCGCGCCAATCCTGGAAGAGTTGTCTGAAAATAAAGACACAGAATTTGGAAGCATGGAAGTGGAGGAGATCACTTTTTTTAAGACCACACTTAAGCCCACAGGCGCAGAATACAGCGCCCTCGCAAGAATTCAACTCAAATGACAATTATCTATTCAACACTCTCCTATCTTATCGGGTCCATCCCCACCGGCTACATAATGTATAAGCTTAGCGAAAAAAAGGATATCCGTAGATTTGGCAGTCAGGCGACAGGCGCCACTAATATTCTCCGGCTTAAGGGGTGGAAGTATGCCATTCCTGTTGGGCTGTTTGATACTCTCAAAGGATATTTTGTCGTTTGTTTCGCTCTCAAGCTATTCCCGGATAAAAGATTGGCTCTTCTATGCGGTTCTCTGGTTGTGCTGGGGCATTGTTTTCCGATATTTATCAAATTCAAGGGCGGGAAAGGAGTTGCTACTACTGTAGGAGTTTATGCAGCTTTGGCTCCTGTCCCGCTCCTGTGTTCTGTCGGGATTTTTCTGGCCGTTGTCTTACTCACACGGTATGTTTCTCTAGGATCTCTGTTGGCAATGTTTTTTTTCCCCATTTTCGTCCTTTACTTCATAGGAGACCCTGCCGTAACCGCCCTGAGCATTGCCATCTTTTGTTTGATAATTTTCAGACATATGAGTAATATCAAGAGGTTGATAGGCGGAAACGAAAGAAAATTTGGAGAAAAAGGCAAATGAAGGCATGCGTCATCGGAGGTGGGTCCTGGGGGAGCGCTGTTGCCCTGCATCTTGGCCGAAAGAACATAGACACGCGTCTCTGGATCAGAGAAAAGGACATCTATGAAGATACCATCCGGTTCAGAGAAAACAAGACATTCCTTCCTGGAGCCATATTTCCGTCTTCCGTATCCTTCTTTCATGAGATGGGAGAGTGTGTCCAATCGACTGAGATCGTCTTTGTCGCCGTCCCTTCCAAATTCTGTCGATACATATACACAAAAATCCAACCCCACCTCTCATCACAACACATCATTGTCAGCTTGACTAAAGGGATTGAAGATGGAACACTCAAAAGGATGAGTGAGGTGATGGCAGAGATCTTTTCACCACATTTTGTGCCTCAGATCGCTGTGCTGTCAGGCCCCAGTTTTGCAAAAGAGGTCGCTGTTGCCCATCCCACAGCTGTCGTCGTTGCATCTGAAGACAATGTTGTGGCAAAGGAGGTCCAACACTTTGTGTCAGGATCTTATCTGCGTGCCTATACTTCTGAGGATGTACTTGGTGTTGAGATCGCAGGTGCCCTTAAGAATGTTGTCGCCATAGCTGCCGGTATATCCGATGGGCTTCAGTTCGGAGATAATTCTCGTGCCGCATTGATCACAAGAGGTTTAGCAGAAATAACCAGATTTGGGATAACACTCGGAGCCAAAAGAGAAACATTTGCTGGCTTGACTGGTGTGGGAGACCTTGTCCTTACCTGTACAGGACAGCTCAGCCGAAACCATTATGTGGGTTATGAGATAGGTCAGGGGAAGCGGATGGAAGAGGTCGTATCTCACATGAAAATGGTCGCAGAGGGTATAACCACAACACTCTCAGGCCACCAACTGGCGCAGAGGGAAAATGTCGAGATGCCCATCCATGAACAGGCTTATCTTGTCATCTACAAGAATAAGGATCCACGGACAGCGTTGCAGGACTTAATGGCAAGAAAATTGAAAGACGAATAACTGGGTTATTTATAAAAAATTTCGATATATATTTATAGTTTCGGTAATAAGAGTTGGTTATAATGTTCATCTTCAAGAGATCGAATAAGAGCTATCTTGAAAGTATAGTTTATATTTTAATATCGAAATTTTTTACCCTCTGGGCGAGTCGATCTCACCGCATCTGCATCGTTGCAGCCCAATCGCAGTAGATTTCTACAGCTTCTTGGGCCGCTGCCTTACATATACGGCAATCTCAACTCGTAAATAACCCAGATCTTATTATAAGAGAGGTGAAACAATGAAAATAAGAACAGCAGGAATTCTTTTGTTGTGTTTATCTCTAGCTTTTTGTTCCTCGCCGGAGAAAAAAACCGAAAAACAGAGAGAACAAGATCCCCGTTATCAATATAACTTAGCTCTTTTCCATCTGAACAACGGAAATCCTGATGAAGCCATCAAATATTTCAATAAGTGCATCTCCCTTGATGCACAGTATTATCTTTCATACAACGGACTTGGGATCGCTAATTTGATGAAGGGTGAGTTCAAAACGGCAATCGACTTTTTTCAGAAAAGCCTGCAGCTCAATCCCGCTCTGACCGAGGCACACAATTATATGGGAACCGCTTACCAGGAAATCGGCATGCTCGATAAAGCTGAACAAGAATTTAGAACAGCGGCATCCAATGCCAACTACAAATCCAGAGAGCTCCCCTATTATAATCTCGCTCGCCTGTATTTTAAGAAAGACATGCCCAAAGATGCGCTCTATTATGTTCAAAAGTCCATCGAAGCGAATTCCAGACTAGTTATGGCTCATAACCTTGAGGGTGTCCTGTATGAAAAGCTCAATGATTTTGATAAGGCTATCGAAAGCTATAAGGCCGGATTAAAGCTATCTGAAGAAGACATCAATTTAAGATTCAATCTCGCCGTAGCTTATTTTAAAAACAAGCAATACAATCTTGCCAGAGAGATGTTCGACGAGATCTATTTAGGTGCCGACATAGAGATGAGAAAGCAGATTGATGAGTACCTTAAACTCATCAAGTGATCTCTCCGATCAACAAACAGGAAACCGAAAAAATTAAGTGCCTTCTTCCCACCCCGCAAGATATTTTTGCTGTTCGGGTGTGAGTCTGTCTATAGTGATTCCCAGAGATTTTAGCTTCATGCGTGCAATATCATCATCGATCTCTCTGGGAACAGGATAGACTTTTTTCTCAAGTTTTTCCCCCCGTTTCAACAGGAATAGAGCACTCAAAGCCTGATTTGCAAAACTCATGTCCATAACCACAGCAGGATGCCCTTCTGCCGCAGCCAGATTGATCAAGCGCCCCTGTCCTAAAAGATAAATCTTTCTCCCGCTTTTGAGAGTGTATTCTTCAACAAACTCCCTGACTGTTCTTTTACCATTGCTCAATTCTTCTAAAGAGGCAATATCGATCTCCACATTAAAATGTCCTGAGTTAGCGACAATAGCCCCATCCTTCATTATTGAAAAATGTTCTTTGGTTATGATGTTATTGTCTCCTGTCACGGTCACAAACACATCGCCGACTCTTGCGGCATCCTTTAAGGACATCACCTGGTACCCATCCATCACAGCCTCCAACGCACGCAATGGATCCACTTCACAGACAACGACTTTTGATCCGGCTCCTCTGGCTCTCATGGCAACTCCCCGGCCACACCATCCATAACCGGCTACGACAAAATTCAATCCAGCAAGGAGGATGTTTGTCGCTCTGAGGATACCATCAAGAGTGCTCTGACCAGTCCCATACCGGTTATCAAACAGATGTTTTGTATTCGCATCATTGACGGCGATGATGGGATATTCCAGGGCTTTCTCTTTGGCCATGCTTTTCAACCGATTCACGCCTGTTGTCGTCTCCTCGGTCCCGCCGATAATATGGTCCAGAAGCTTGCGGCGTTTCGAATGGATGGTACTCACCAGGTCGGCTCCATCATCCATTGTGATATGGGGATTGTTGTCCAATGCCTGATTGATGTGCTGGTAGTATGTCCTGTTGTTCTCACCCTTGATAGCGAACACCGGGATTTTGTAATGTTTAACCAGGGCTGCTGAAACATCGTCTTGTGTGCTCAACGGATTGGAAGCGGTCAAAGCAACTGTTGCCCCTCCGAGCTTTAAGGTCTCCATCAAGTTTGCCGTTTCGCTCGTCACATGGAGACAGGCGGCAAGCTTTATTCCTTTGAGCGGCTTATCTTTAACGAATTTTTTCTTGATATGTGCAAGGACAGGCATGAATCTTCCCGCCCATTCGATTCTCAATTTTCCTTTTTTGGCTAACGCCAAGTCTTTTACATCGTATTCCATTTAAATCTCCTTAGAGGCCTGCATCTTTCCGCAACAGCTCAGCTTTGTCTGTTTTTTCCCAGGTGAATTCTTTCTCTTCTCTTCCAAAATGTCCAAAAGCCGCTGTTTTTTTGTAGATGGGGCGGAGCAGGTCTAGGCTTTTGATCATGCCTTTGGGAGAGAGATTAAAATGAGCACGGATCAATTCTTTGATCTTGTCTTCTGATATCTTTGCTGTCCCGAATGATTCTACCATTATTGAAACCGGGAAAGGCACACCGATAGCATATGCGATCTGAACTTCAATTTTATCGGCGATTCCAGCAGCAACCAAGTTCTTCGCAACATATCTAGCCATATACGAACCAGAGCGGTCGACTTTCGAGGGATCCTTACCGGAAAAACAACCGCCACCGTGACTTCCCACACCACCATAGGTGTCAACGATGATCTTCCGCCCGGTGAGTCCAGTGTCTGCAAAAGGACCTCCCTGGATGAACTGCCCGGTTTCATTTATGAAAATATTGGTGTTATCATCGAGCATGTTGGCTGGGATTATTTTTTTGATGACAGTTCCCTTGATCTCTTTACGTAAATCCTGCATGTTTACTTTTCTATCATGCTGTGCAGCAACGACAACAGCATCCACGCGCTTTGGAACATTCCCTTCATATTCAACGGTGACTTGCGATTTCCCATCAGGTCGGAGGAAAGGCAGCTCTTTACTGCGTCTGACTTCACTTAGTCTCCTGACAAGTTGATGAGCGAGTGTGATTGGGAGCGGCATGAATTGCTCTGTTTCTCTGGTCGCATAGCCAAACATCAATCCTTGGTCACCAGCGCCCTGTTCATGCTTATCTGATTCATTGACTCCCCTTGCGATATCTGGAGATTGTTCATGAATAGAAGATAAGACACAACACGTCTCATAATCAAAGCCATACTTGGCTCTGGTATATCCAATCTCTTTGACTGTATCCCGGACAACCCTTTGAAAGTCACAGAATCCGTTGCTTGAGATCTCTCCGGCGATGAGAACGAGCCCTGTGGTAACAAGAGTTTCACAAGCGACCCGGCTTTTTGGGTCTTGTTTGATGAGGTCATCGAGAATAGCATCGGAGATCTGGTCGCAGATCTTATCTGGATGCCCTTCTGTTACCGATTCAGATGTAAACAGGTGTTTTCCGTCTTTACTCATGATTTGCCTCCATCCGGTGGATTAAAAAAGATAATCAAAAAAAGTAACACAAAAAGAATGACTTTGCAATGACCTTTTGGTAGAATTCTAGGGACAAAAATTTCTGTATTTTTCACTCAAAGATATTTCGGATGAAAACACTCACTGTGGTTAGCGACCTGGCAGAGCTGAATAAAATCAGAGCTTATCTCAAGGAGAACTTGAGCGCACTGCCTATTTCAGAAACTGATTATTATACCATCGAGTTGTCAATGCTCGAGATTTGTGTCAATATCATTCGTTACGCTTATCCAGAAGACCAAGGAAAGATCCATCTGAAGACCTGGAAGGACAACAATAAATTCTACCTCGAGATCAGTGATGATGGCATCCCCTTTGATCCGATAACGGTTGAGGAGCCTAATTTAGAAAGAATGATCTCAAACGGACAGAAGGGTGGATTCGGGATTTTTCTTGCACGAAAACTCATGGATGGATTCGATTATAAAAGAGAAAACGATCAGAATATTCTCACCATCTATAAAACAATCACTTAATAAAAATCTGGATTTAATATATGGAGGTCATAATGTCGAAATTAGTACCGCCTCATGGAGGACGGTTGAATTTCTTGTTCGTGGAAGGCGAAGAACGTGAGGAGGAAATGGAAAGGGCAAAAGTTATGCCCCACGTGCGACTCTCATCAAGAGAGACATCTGATCTCATCATGATGGCCATCGGCGCCTTTAGCCCTTTGGCAGGATTCATGGGTGAGGACGATTACACAAGAGTGGTCCAAGATATGCGCCTTGCTGATGGAACGCTCTGGCCAATCCCCATTACGCTTTCTGTGACAAAAGAAGAAACTGACAGCTTCCCGATAGGCTCTGAGATTGCCCTCATCGATGATGAAAGCGACGAGATGATGGGGAGTATGAAAATAGAGGAAATATTCACATATGACAAAAAGGCTGAAGTCAAACAAGTTTACAAGACCGAGGACGCGGCCCACCCCGGAGTGGCTAAGGTATATAACCAGCAGGATATTCTCTTGTCTGGACCTGTCAAAGCATTTAGCGAAGGTCCCTATCCGAAAGACTTTGGGGATTATTATGGCCGGCCTGCGACAACACGGGCCATTTTTGAAGAAAAAGGATGGAAGACGATTGCTGCTTTTCAAACCAGGAACCCTATGCACAGGAGCCATGAATACTGCACAAAAATCGCTCTCGAGGTCTGTGATGGTATTTTAATTCACCCGCTGGTCGGAAAACTCAAGGCCGATGATATCCCAGCAGACATACGCATGAAATGCTATGAAGTCTTGCTTAAGAATTATTATCCAAAAGACAGGGTAGTGCTAAAAGTCTATCCGATGGAAATGCGGTACGGCGGTCCCCGGGAGGCCATCCTTCATGCTATCTTTCGCCAGAATTACGGATGCAGTCACCTGATCGTGGGCAGAGACCATGCGGGTGTGGGTAACTATTACGGTCCCTTTGATGCACAAACAATATTTGACGACATCCACGATGAAGACCTGCATCTCAAACCAATAAAAATCGACTGGACCTTCTGGTGTTTCAAATGCGATGGGATGGCATCCATGAAAACCTGTCCTCATTCCAAGGAGGACCGAGTGCTCATCAGCGGTACAAAATTGCGCGAGATGCTGGCAAACGGGCAGATGCCCCCTAAAGAATTCAGTCGGCCTGAGGTTGTACAGATACTGATGGACTATTACAAAAAATTAAGCTGAATTATTCATTAAAAATGTCGATATTTATTTCAAATACATCAATTACGATAATTCACATTGTTATTCCAACAAACCCATCTAACAATTCCGTTTACATAGCCATTATTTTAATCGAGATTTTTTACTCTACGAGCGAGTCGATCTCACTACAAAGCTTTCGTTGTAGCCCATTCGAAGTAGTTCACTACATCTTCATGGGCCACTTCCTCGCCTTTGCAGCGACCTCAACTCGTGAATAATTCAGAAATTCTAGACAATTTGGAGAATAAAAAATGACTATTCAAAAAGCAACAAACATAACCTGGCATGATGGAGACATCACCAAGTTAGATAGAGAACGCTTGATTCAACAAAAGGGCGTAGTGATCTGGTTTACAGGTCTCTCATCCTCTGGCAAGTCCACTATCGCCCGTGCCGTTGAGGAACGACTTTTCGAGCGCGGTCATCTGAGCTATGTTCTGGATGGAGACAATATCCGCCATGGTTTGAATAAAAACCTTGGATTCTCCCCCGAGGACCGGGAAGAAAATATCCGCCGCATCGGAGAAGTGGCCAAGTTGTTTGCTGACGCGGGTTTAATCACCATGACGGCATTCATATCTCCTTACAGAAAGGATAGAGACCGAAACAGAGGGCTTCTCCAGGGAGGTGAATTCATCGAAATCTTTGTCAAGGTGTCTTTGGATGTGGCCGAAAAAAGAGACCCCAAAGGCCTCTATAAAAAGGCTCGGACTGGCGAGATCAAAGAATTCACAGGCATATCCGCTCCCTATGAAGAACCGCTGAATCCCGAACTCACACTAGATACAGATAAGCTCACCCTCACACAATGCCAAGATGCTGTAATTCGTTATCTTGAGGAGAATGGGATTATCAGCATGAACGAAAAAAAAGCTAAGTTCAGTACAGGACTTTTTCTTCTCCCATTTTTTTAATTCTCTTATCCAACCAATCGATGATCAGGTCCCTGCGCATCAAAGTTGCTTCGATTTCTTCATCTGTCAAATATTCCCCGACAACTTCTTTCATGACATCGGCATTCAGAGTTTTTAGCTTTTCATATAGGTCTTTGGGGATTTCCTTCATGATAAACGTGGGTCCCTCTTTGTATTTCTCGTCGTAAATAAGATTCTTTGTAAATTTTTTGGCTGTACGGAATGACCGGGAATGGTCGATGAGGATCATCCGCCAATCTTCAGTGATGAGATACTGATTCTGATGGCGGTCCTCATTGGCGATCAGATTGTCAAAAACCCTTTGCATATAGAGTGCTCTGTTCCAGTAGAAAATCTTATAGGAGGGGGTTTTTACCTTGTTCTCGACTTTTTGTTTGAGGCTCATCATGGAATCGACCCATAACTGGCATGATCCGCGGTTTTCTTGAAACCGTCTTTCCACGGTTGGAGGCACCATGTTAAGGTTCAAATACTTGTCCAGATGATAGGCAGCGATCTCCCATCTCCAGTTTTCCAAAAAGCCCTTCATTCGCCCTTCAGGATTTTTCCATATTGCTCTATTCGTGACTCCATCTCTTTCCAGGGTGATCACCCAGGGTTTAGTGACCGCCTCCCTGTCACTAAACGGCTGATCTTGATCGACCACCTCAGCCGTTCTCAGGAACTCTTCCCACTTATCACGCGCTTCCAATTCTTCCGGCTTGAACTGGGCAAATGAAGGAAGATTGAATCCCAAAATGAGGATAAAAACTAAAAAGGTCATGAAATATTTTTTCACTCTTGTCCCTCCTTCCCTGTTTATATTTTTGACCATACTTCATAGCGATTAATTTCTAATACAGGACGTTTACCTCACCCTTTTCTTCGATCATTTCTTCAATTTCGTCCAAAAGGAGCTTTTTCCTTATCAGGACAGCTTGGACTTCCTCATCTGTTAAATATGGCCCAACAGCGTGTTTGATTTTTTCAAAATTTAATGCTCTAATGGTTTCAACAAACACCCGCGGTAGACGTCTGAACAGTTTTTGAGCTAAGACACCGTTCTTACCAAAAACCAGCTGTTTTTGAAATTTCTCAGAAGAGCGGAAGCTCCGGGAATGATCGATCAGAATCGTCCGCCAATCCTTCTTGTAGCGGATATTCTGTTGCGTTCGGTCTTCGTTGGCGATCAAACAATCAAAGGCCCTCGTCAAATATTTTTGTTTGTTCCAACTCTCTAGCTTATCCTTTGGGATCTCGATTCCCTGTTCCATCCTTTCAAGGTCGCTCATTTCACTAGTGATCCAGAACTGGAGAGATCCTTTCTTGCCGTTGAATTCCCTTTCTACTGTGGGTGGGATCATGTTCAATCCCAACAGCTTATCCATCTCATAAGCAGCGATCTCATACTGCCATCCCTCAAAAAAGCCCTTCTGCATACCACTGGGATTCTTCCAGCAACCACTGTGTTCTTCATCGCCCTTTTTCATGTCCAGTTTATACGGTTTTGTGACGCCCTCTCCAATATCCTTGGAACTGATAATTTCTGCTGTCCTAAGGAGTTCCTCCAGTTTAGGCCGCTGTGCGATCTCTTCAGGAGTGAATTGCGCATTAAGGAAAAAAACAAGAGTGATAAAAAGAGTAAAAAGCAGCCCCATTAAGATTTTTCTATTCATCGTTTTATCCCTTTAAGTCAATCATCCCCACTGGTTTACACTTCGATGATACCTATTCAAGCTCCGAAAATCAAAATCTTTATTCTGCTCCCTTTATAGGAGTTGCTTCGCCTGAAAGCCTTTTATACTCTTTCGCTATTGAAACCCCAAGAAAAATCCAAATCAAGCATAAAATGACATTAATACCTGCAAATCCGGTTGAGCTCAAAGTGAGGTATGTGGACCCGATAAAGACGACTAAGGCTGATAGAACATCCCCTGATCTGTGAAAAAAAGTGTCGATCGCTGCTTTGGCTTTATACTTCTCTTCTCTCGATGTAATGAGGAATAGCGCATGTCTTGTGGTGTTCATTAAGGAGTAATCCGTCCCATTTTCAGTTGTTTTGACCCACTTCACAATGAGTAAGGATGCGCCGATGGCAATGAAAGCATATCCGCCAAGTGCAATGAAGGGTAAAACAAAAATTGCACCTCTGACTCCAATCCACTTGAATATTCGAGAAACAAGGAAAAGTTGTATCAGAATAGCAAAAAGATTTTGATATTTATAAAAATCCGCATAAAATTTGCCTATGTATTCTTCAGTGTTCAGCCCTTCTGATTGATCCATCTCAACGACTTCATGAGCACTCTTCTTTACATATTGCCCTAGAATAAACTCCCCGTTCGTGTTTATGAAATTCAGCAATAAAACAAAGAAAGCAATATAGAGAAGATATCTCTTTTTAAAAACAAGCTTAAAACCCCCCCCTTTTTTCAGTGGTTTTTCCACATCTTCTTGCCGGGATTCAGTTTGACCGTTCACAGATATTTTTATTTTGGCCCTCTTTTTTTCTCTGATGTGAATAATCCAAGCCAACAGGATACAAATCAATAGAATTGTGCCAGAAACTAGCATCATTCGATATAAGCCGATTGGTTCGACAAGCCGACCCGCACCAACACTTCCAAAGAAACCTCCGAATGTAGCGCCGAAAGCAACAATTGGAAAAAGTCGTTTTCCTTCTTCGGGATTGTAGATGTCATTGGCAAAACCCCAGAACTGCGCAGGAACCAGGACATTAAAAACGCCGATCCAAATGAAAAAAATGATGCCAAATGTCCCAAGACTGATATCTGTAAATGATAGGACATAAAATATGACCAAGTTGGAAACAAAGAAAAGAGTCACCCAAGTGATCAATTTCTGTCTTGGAAACCGAGAGGAAACACTACTGAAAGCTTTTACAATAAAAATTAGCACAATTGCAATAACGGCAGAGAGATAGCTTTTAATTTCAGGCCCTTTTCCAGCGAGAATCAGTGCCTCTCTTATGGGCTTTATTATGTAATAAGCAGCAAAGATCAAGAAGATGTTCAGAGTGAGGAGTAAAGCAGTCGGCAATTCTCCTGGATAGATAGTGGCAAAGAGGCCTAGTAACTTATGGAAAACGCCCTTTGACTCAGATTTTATTGAGTCGTTAAAAAATCCCATTTTATTTTCCCTCTTTGAAGCTTCCTTGAATTTTTCATAACTAACTGCAAATGTCAATCGGAAATTAATTTAGTTTTCCACGCTTTCTGTGCAAAAGTTTGTTGAAAAATCATATACGGTTTTTTTAACAAATTGATTTGATTGAGATTATAATCGATTGCACAATTTCTGGGCACTTATTCTATCTTCTTCAATCATCTGCCCGACTTATATGTCAGTACATCCCCAAATTTCTATAAAGATGTTTTAGCCCGGGCGAGCTCAGTCAAGATGGACAAGAAAATATTGTTCAAAAAACAATAGAGATAAGAAAATAGACTAGAACAGGACGGCGTCTTCGCCCTTTTCCTCGATCAACGAATAAATTTTATCGATAATCAGATCTCTTCTTTTGAGGAGAGCTTCAATCTCTTCCTCATTCAGATGGGATTGAAGGCATGACTTGATCTCATTCGTGTCTAATTTCAGCAGATTGTGGTATAGAGCCTTAGAACAACGCGTGATTTTCCCAAGAGCAAACAGTTCGGCTTCGGGTGCAAAAGCTTCTGAAAAATCCACTCGGCAGACCCTCCAGTCACTCTCATGGATATAAATATCCTCAAGTTCCCGGTCACAATTCACCAAGCTCTCAAATACAAAAAGCTCTTCTAATGCGTCCGAAAATTTTTGGGGTTCGGGGGATTGCAAACCTCTTCTTTCTTGCTGGCTCATCGGAAAACACCCTTCAACAATAAGCTGAAGAGATCCTTGTGTCCCCTTAATTTCTCTTTCCACAACAGGAGGAACAATGGGAAAATTAAGGAGGCTGCTCACTTTATATGCGGCAATCTCGTAGTGGTAACTATCAGGAAGAAGGGTTGGTCGGGGACGGTGGACATGCTTGAATATTCCTTGCCGCTTGGTCTCTCCATCATCCAAGGTCACTCCCCATGGGGCTGTTCTTCCTTCATACTTATCCGTTTCGATTATTGAAATTTTTGCAGTCTTTAAAAAATTCTCCAGTGTTTTTAAATCCATCGTGTCTTGAGTAACTTTTAAAGACATGTTCCCATCCATGGGCAAACTGACACATACCAAAAGCAAAGCTAGCATGAATAATCTAATTTTCATCTCCCCCTCCTGATAACCATATTTCAAAACTCCCATCCTCAATGATCAAGGCGCTCAGTAAACCTCCATAAAATTTGGAAATACCTGTATCGATAATCCAAATCCTTTCATCGTATCTACTCATATATTTTTCTGTGGCAATTCTGCTTCCAATCCTAGGAGTATGAGCAATAACCATATAATTAGCTTCAAGATTTTTCAATATTTGTTCAAGCTCTGCAACAAAACCTTCGTTTTCTTCTGCCAGACCTCTGTACCAGAGTGGTCCTTTTGGATCGTACACTATTCTCGGCTTGAATCGTAAACTCTGCCTCCGTTTCAGAGCTATCCGGAATGCATCTAGCTCATAACGCAGCTGATTGTTGATATTTTTGAGTTTTTCTTTGGAGTAATTCTTGCTTATTCCTCCATGAACAAAGACAGTATCATTGATCTTTATCGCGGCGTTGTGCTCGATAATCCATTTACCATACTCTTCATTGAAATTATTGATGTATTCCCTGTGTGCCTCTCTATTCTCTTTTAGGAGTACGGCCCAATAATTACGCAGTTCAGCCTCGTAAGAAATATCCGAATTTGTAGAATCGCTGCTTTTCCCCTCAGACTTCTTCCTGAATTCTTCCTCTCTTTTCTCTTTAAAATTTTCCGGCAGAAAAGAGATAAATTGTTCAACAGTCACATATCCGGCGTATGTGAAAGCAATGCCAGTGATATTTATTTCCTCGTGGTTCCCGATCAACATGTGGACCATTCCACCTGCTTCCTCTGCTTCTGTTTCCAGCCTTCTGATCAGATCGAATATGTTTCTGGCATCAGGCCCTCTGTCTAAGATATCTCCCATCTGAACTAAGTGAATTTCTCCACCTTTCCAATGGAGGGAGTCATCGACAAGTTTAACTCCCTTCAGTATTTCCACGAAATTTTCGTAGTCTCCGTGCAGGTCCCCGATCGCAACGATTTTTTTGACTCCAGTCCATTCGCATGGCGGTTCCTTAGCCAAAGAAAATGTAAGACACAGAACTGTGATAAGGGCAATGAAGAGAACATGCCGAACAGGCCTCATTCTATTCCTGATTTCACTGACTTTCATTGAATGCCCCTGTTTCATCGGATGGAACCTCTCCCCCACTGATAATCCATCGCATCGCTCAATTCCCTCAATTTTATTATATTCCTCTGTCATAAAATTGACAACTGAGATTTGTGAATAATTCAAGTTTGAGATGGATTATTCACGAGTTGAGGTTGCTGCAAAGTCGAGGAAGTGGCCCACGAAGCTGTAGTGATCTACCGCGAGTGGGCTACAACGAAAACTTTGTAGTGAGATCAGCTCGCCCGAAGGGTAAAAGATGTTGCCAATAAAATATTGAATGTTTTTAGAATATAAATTTGGCAGCAGATTTTATGAATAATTCATGATAGCAAGAGATTGACTTTGAAATGTTGTTCTGGTAAAAGCTTAAGTAGAATCTCTTATAGCAAGTCTATAGCGCGAACAAACCGCATAGACAGACTATCAGCAGGAAAGGGTATCAGAATTCGCTGAGGTCTTAAAGGACAAGGGATAAGAATGAACATAAATTCAAGAAAACAAGGCGATATTATCGTATTCGATATCGAAGGCGAAATCAGAAGATCAGACATTTCCGATGTCACTCTACACCAACTTGTGAAAGATCAACTGGATTCTGGAAACAAGAAGATTCTCTTAAATTTCGAAAAGGTGGAATTCATCGATAGTTTTGGAGTGGGAGAAATATTAGCCAGCTATATTTCCACTCACAATCTGGGCGGACAGTTGAAAATTG
>CAZIMJ010000178.1:0-29804 GCA_964540205.1 uncultured Eubacteriales bacterium | reverse complement strand
AAGCATCCTCAAATCCGTGATGAATGACGCTCCGAGTGCTCCAATTGGTGATTTCGAAAACACTCTCAGTTTCCCCAGCGAGGAAGCTTCGCTCGGTTCCGGGCTTCCCTCACATCCCCTTCAGGGAGATGTCCCATGCCCGTCCAGCCCTTCACATGGTTTTCTCCACCACACAATTGGGACACTCAATAACGCAATGTGATTCATGCCATCACGGTTTTGAGGATGCTTACAAACAGTTTCTAAAATTTGAAGGACACAGTATAATAGACCTGGTGTTAGAGTCCTATGGATCAAAAAGATGTTTTATTCCGTGAAGTCCAACGGTTCCGCCAGCTTTGGATCTGGGTTTTTGTTATTTTTCTGATGGGACTCTCCTGGTATAGTTTTATCCAGCAGATCGTCTCAAAAATTCCTTTCGGAACACGGCCCGCGCCTGATCTTGTTGTGATTGGCATGTGGATCCTCTTCGGATTGGCATTTCCTGTGATGACTTACATAGTAGGATTGACCACCGAGGTTCGTGGAGATGGAATATACATCCGTTTCATCCCTTTTCATCGCAAATTCCGGACGATGCCTTTTGAGGCGATCCAAACATACGAGGCGAGAACATACCGGCCTCTGAGAGAGTATAGAGGTTGGGGTATCCGTTATGGTTCTGGGAGCAAAGCCTACAATGTCAGTGGGAACCGCGGTGTTCAATTGGTCCTCAGCAGCGGACGGAAGATATTGCTCGGCTCCCAAAAAGCGGAGGAGCTGATTATCGCTATAGAGAAAGCCAAGAGGAAGACACATGAAGGTGATAAGTCACAAGATTGATAGCTACACCGTTCAGATCTATGCCAGGGACCTGAAGGGAAGACGAACGCGCTGGGGAGATAAGATCATTCACATCTATTCTGGAGGCAAAGAGGTCGCGCAGGCGGTATTCACCATAGAGGGGAGCAAAATCCCAGAGCCCTATTTTGCGGATGGGAAAATCTTCTATTTTGCACCCAGTTCACAGTTCGAATCCGTCCTCAGCCTCTTGCGAAGCGCGGACCCCGTTTATATCGCTTGGGAGCCCATTTATGACCCTAAGGAATCGAATGATGGGGATGCCTACTTTTTTACTAATCACGTTCTGAAAGATAAATGATAGCGATCGTGAAAAATATCAAAGACGAAAAAAATGCCTTACAAGATCTGCAATCGGTACGGAACATTGGTCCGGTTGCTGCGGCTGAGTTGTATTCTCTCGGGATTAAGTCATCTCAACAGCTAAAACTTTCAGATCCTGAAGAGCTGTATGAACGCCTGAAAAAGAAAAAAGGGGGGAGGCTAGATAGATGTGTTCTCTATCAGTTCCGGGGAGCCATACGGGATATACCATGGCCCAACTGTAAAGATCCAGCGCGATAACATTCAACAAGAGAAAAGAAATCGCTTGAAATTTATCAGCCGTTTGCGTTTATAATGGTACCTGCGGATAAGATCGGGATGGATTAGAGATGTTTTTTCTGTAAGATCATCAGGGGGTTTAGTGTTGTCGCGTCAGGAATATTTTCTCTCATATTTCTGTCATCCATGATGTTTTCAAGAAATATCACGGATGGATTAACCCAGGATAGGAAACCGGCAGACGTTCTCTGGGAGATCTATGAAGAGATCTCAGAACTTGAGCGCTTCGAAAATGACAGTTTCATCAAGGGCGAATTCCACGTAAATCTGGATGGGAATCAGGAAAACAAGGAAGAGCACATTGTCGTGTTGAATCATTTCGCCGTGGGGCAAGAAAAGATGCTGCTTCAGGTGACATACTTTGAGTTCCGAAGAAAAAATAGCCCTGTAAAGTATGCCAGGTGTGTCCGGGAGATCGAATGTTGTATCCTGGACGAGCGGATCGAGATCGAAAGGTGTGATTACAACGAAGTAGAGATCGACTCTTTATTACCGGGAATTTAAGAAGGCATCCGGGACAAGAAAAAGATCCTCGATCTTATCGAATAACCTGAATTATCCAGGTTGATTACCCTCAAGTCTTTGAGATAAAAGAAATGCTGGCTGATTGGGGAAATAAGCAAAGGGGGTTTGAAGGAGGACTCAATCTCTGCCAGCCAGCCAACCGAGATTGAACTAAAAACATTATAACACAAATATTATCGATTTCATAGGATTAATAAAATAATTTTATTTTTTTATCCATCCTTCTTTAGATTGACCTTGGTGTTTCTCTGTGTTATTACTGGGTCCGGCAGAAAATCAGATAAAATCAAAATCTTGGGGAGGTCTGTTATGAAATGGAGATTGTACCGCAAGCCATTATCGAGAGCCATAATCCCGGTTTTTTTCCTTTTGAACACTACTCTTCTTATTGCTCAAGAAAAACTGGATACAAGAGCCAGCTATGATAAAGCGGAATACATGGTGGCGATGAGGGATGGAGTGAAGCTCTACACTCAAGTGTATACGCCAAAAGAAAAAACTCAAAAATACCCGATCATTCTTTTCCGAACTCCATATTCCGTCCGTTATTACGGACCTAAACAGTCCCGACGAGTTTTTTTCAATGAAGCCTATACTCAGGAAGGTTTTATTTTTGTATACCAAGATGTCCGAGGAAAGTTTAAATCCGAAGGAGAATTCATCGTGATGAAGCCACACAAAACAGTCAAAGAGGATTCTGACGATGTCGATGAAAGCAGCGATACCTACGATACGATCGAGTGGCTGCTCGAAAATATCCCCAATCACAACGGACGTGTCGGACAGATGGGCATTTCCTATCCGGGGTGGCAGACAGTCATGGGGATGATCGATGCTCATCCGGCACTCAAAGCCTCTTCCCCTCAAGCTTCACCGTCGGATATGTGGATCGGGGACGATTTTCATCACAATGGGGCTTTCCGTTTGATGTACACATTCGGATGGCTGTCTAATAATGCCAGGACAAGGCCTAACCAGACAGAACAAAGCACTGCTAGATTCAGTTATGGAACACCCGATGGCTATCGGTTTTTCCTCGAGCTCGGACCGGTTTCCAATGTGGACAAACTTTATTTTTACAACCAGGTCCCCACTTGGAATGAGTATATGGAACATGGCGATTATGACGAATACTGGAAGGAACAGGACGTGCTCCAGTATTTGAACAATATCAAACACCCCATCCTGAATGTCGCAGGATGGTTCGACGCCGAAGATTTCTACGGGCCGATGAGTATCTACTACACGATCGAGGCAAAGAATCCCGACAACAAGAGCATTCTTGTGGTAGGGCCCTGGCTCCATGGGGGTTGGTCACGTATGGATGGAGATGCGCTCGGCAACATCCGATTCGAATCAAAAACCGGTGAGTATTACAGAGAGAAAGTCGAATTCCCGTTCTTCCTTTACCATCTTAAAGAAAAAGGGGAACTCAATCTTCCCGAGGCCTTGGTTTTCGAAACAGGATCCAACCAGTGGCGCTCCTATGACCATTGGCCACCGCAGGCTGCCGGGGAAAAAAATCTCTATTTTCATCCAAATGGAAAACTCTCTTTTTCTCCTCCTCCGAAAAACACAGAAGATACTTTTGATTCTTATATCAGCAATCCGAACAAACCCGTGCCTTTTTCCGCAGAAACCCGGACATCACAAGAACACCTGTGGATGGTCGAGGACCAGAGGTTTTCCGCATCCCGGCCGGATGTTCTTGTTTATGAATCTGCTGTTCTGGAAGAAGATATCACGATTGCAGGCCCCATAATCGCTGATCTCTTTGTTTCGACCACAGGCACTGATGCCGATTGGATTGTCAAACTGATCGATGTTTACCACGGTGACGCCCCTGACAACAAACCGAATCCCTGCAGTGTGAGGATGGGACATTTCCAGATGCTTGTGGGTGCCGATGTTTTTCGAGGAAAGTACCGGAAAAGTTTCGAGAATCCCGAGCCTTTTGTTCCGGATAAAGTAACCGAGATCAAATATGATTTGAGGGATAAATGCCACACGTTCAAAAAAGGACATCGTATCATGGTGCAGGTCCAGAGCACGTGGTTTCCGGTGATCGACCGGAATCCGCAGAAATTCGTGGATATCTACCACGCCAAAGAATCCGATTTCCAGAAGGCCACACACAGAGTCTACAGATCATCCGAACACAGCTCTCATCTCAAGCTGAGGATTATCCAATAATTCAGTTTAGATGTCTGGTAAACCCCTCGCTTTCCGCAGCCTCTGCAGGAAGGGTTTATAGAGAAAACTCCGTTTATCCAGAGAACAGAGTCGCTCAAACATGGACTTTGTAACGGTAAATCCCAGGATGTTGCGAGGGATGTACTGGCGCATAGCAATGTCTGTTGTGCTGATCGCTGCTTGTGGGATGTTCGGGTCATCAAAGGGCAATAGCTCCATGCAGCCTGAACCAAATGGCGCGATCACAGAAGGGGGGTCCTCAGGGGAACTTTCGTACTGAGCACCTAACATGAGCGTGCTCAATTGATCTGGATTGACAAAAAAAGTGATGCTCTTTGCATGCGCCCACTGATCCTCTTTAAGCGGTCCGACCAGAAGATGCGGATGCGATGCTTGGAAAGGACTTCTGGAATTGATCCATTGTTCCATGAGTGCATGGGAGGATTTGAGCCCTTCGTCGTCCACTAAGAACTTTATGAATGCTTCTCTGGATCGGGTCGTTATTCCACACATCCATCGACCGACCCCTCCACATCCGTAGTGGTCCTTGGTGATGTGAAGAGTCTCGCCTCTGAGCCAATTTTCATAGAATGAAAAGACACATTCTCCGGGCTTGGGGATGACATTCGGCGCAAAAGGCTGTGGATCAGGCGCGTCATAAAATCCGATCAATGGAATTTTTAAATCGATCCTCTGTACTAAAATATCGGGATTCGATTGTTCGTCTTTCATGGCCCTTTTTTTATCGCATTTTTTTGCTCATAAAGCAATCACACTTTGACATACAGAATCCTCTTTTGGTTTTGGAAATGCATATGCTTACGGCTCTTGTTTTTTTTCGGCAGAAGATATAATTTTAAAAGGAGAAAAAATCAATCCAATAATAGAAAGATAGTATTTATGATTCTGTAGCTGTTTGAGGGAGGAGAAATGAAAAATCTTAAGCGGATCTTTCTAGTGGCGATGATAGGTTTGAGCATGGTTTTTATCTCATGCGGTAAACCGAGACCTGCTGATCTGGTTTTTCAGGGGGGTAAAGTCGCACCAGTGGATGAAAATTTTACGATACAGGAAGCGGTGGCTGTCCGTGGGGATAAGATCGTTTTTGTGGGAAGCAACGAAAAGGTACAAGATTTTATCTACCCTAATACCACTGTTATTGATTGTGATGGCAAGCTTGTCTTGCCTGGCTTGATCGACGCCCATGCCCATCTACACAGCCTCGGAGAAGAATTGACATCTCTCAATATCACAGGGACAAAGAGTTTTGAAGAGGTTATCGGCATCGTGGCAAAGAAGGTGAAGACGGTAGAGCCTGGAGAGTGGATTGTCGGAGGACGTTGGGACCAGAACGATTGGGAAGAGACATCTTTTCCCATCCATGATCCTTTGAGTGCGGTATCTCCTGATAATCCTGTGTTCTTGATGAGGGTGGACGGGAACGCTGCATTTGCCAATGCAAAGGCACTGGAGGCTGTGGGAATCGTAAAAGACACGCCGGATCCTTTTGGGGGTGTCATCGTCCGGAAAGAGAATGGAGAGCCCACGGGAGTTTTGGTCAACAGGGCTATGGATAGTGTGATTGCCGCTATTCCTGAGAATACGGATGAACAGTTTAGAGAAAAGTTCCTCAAAGCGGTCAATGCATGTTTGCGCGTAGGATTAACAGGCGTTCATGAGGCAGGCGTAGGCCCTCGTGCCATTGCCATGTATAAAGATCTCATTGACGCAAGACAGCTTAAGCTCCGCGTGTATGCTATGCTCGGGGAGGAAACAAATCTCCCAGAGGATATAGATCTTGTGGAATATTTCAAGTCAAACCGGATCGGGGAGTATGGCGATTTTATGCTTTCTGTAAGGAGTATCAAGCTTTTTTTTGACGGGGCTTTAGGTTCCAGAGGCGCCGCATTCTTTGAGCCTTATACCGATGATCCCTCCAACTCGGGTTTATTGAGGATCCCCACCGATTACATATACTCGGTATCGAAGGCTGCCTTGGAAGCCGATATGGGAGTTAACACTCACTGTATCGGCATTCGCGGGATCAGTCTCTGTCTGGATGCTTATGAGAGAGCTTTTAAGGAGAATCCCCAAGAGGACCACAGGTTCCGCATCGAACATGCTCAGATCGTAAGGCCTGAGGACGTCGAGAGATTTGTCTCACTGGGAGTGATACCAGCTATGCAGCCTACACACTGCACCTCTGATATGTACTTTGTTGAGGAAAGAGTCGGAGCCGAACGGGCCGAAGGGGCTTATGCCTGGCGTTGGTTCATCGATAAGGGCCTTCTCATTCCGTGTGGTTCGGATTTTCCCGTAGAATCCACAAATCCTTTATTGGGGATTTATGCCGCAGTGACCCGGCAGGACCCCACGGGTTGGCCCGAGGGAGGGTGGCACCCCATACAGCGGATGACCATCCAGGAAGCGATCAAAGGTTTCACGATATGGGCCGCATACGGGGCTTTCCAGGAGGATGTCCTTGGCTCTATCGAAGTGGGAAAATATGCAGATTTTACCATACTGGATAGGGATATTCTGGAATCCGATCCTAAAGAGATTCTGATAACAAGTCCCGTTTACACAATCGTAGCTGGCAAAATTCGATACCGCGCGGAATAAATGATTCCCATCTTCATGATTGACAAACATATTTTTAGCTATTATTATTTTCACAAAACTAGGGAAATAGAATTATAACAAAAACATCTGGAGGTAAACGCATGGCAACATTGACTGAAGCACAGGAAAGAAGTTGGGGAATGTTCTGCCATCTTGCGGCATTGGCAGGGTATATCATTCCTTTTGGCAACATCATCGGTCCACTGATCATCTGGTTGATCAAAAAAGATGAATCAGAGTTTGTCGCAGACCAAGGAAAAGAGTCGCTCAATTTTCAAATATCGATCTGCATCTATGCAATTATTGCAGGATTGCTGATCCTTATCGTGATTGGAATCTTCCTGTTGATCGTTGTAGGAATATTCAGCTTGGTGATGATCATCATAGCCACTGTGAAAGCAAGCAATGGAGAGAAATACCGCTATCCACTCACTTTGAGGCTCATTAAGTAAACACACGCTCCTATCCAGAACACAAGAGATACAGATTTTCTGTACCATGAAAAAAAACTGAACACTGCCAACAGCTGTGTTTTTTGAGATATCGGTGTGATCGCGTAGTAAAGAATTGGGAGTTTCTATGAATAACAAAAGGATTCTTATCGTTTTTTTAATTATGATTTTAGTGCTGATTGCAGGCTATTTTGTCTATACATCTATTTTTCTTAAACCAACGACCAAGTACACCCAAGAGTACGAATGGACCATTATAAATGAAGACTACACACCCAAGGATCAGGTCGAAGATTTTATCAAACAAGATGCTTTCGCCAAGAACAATCTCCCCGTAAATATCATCAACTATGGTGACGATCAATCCATTCTCCGCAGATTCAGAGGAAAACGTTTTGCCGGTCCTTCCGAAGCGCAATTGCAGATGATGTTCAAGGGTCTTGAAGATTGGAAGCTTGTGGATATCCAATACAAGACAGAAAAAGATCAAGAGATCCGACGGACGGTTCTCTATGTTTATTTGAATGGCGGGTGGAGTGTGGGTGACAGCGGCGAGCTGACCAAGTGAACAAGGTCATCACAGATTTATAGAGCTCTTACCAAAAGGAATTTTCCTATGGCGCTTGTATCCTGTCCCGAATGCAGCAAATCAGTGAGCGATATCACTTTAACTATGTGCTTCATTATGATAGTGGCTCTAGGATTTTCTTTTATAAGCTGCGCCAAAAAGACTTCGAAAGACTATCCCATAAAACCTGTTTTATTCACAGAAGTGCAAGTGAAGGATGAATTCTGGCAGTCTCGGATGGAGACTAACCGACGAGTCACGATCCCCTTTGCCTTTAAAAAGAGTGAGGAAACGGGCCGTATCGATAATTTTGCCAAAGCGGGCGGCCTGATACCAGGGGCGTTTGAAGGCCGGCGTTATAACGATTCCGATGTCTTCAAGATCATGGAGGGAGCGGCCTATTCGCTCACGATCCATCCTGATCCAGAGCTGGAAAAGTATATGGATGACCTCATCGTCAAGATTGCCGCCGCTCAGGAGGAGGATGGATACCTCTTCACAACACGGACGATCGAGCCGGATAATCCTGCCCCAGGTTCAGGTGAGAAAAGGTGGTCAAACCTGGCCTCCAGTCATGAGCTCTACAACGTGGGGCATATGTATGAGGCAGCTGTTGCCTATTACCTGGCGACAGGGAAACGAAATTTTCTGGATGTCGCCCTCAAGAATGCGGACGTCATCGCTCGTGAATTTGGTCCCGGCAAAAGACAGGATTTTCCCGGCCATCAAGAGATCGAGATCGGGCTGGTCAAGCTTTTCAGGCTGACAGGAGATGAGAAATACCTCAGTCTGGCTAAATTTTTTCTTGATGTGAGAGGGCCGGGAAAGTTCGGGAAAAAATTTGCCGATGACTCCGATTTTTCGATCTACAATCAGGACTGGTACTATCAAGCCCATATACCGGTCGTCTTGCAGACGGAAGCGGTGGGTCATGCCGTCCGTGCGACATACATGTATTCTGGGATGGCGGATGTCGCCGCCCTCACAGGAGATAAAGACTATATAAAGGCCATCGATCAGATCTGGGAAAATGTCGTTTCCAAAAAACTGTATGTGACTGGCGGAATCGGCTCGCGCCATGAAGGCGAGGCTTTTGGCGCCAACTATGAACTTCCCAATGCGACGGCTTATAATGAGACCTGTGCCGCCATAGGCAATGTCTTTTGGAATTATCGGTTATTTCTGCTGCACGGGGATGCGAAGTACATCGATGTACTCGAGCGGACACTCTACAACGGCTTGATATCGGGCTTGTCTCTGAGTGGCGACCTCTTTTTCTACCCGAATCCTCTGGAATCGAATGGAAAATACACATTCAACCAGGGCGAAGCCACGCGCAAGCCCTGGTTCGACTGCGCCTGTTGTCCTGGTAACCTAGCCCGTCTTCTTCCCTCCATACCCGGATATGTTTACGCCCACAAAAAGAGTGTCCTTTACATCAATCTTTTTGTGGAAGGAGAGGGGAGAGTTGATCTCAAGAACACATCTGTCAAAGTCTCACAAAAGACGGATTATCCCTGGGATGGACACATCCATATTAATATCGATCCGGAAACGGAAAGGGAATTTGAGGTTTTGGTGCGTATTCCTGGCTGGGCGCGTAACGAGCCTGTCCCCAGTGATCTCTACGCGTTCTCGAATCCGCAGGAAAATAAAGTCGTTCTGCGCGTCAATTCCGAAACATGGCCCTTAGATCTCGATAAAGGTTTTGCCAAAATCCATAGAAAATGGCAGGGAGGCGATACAATCGAATTGGATCTCCCGATGCCTGTCCGGCGTGTCGTTGCTCACCATAGCGTCGAGGATAATCAGGCTAAAGTCGCTCTCCAAAGAGGTCCTCTTGTTTACTGTTTCGAGGGGATCGATAATGGGGGACACATCCTGAATCGTAGCCTTCCCGATGATATGGATTTCGCTGCGAAATTCCAGCCAGATTTCCTGGGCGGAATCGTTGTGATTCAAGACAGCGCTCCAGATGGATCAGCGCATCTTACGGCAATTCCTTATTACGCCTGGTCGCACCGGGGGGTAGGGGAGATGTCTGTCTGGCTGCCTAGAAAATAATCTGGGGATCCATCCGGAATGATAAAAACCGTGAAACAACTTTCACCTTAATTCTATCTGAGAGAGGAGAACACCATGAACGTTTCCATTCAAAGAGTTTGTATTATCGTGTTGTTTTTGATCGGAGTTTGTTCATTGACTGCTGCACAAGAAAAAGCAACAGATCCCAATGTGACTGTGGATCCGGTCTTGTATAGTCAGCTAAAGTACCGGCTCATCGGACCTATTCGCGGCGGAAGGGTCACCGCTGTTACAGGCATACCTGATGAATCCTTCACTTTTTTTATGGGCACGACAGGGGGTGGCGTGTGGAAGACCACAGATGGAGGTGTGACCTGGATTAACATCTCAGATGGATTCTTCAAGGTGAGTTCCATCGGATCTGTTGAAGTGTCTCTTTCAGACCCGAACGTGGTCTATGTGGGGACAGGATCTGCGAGCCCTCGTGGCAACATCTCCACAGGAAGAGGTGTGTATAAATCCACGGATGCAGGAAAGACATGGACGCTTAGGGGATTGGAGACAGAGGGACAGATCGGGAAACTCCAGATCCATCCTCAGGATCCCGATTTAGTCTATGCCGCTGTTCTGGGTAACATTTTTGGACCCAATCCAGAAAGAGGGGTATACCGCACAACAGATGGCGGGAAATCGTGGGAAAGAATCCATTCTGTGGATGAAAAGACCGGGTGTATTGATCTTGTTATGGACCCCAACAATCCCCGCATCCTTTATGCAGGATTCTGGCAGGCGGAGAGGAAACCCTGGACACTTATCGATGGTGGGGACAAGGGTGGCGTGTGGAAGACCACAGACGCTGGGGCCACATGGACGCGCTTGGAAGGGGGATTGCCAAATGGTGTTGTAGGACGAGTCGGTATCGCTGTCTCGCCGGTCAATTCAGACCGGGTCTGGGTGATCCAAGAATCGGTGGACGAGACAAAAGGCGGGATATATGTGTCCGAAGATGGAGGGAAAACATGGAAGCGGATCAATAGAGATCACGATTTTCGTCAGAGAGCCTGGTACTACTCCCGGATCTTTGCCGACACAAAGAATGAGCACACTGTTTATGTCCTGAATACCGGATTCTACAGGTCTCTGAACGATGGTAAAGACTTCGAGCGCATTCGCACTCCTCACGGCGATAACCACTGCCTCTGGATCAATCCCAAAGATCCCAATATCATGATCCAGAGCAATGACGGGGGTGCAAATGTGAGCTTTAATGGGGGCAAATCCTGGTCGACTCAGATGAATCAGCCTACCGCTGAGATCTATAGGGTGGCTGTGGACAATCAATTCCCGTACCGCCTCTACGGCGACCAGCAGGATAACTCAACCATCTCGATTTTAAGCCAGGGAAGGCCCAGTCAGTCTTTTTATGAGGTCGGAGGAGGAGAGAGCGGGCATATTGCGGTCGACCCCAGGAACCCTGACATCATTTACGCGGGAAACTACATCGGGATGATTACGCGCCGCGACCGTAAGAAAGGCCACGAAACTCGTATCGACGCCTACCCGGAGCTTGACGATGGGATTGCCATGCGGGACCTCAAATACCGTTTTCAGTGGAACTTTCCCATCCGGATATCACCACACGACCCTGGTGTGCTTTACATCACATCCAACATGGTGCACAGGTCGCGGGATGAAGGACGAACATGGGAAGTTATAAGCCCCGACTTGACCAACAACATCGATGCCTATCTTAACCGGCCAGGAGGGCCCGTCCAACACGACGTCACAGGCGTCGAGACCTACTGCACGATCTTTGCCTTTGAGGAATCTCCCATAGAGCCAGGTGTGTTGTGGGCGGGTTCTGACGATGGACTCGTGCATGTCTCCCGTGACAACGGGGAAACCTGGATAAATGTGACGCCCAAGAACATGCCCAAGGAAGGGACTGTCAACATGTTCGACATCTCTCCACATCAGCCAGGGTGTGTATTTATGGCTGTTTACAGGTACCGGGACAATGATTTTTTTCCCTACATCTTCAAGACGAAAAACTATGGCCATACCTGGGACCTGTTGACGGATGGGAAAAACGGGATCCCTCAAGATTATTTTGTGCGTGCGGTGCGCGAGGATCCCGACAGACAAGGGCTTTTGTATGCAGGAACAGAATTCGGCATGTTCATATCTTTTGATGATGGCCGGCACTGGCAGTCTTTCCAGCTCAACCTGCCCGTCACACCCATCACAGACATGGTGGTTTATCGTAAAGATCTGATTTTGTCAACACAGGGACGGGCTTTTTGGATACTGGACGATATAGGCCTTCTCCACCAGATGCAGCAGACAGATTTGAATAAGGATCTGGTTTTGTATGTGCCGGAGAATCCCTACCGTACTCAGATGCGCGGAACGTTGAACCAGTTATCGGTCTATGCCTACTTGAATAAAAAGCCGGAAAAAGCTAGCATCGAGATTCTCGACTCAAAGGACAATGTGATCCGTTCTCTCAAGGAATTCAAGCCAGAAAAAGGTCTAAACAGGTTCACCTGGGACCTCACACACGAGCCTCCGGATAAGATTAAAGAGGCTGTTATATCCTTGAGCTACACGGGTGGTCCGAGAGCTGTACCAGGGGACTATAAAGTTCGGTTAAATATCGATGATTTCACAGACACCAAGAACTTCGAGGTTCTGAAAGACCCGCGCTGGACTCACATCACAGTGGATGACCTACAGGAACAGTTCGATCTTCAAGCGCAAGTGGGCCAGGCGTTCACAAAAAGCCATGAACTGATCAAAAATGTGCGCGCCATTCGCGATCAGGTTAAGGATATATCAGAAAGGGCGACCAAGGCTGGGTACAGTGAGGATGTAAAAACAGCTGCGGATGCGTTGATAAAAAAAATCACTGCACTTGAGGATGAATTGATCCAAAACAAGAACGAAAGCGATCAAGATGCCATCAATTATCAGGTAAAGCTCGACAACCATCTGGCTTACGTCTATTCCTTTGTGCATGAACAGGATTCAAAACCGAACACATCCATAAATGAACGTTTTGTCGAGCTCAAGGCTCAATTGGATAAAGCTGCACAGGACTTTCAAGCACTGGAGGACACAGACCTAAAATCATTTACAACACTTCTGGATGAGAACAACATCCCTCGGATTATATTTATGAAAAAGTAGAGCACAATTTAAAACCACTTTTTTGAGTCTTGCTCCCATGGATGATAAATACCTCAATCCCTGTATCGATAGGGAAGATGTCGTATGATATAATAAATACAACAGATACCAAATGATCACAAATCCGAAGAAACTCCGGAAATTTGAGCAAAACCTCCTTAAAACAGATACAACAAGCATCGATCAAAAATTTCGTCTGATGGATGCGATGTTTAAGGAAGCACGTTCTCTTAGTGTCTTCCCCCTCAAGGACCCTTTGGAAGGGCTTGAAACTGATATCAAAGTCGCTAAGGTCGTAAACAGTGTTCGAAAATCTACTTAAAAAAATAGCAACTCAACTGCTCAAACAAAATATTCCGTATATGATTATTGGGGGACAAGCCGTTTTGGTTCACGGAGAACCCAGACTAACCAAAGATATTGATGTTACTCTGGGCATTGGCGCGAATGAGTGGCGAAGAATGGAACAGGTGATTCAAGAGAGTGGCTGGCAATATCTTACCAGTGATGTAGAGGATTTTGTGAAAGAGACTATGGTGTTGCCTGTGAAAGACAAGGAAAGTGGCATCCGAATTGATTTTATATTCTCTTTGTCTCCATATGAGAGACAGGCCATCGGTAAAGCCATCGATATTGACTTGGGAGGTGTCGCCATCAAATATGCTGCTCTGGAAGATATGGTGATCCATAAAATTGTCGCCAGTCGTCCAAGAGATATCGAGGATGTAAAAAGTGTCCTGTTGAAGAATCCAGGTTATGATAAAGAATATATCAGAGAGTGGCTGAGCGAATTTGACAAATCATTGGAAGAGAATTTTACTGAGAGCTTTGATTATATAGAGGAACAGATAAAACAAGAATCGTAAATACCTTTTTTGGTCGGGGTGATTCAACAATCAATAATTTTTGTGATATTGTCTTGAGCGCCGACATCTGTCATCTAAGAAGTACAAATATAAACTATCTCATAGCATTTTAAAGCTTGTACAATATGGCATAAAATTTGCTTTTAATAATATGAATTGTTTTATTAATCGAGGATAAGAACTGATGAAAAACATTGGGGGGTAAAATGAAATTAAAATTCCTTTTATTGTTCTCAGTGGCATTTTTTGCCAATCCACTCTTTTCAGAAATCCAGGATGAAATATCTCTGCCAGAAAAATACAAAAAATGGATAGAAGAGGAGGTCGTCTATATCATCACCGAAAATGAAAAGAAGGTATTTCCCAAGTTAGAGACGAACAGGAAAAGAGATCTGTTTATCGTAGAATTCTGGAAGCAGCGAGATCCTACGCCTAGCACGCCACGAAATGAATTCAGGGAAGAACATTAAAGAAGGATTGAGTACGCAAACAAGAATCTAGGCAAGAGGTCTCCTGGTGCGGGATGGCAGTCTGATCAAGGGAGGATGTATATTACGCTTGGTGAACCCTTATATGTAGAGAAGTTTACAAATATGACAAATTGTATCTCTTTTTCCAGATATATGGATTAGGCGAGGAGTTAAAGGATAAGGGAAATGTAGAATACATCTTTTACAAAGAAGATAAACAGGTCCGTTCTTTGATCAAGGAGATACGAAAATATGGGAATGGCAGAGATTTTTTACAGGAATTCGACTTGGGCAATTTCTCTGCTGGAGGTTTTAAAGTTATTGTTTCAGTTGTGGATCAGGATAATAAGAAAATCTTAACAAAAGAAGAGGATTTCTCTCTTGTTTCCGATGAATTACCTGAAAACTGGATAATAATCCAACCCAGTCCTCCGGTTAAAGATGCGATCTATTCGTATATCATTGCAAACCAGTTCATGAACAAAGGTGAGATCAATAAGGCCAAAGCTGAGTTTGAAAATGCATACGAAGCCAGAAAAGATTCTCTGGATTTTGCGTTGGGATTGGCAAAAACACATATATTTCTGGATGAGAATAAAGAGGCTAGAAATATTCTTTTGCCGTTCCATGAGAAAGAGAGGGGAAATTTTGATCTTTTTTTTTACCTGGGAGTAGTCTCTCAAGAACTCGATGAATATGAAGAAGTCATAACCTATTATCAAAAAGCTGCCTCACAGCGAGGCAATGTTATTGCCGTGTTGAACTCCATCGGAGAATGTCATCTTATGTTGGGTAACAAAGATCAAGCCATTTAGGCCTGGGAGAAATCTTTGGAGGTTAATCCAAATTAGGAAGATATTAAAGAACGCTAGCGACTATCAAATAAAAAAGGGGACCGTGATTTTAAGAGATTGAGAGTTATAGCATCTTAAAAGCGGAAGATTTGAAACGGCTCTTCATCCGGCCGGCCAGGAGAAATGTGGAGCTCGGGATTTTTGCCGAGTTCCATGACCGTGCATCCAAAAGTACTCCTGTTATTGATGATGCTATTCCGGTTGCTGAATATGTCCTTGAGTCTGTCTATATCAAAATGGACTGAATTATCCCTTAAAATATTCTGCAGGAATTCGAATCTAGGACATGGGTGTTTGTAATCTTTGGGGGAAACATCCTTAGATTTCAAATAATTTGCAAAACGGGCAGTGTAATTCAGATTCTTCAAGGGATGGTTAGTATGATATGTAAACGTAGCATTTTCAAAGGGAATGAATTCGCTGATATTGGTGGTCGAACACTCGAAACTTCCTATCTCCTCAGCCCCGCCGATCATGTAATTCTGAGGAGCCCCGTGCTTTATAGTTTTTATAAATCGGACAGCCTCAACATAAGTTTTACACTGCAGGATCCCCCTGATCACAAAGGCGACTGGAAGCCCATCTCTTGAGTTTTCCAGCTGCTGGACAGCATTGACGACAACGGCCACCGAATGACTGTTGATGCCATCGGCCGCGATAAAACCAGGGAAAGTGAATAGATAGGTCTCCAGGTCTTGCTCCGGATCTTTGATATGAAGAAGGGTTTGGAAACCGTGGTAAAACGTGGGTATATCGAGATTCTGCGCAACCATAGCAGGGTGATTCTCTGTTTTCGCAAGTCCGATTGTTGTGCATTTTTCAGATTGGATGTCTTTTCCTAGCACCCATATTTCGTCCACGAGTTGAAAGGCAAATACCGTATCAAAGTCTATGCCTGATCCTTCGGAGATCCCTTTGAGTTCATCCCACAGTTGTGGAGTCCATTCTTTGATTGCTTTCTGAAAATTGGTAGCGGCAAGGAACTTCTTGATGAATACATTCGCCTCGGTTTTGTAGGTCTTCCGGATGTCCTCTTTCCACAATTTGACTAATTCATGGAATTCTTTTTTTAAGGCTGCACCGTGCTGTCGGCCTCTCTCATAAGGTGTCCCCTCAAGAACAAGAACTGTCAGATTTCCTTTGGTGCTAAGTGGGAAATTTTGACCGAAAACTTGGCTTTCAGGAAAAGCGAGGATTTGAATAATTAAAAGCAAGACAAAAAAACACTTTTTCATATCGGTTCTCCTTTGATGAATGAAAGAATAAACATTATTTGAAACAGAGTCAAACCTAAGAAAACCTAACCTTGTTCCAACCTCCCCCGGAATATAGGAAGCAAGATTGATAATTTTGACAATTTTAGGATGATTGGAGATGCTCCCTTATTGATCAGTCCAGCATTTTATAAATTAAGAAGTGGATGTCCGATGTCGAACACTCTGTGTTGCTTAAGCGGACAATATTGAGCTAGAGTTTATCCCGTTAAATCCCGATGCCTCTGTTGTGATCAGTTGGCACTCTTTTTGCATACATAGAAACGTTAGGTATATAACAACGCGAGGTAAAAAATGATCTCAAAAGCACTGATCGCCGCTTCAACTAAACCGATAATCCTCTCGATTCTCTTGAATGGCAAGAACTATGGGTATCAGATCATCCAGAGTGTTAAAAGGATCTCAGGCGGGCAGCTCGAGTGGTCGGATGGCATGCTGTATCCTGTGCTTCACAGGCTGGAAAAAGACGGCTTTATCCGGTCCCAGTGGACAATCAGCGAAGAAGGCCGTCGCAGGAAATACTACAGTATTACCGATCTTGGTCATAAAGAGCTCGAAGCCGACATAGCACAGTGGAAGAGCGTGCATGACGCTCTCTCCAAACTTTGGAAACCCCAACCCGCTTTCGAATGAATAAACAAATTGAGTTTTGTTCATATGTCTAGCTGAATGCTTCTGTGTTCGGTGCTATTTATGATTGACAAGTTAGTTTTGTTTTGATTGGGAGAAAATATGTTTGAATTGGAAAAAGCCATTAAAAAGTGGAGAAAAAGCCTGCTGAAGAGCGAATCCATGGAGGATGGCTATATCGCAGAGCTGGAATCACATCTGCGTGATGAGATCGAACGTCTAAAAGAGTCAGACCTAACCGTGGAAGAAGCTCTCGAAAGAGCGGTCGAACAAGTGGGCACTCCGGATTCCATCGGTGCCGAATATTTAAAAACAGATGTTCGGGACATACCAGGGCAAGCACTCTGGAAGCCATCACGCTTCATGCCAGCTCTTATCTGGAATTATCTTAAAGTCACACTGCGCAAGATGAGACAGAAAAAAGCCTATTCAGTTATCAACATCGTTGGCCTGGCCACTGGAATTGCATGTTGCCTGTTTATCCTTCTGTACGTGCTTTTTGAATTGAGTTTTGACAATTTCCACAAGGATGCTGACAGGATCTACATCGTGGGGCAGGATCGAAAGTCAGAGGCAGGACGTGAGCTGGTAGGGGCTAATTTTCCTCTCCTAGCGCCCACATTGAAAGAAAGATATCCCCAAGTGGAGGCTGCAGGCCGCCTCAACCAAGGATGGATCAGCCAGGTCAAATACAAAGACAAGGTCTTCAAAGAGGAAGCCCTTTGGGACGCGGATCCGGGAATCTTTGATGTGTTAACTATTCCCTTCATCCAGGGTAATCCCAAAACTGCATTGGAAAGGCCCAACACCGCTGTATTGACTGAATTATTGGCAAACAAGTATTTCGGAGATGCGAACCCACTTGGAAAAACCGTCACGATCGGGGATAAAGAGTATGAAGTTACGGGCATTGTCCAGGATCCGCTCCCAAACACGGATTTTGCATACAAGATCATCAAGTCGTGGAAGACGATCGAAATGGAGGAAGAGGACCACTGGCGGACATGGCACCCAGGGATGGCAGCAACAGCGTGTCTTGTAAAGTTAAGTGAAGGTGCTAGTGCGAGCGATTTTGAAGAGCAGATTCAAAAGATCCCGCATGAATTCTGTGGTGAGGAGCTGGATAAGAGAGGCTTAGATTACAAATTCTTCCTTCTAGCACTCAAAAAGCGCCATCGTGTGATTCTCAGTGGAGACCAGATCAGGCCATCATCCAGCCTCCTCTATGTATACATCTTTTCGGTTGTGGGATTGCTCATCCTGCTGATCGCTTGTATGAACTATATGAATCTAGCCACTGCTCGTTCTGCTAATCGTGCGACTGAGGTGGGGATGCGCAAGGTTGTCGGGGCACACAGACGTCAGATCGTCCGTCAGTTTCTGGGAGAATCCCTGCTCATTGTTTCGATCTCTCTCGTTATCGCAATAACATTGGTACAGATATTTCTTCCTCAGTTCAACACGCTTGCGCTGACTCAGTTTACGTCTCAGAGTCTGTTCCAACCCGGGATCGTCATCGGAGTAATTCTATTATTGCTTTTTGTGAGTCTTGGTGCGGGGAGTTATCCCGCTTTTTTTCTCTCTGCGTTCAAGCCGATCTCTGTTCTCAGAGGAACGCTTAAGTCTGGCTCAAAGGGAGCCATTATGAGAAAGGTCTTGGTTGTGGGGCAGTTCGTAATCTCCATCGCTTTGATCATCAGCACGCTCATCATATATAGACAGATTCTGTACATGAAAAGTCAGCCATTGGGTTTCGATAAAGAACAGAAATTGGTGATCACTCTCCGAAATTGGGAGATGATCACCAACAAGTATGAGACCGTGAAGAATGAATTCCTCCGGCATCCAGCTGTTTTAAATGCAACTGCTTCATCAGGTGTTCCCGGCAGCATGATCAATCGGACCTGGGTCTTCCCCTCCGGAGAACAAGACACAAAGGGGCAGGCATTCCGGAGTCTGAGGTGTGATCATGACTTTACAGAGGTTTACGGGCTTACGCTGGTGGCAGGGCGTCCCTTCAACAATAAGATCCAGTCGGACACCTATGAGGCCTTTATCATCAACGAATCCGGAGCTAGGGCCTTTGGTTGGAGCACACCTGAAGAAGCGCTTGGAAAAGAGCTTTGGGAGAGACGATATCCTGTGATCGGTGTGGTCAAGGATTTTCACTGGTGGGGATTACAGAGGGAGATCGAACCCATGATTATGCGGGTTGTGCCAGACCTCTTTCGATCCATTACCTTAACCGTCAACACAGCTGACATGCAGAACACTTTGGGATTTCTCAATAAGAAATTTAACGAGCTTTTTCCTGGCGACCTCTTCGAGTATTTTTTTGTGGACTCGAACTTCGATATCCAATATCGATCCGAAGAGCGCCTAAGTCGAATTTTTCAAATTTCCACTTTTTTGGGGATATTTATTGCATGTCTGGGACTTTTCGGATTGGCCTCCTTCATAGCCGAACAGCGCACAAAAGAGATTGGCATCCGGAGGGTATTGGGTGCAACCGTATCTCAAGTCATGGTTCTCCTTTCTAAAGAGTTTACAAAATGGGTGCTGGTCGCCAACTTGATCGCCTGGCCCTTGGCCTATTTAGCGGCTCGGAAGTGGCTTCAGAATTTCGCTTACAGGATGACTCTAGGAGTGGAGATTTTTATTTTCGCAGCAGCCCTTGCGCTGATCATTGCTCTCTGCACGGTCGGATACCAGTCCATTAAAGCCGCAATCGCTAATCCTGTGGATTCTCTTCGCTACGAATAAGGCTTCCTGTTTGTATTTCGATCTTAAACATTTTATTCTTTAAGCATTGCTCAAAATATTTATCTGTTTTATATATGAGTCATATTTTGCGTGGAGAATGGATATGGAAAAGATCAATTTGATCAAAAAATTAGACCTGATCAAAGAGCACTGGAGTCCAAAAATCGTTGGCGAAGTCAATGATGTCTATATCAAACTGGTCAAATTCAAAGGGGATTTCATCTGGCATTTTCATGAGGAAGAGGATGAGCTTTTTTTCGTAGTCAAAGGGACGATGGTGATGAAATTAAGAGATAAAGATATCGAACTTAAAGATGGCGAGTTTATTATCATTCCAAAAGGCGTAGAACACATGCCTGTATCAGATGAGGAAGTGCATTTGATGCTGGTTGAGCCCAAGTCTACAGAAAACACGGGAAACATCCAGAGCGAAAGAACCGTTAAAGATTTAGATCGGATCTAGTCTGTTTTATGGAACTGTTCGTGATCGCGAATGAGATTTGATGTCTGGACGCGATTTTTAACTCCTAATTTTTGGTAGATGTTGTAGATGTGGTTTTTGACGGTATGGGGGGAAATGTAGAGTTTTTTCTCGATGTCCGCATTACTCATTCCCTCGAGCATGAGCTGAATGATCTCCTGCTCTCGATTAGATATTTTGTGAACAACAAAAAAATCTTCTAAGTCGGAATTTTGAGATGTTGAACATTGGTCCTCGACTGGATATTTCTTGAGAGATAAGATCAGATATGTCAGCGGTGGAAGGTTTACCGCAAAAAAAGAAAAAACTATGATGAGAACTGTGTAGGGCACAAAATAGGGGAGAACCAAACGGGATGTAAAAAGAGATGCCATTCCAAAACAGAAGAGATAGATAATGCTAAAACTTTTGGCTACTCTCTTTTGTTGGACATCCGATAAGTCCTTTGTTTTGAAAAGAATATAAAATGGCGTAAGAAAAAAGCTTATTATGCCCAAAATATTTATGGCTTGGAAAAAAACAAAGATAGTTTTTTCATCCCGCGTATAGAAGTGGTTTCTTCCCAATAGCACTAGAACAAGGAATAGAATCCCCCAAAAAACAGCATACAATCTGTTGAATAGAGAAGATATTTTCGTGCTAATCAGATCGTTTGCGAATGCAATAAACAAATAGATGGATAGCGCGACGAAAGGAAAAGCCAGAAAAGCAAAAAGATATCTCACTAATATAAGAGTCTCTTCGGGAGAGCCCATCAGCAAACTCACTCCCAAATACCGTCCGATATGATTTAAGAAACCCATAACATTAAAGGCAATGAGAAAATACAGATAAGAAGAGAGGTAGCCCAAGCGATATGTTCTGTTCAGCCTGTAAGCCAAATAGACAGTCAGGAAACCGATAAATAGAGCGATGATGTAGAAGACAACAGAGAAATTACTCATTATATCTCTATATTAATATTACGCGAAGAACAGTGCAGGGTTGGCACCAGTCGCGATATTTCTAGAAAAAGTCCTAAGTTTGAGATATCTGCAATATATGTGCCAGCTGTAAGGAGAGGGAGTGTCAGGTATATGAGACAACCCATCTCCCCTGATAATGGGAAACACTGTTCGAATTCGGGCAGGGATTGTGTTGGAAACGTACACTGTTTTTTGGTCCATATTTGAATAATCCCAAGAGAGATCCAGATGGCACAATTTTTGCTCATATACAGTCTAAAGATGGAGTAAAAACATGTTTCTGTGTAAGAAATTCGTTATTCTTCTGATCGTGGTTTTCATCGTTCTGATGATGTTCTTTGCTCCCATTTGAATTGTGAGCAAAGAGGAAGGTAATTTAAGCGGTGAATTTCCCTGGTTGAATGGTGTGAGGTATAAACATAACCATATGTGTAAACGTATATAAGAATAGGGGAAAGACGATGATTATCTGCAAGAAATTAATCGTCTTAGTCATCATTCTCCTGGTTCTCTTCTTTGTTTTTCTTACTCCCGTGTTCGCTCAGGAAAGCGGAGAAAAAGCCAAGGTCGTTCAATTATCCAGTCAGATCTACAGAGTCACCTTTCCATACCAGCTGCAGACAAATATCGAAGTATGCACGGGGAATGACGGGATTCTTTTAGTTGATACCGGTTTTTAAAGAAACAGCGATGGAATTGAAAGCCACTGTCCAGGATCTCTGCAAGGGAAATATTAAATACGTCATCAACACGCATCTTCATGGAGATCATGTGGGAGGCAATGTCGTCTGCGCCAAAAGTGCGACACTGATCGATGGGCATAATTTGGACCAATGCATGTCCTATGGTGTGATATTCCCTGGAAACGGCGAACTTGAAGGAGAATCGGGGAATGGTTTTGACACGTACTACTCTCTGAATTTTAATGGGGAAAAAATTCAGATCATCCCGTATCCAGGTGTGCATTCCGATACGGATCTAATCGTCTATTTTTCTTCCTCGGGTGTCTCTCACATGGGCGATCTGCTCCTAACACAATCGTTTCCCGCGGTTGGCTCAAATGTGAAGGAATACCTGGAATTTTTAAATAAAGTCATCGCTGTGTTCCCCAAAGATACAAAATTTATTGGAGGCCATGGACGCGACTTCACGTTGGACGAGGTGAAACAGTAGAGGCAAATGCTTCTAGCGACCATAGAGAAAGTTAGAGCAGAAATGGAAAATGGAAAAAATATAGAAGACATGAAAAAATCCAAAGTACTCGAGGAGTGGGAGTCCTGGGGAGAATTCCTGTCTTTCCTGAATACGGACTACTGGATTGAATCCATTTACAATAGCTATCACAAAACCTAAGCCAATTGTTTATCCTGAATTATTCATAAATTATGCCGACACTATTATCTATCTTCCTTCATAATGTTAGGGTGTGGTGCGTTGGCCTCAACTCGTGAATAATCCAGGTTATTTATTCACAGGAAAGATAGGAATACTTCTTTATGCGAGTTCTTAAATCCCTTTGATCGATTTGAACTGATCCTCTGTAAAAATGGCATAGGAATTGCAGGTTTAAAAGCAAACCATGAATGGACAAGCAAAGACCCCAATAAAGAGTTCAGACGCTAATCATAGATTCAATTTATTTTACACCTACCAGGAGGCTGTTAATTTTCTTTACGCCTCTCTTAATAAACCACAAAAATGAAAGGATAAGGAAAGGAATTTATGTCGAGATATCACAAATACAAATTGATTCTGGTTTGCGTGGTCATGTGTCTTGTTCCTCTCCATGCAGATGATGTTAGGGACAAGTGGCATCAGCCTGAAAAAGTCATGGACCTTGTAGGAGTCAAGCCGGGTATGATCATTGGTGAAGTTGGGGCGGGACATGGGTATTTCACCTTTAAACTGTCGCAAAGAGTGGGGGAATCTGGAAAGATCTATGCGAATGACATTTCGAGAAGTGCTCTCAGATATCTCAGAGACCGCTGTGATAGAGAAGGCATCACCAATATAGAAACTGTTCTTGGGGATGTGGAAGACCCGCTCTTGCCCAAAGATCTGGACATGGTTTTTATCGTGAACGCCTTTCATGATCTTGCCAATCCTGTGGAATTGCTCAATAACCTCTCCCTCAGCTTAAAATCGGATGCACTGGTTGTGATCCTCGATCGGGATCCTGAGAAAGTCGATCACTCCACGGATCATTTTCTTTCCCGAGAGGAGGTGTTGGAAAAGATCAAGGAAAGTGTTTTTGAGCTGGAGCGCCTGGAGACTTTTCTCCCTCAACATAATATTTACATCATACGGCTGACGACTTAGAGAGCATGAAATAGAAAAACACAAAAAGTTGTCTCAAAATTTCACCGATGGAACTTATCTCTTTTTCTCCAGTAGAAAAAGCGGCAGGAGCGATATATACTGAGTGAATACACGACCGATGCAAAATATAGGATTCAGGGAGAAAGACGGGGTGAGACACTTTCGAAATTTACTGGCCGTTTTTATCGTTCTCTTAACACTTTTTATTTCTGTATACGGAGAGGATACGGGCGGCAGGGAGACGTTTTTAAAGAAAGGACCCTATCAAGGAAAATATTGGCCGACTTATGGATGGAAAAGCTGTCGTCCCGAAGAAATCGGCATGGATTCGGAGCTCCTTTTGAGAGCCTATAATTATGCGGCAAATCCAGATGTTTACACGCGAGGATTGGTCATTATCCGGAAGGGATATATTGTGGGAGAAGCCTATTTCGGTAATTTTGATCTCTACTCCCGTCATCCCAGTTATTCTGTAGCTAAAAGTTTCATGAGCACCCTAATCGGGATCGGGATCGATCGAAGAATATTCGAGAGTGTGGATGAGCCGATCTCTCATTACTATCCGGAACTGAATCAAAAAAAAGGTATGCAAGTGCGCAGCTATTTCCCCGGGGATCTTCCTTCTTTAAGAGCACAGCAGAGGATCACAATAGAGAACTTGTTGACAATGACTTCAGGATTAGAGTGGAACGAGGACGATTTGGACAGTATTATCGCTAATGATGTTATCCTGATGGCCCTTCAGGAAAATTATGTCCAGTATGTCTTAAGCAAACCTATCATTCATGAACCGGGAACTGTCTGGAATTATTCCAGCGGTGATCCGATGCTCTTATCCGGACTCTTCAACAGAGCTTTGGGTATATCGGCCTTTCAATTCGGGCTGGAGCATCTCTTTTCTCCCATCGGGATTCCCCAAATTATCTGGGAAAACGACTCCTCAGGCCAAACCATCGGAGGTTGGGGAATCAAGGCCACAGTTAGAGAATACGCCAAATTCGGCTACATCTATTCAAAGGGAGGGGAATGGGAGGACAGGCAGGTTGTGCCCAGAAATTGGGTTTATCAGTCTGTTCAACCAGTCTCGGAGAATGTGAATAATTATGGTTATCTATGGTGGCTGCAGCCTTCGTTGGGTGGATACGATGGCTCCCTGATTCCTGACGACACGTTCTTTGCCAGGGGATTGTTCACGCAAGAGATCTTTGTGATCTCCTCAAAAGACCTTGTGATCGTTCGGATGGCTGATGATCTGGCTTCAGATGTATGGAACGAAGTTGATTTTCTCGCTATCATATTGGAGTCTCTATTAGAGTGATGTGTCGAAGCCCTTTGAATGCATTAGTTCGCATCTATACATCAATTTCTGATCGTATTGTTCAGATGAAAAAAGGAGGGAATTTTATGAGGACTCACAAATCACTTTTAATCAGTTTATCCCTGATTTTGATTTTTTTTCCTGTCTGGGCTAATTCAACTGATGACATTCACAGAGCCGCTGGGCGTGGAGACATGGAACTGGTGAAGTCTTTGCTAGAGCAGGACCCCGGATTGCTACACGCCAAAGGAGCTGAAGAGGGCCTAAGTTCGAATGGAAAATTCGGAATAAATGGAGAGATCGACAAGGCTAAAGAGGGATTGAAACAACCAGTAAAATTCACAATTCTTTATGATAACTATCTCTACAAAGAAGGAACCCAGTCGGATTGGGGTTTTTCTTGTCTCATTGAGGGCACAGAAAAGACGATCCTTTTCGACACGGGAACTCAGCCAAATATCTTGATGCACAATGTGGAACAGATGAACGTCGATTTAAAGAAAGTGGAGCAGATCGTCATAAGCCATGACCATGGAGACCATACAGGAGGACTCTTCGATGTGCTTAAGGTAAACTCCAGTGTCTCTGTGTATCTGCCTGTTTCTTTCCCACATGAGTTTGTTCGAAAAGTGGAAATGTTTAATGCACATGTAGAGAATGTGCTTGAACCTGTAGAAATCTGTGATAATGTATTCCTCACGGGTGAAATGGGAGTGGAGATCAAAGAACAGTCCCTGATCATCAACACACAGAAGGGGCTTGTGATCGTTACCGGGTGTTCCCACCAGGGGATCGTGAATATTCTCAAACGGGCCAAGGAAATTATGGGCAAACCGATCTACCTAGTATTCGGTGGCTTTCACCTTGGAGGAACACCGGACAGAACGGTGCAAAAAATCATCCAGAGCTTCAAGGAAATGGGTGTTGTAAAATGTGGTGCGACTCACTGCACGGGTGATAAGGCTATTGGAATGTTCAAAGAGGCCTTTGGCGAGAATTATATTCCTATGGGGACCGGGAAGGTTTTTGAAATCCCTGAAAAGAGCGAGTAATATATCATGAGGAAATATCATCATCTGGGCATTCCCTCTGATATAATAAGGGAAGGGGAGACTTTCCTGGAAGAGCACAAAATATATGTCTCGGGTTTCGAGACAAGCCCTTATGGCGTAGAATGGATGCGGTTTGAGCTGGATAGTCCCTTGCCTGAGCTCGTTAAAACCGTGCCCCATGTGGCTTTCGAAGTCGAAGACCTCGCTGCTGAACTCCAAGGAAAAGAGATTCTCATCGAACCAAACAGCCCCTCCGAAGGTGTTACAGTTGCATTCATTGTGGACAATGGAGCTCCCATTGAGTTCATCCAGTTCGATAAATAACCTGAATTATTCATAAAAGCTGCCGATACATTCCTTCATAAAACCTTCTCTATTTCATATTATCGGCATCTTTTCCCTTCCAGGCGAGCTGATCTTACCGTATCTGCTTCATTGTAGCCCCCTCGCGGTAGTTCACTACAGCTTCATGGGCCACTACCTCGCAGCTACGGCAACCTCAACTCGTGAATAATCCAGGATAATTAGAATCCTATGCTAGTCTTTTTGACAATTCCTCTTCTTGTATGCTATAAGGCGTAGGCTTCCCGATGAAGCATACAGCATGGAAAAATTCGCATGATATGAACGAGAGGAGGACACATGAAATTTAGAGAAAATCTATTCATCGTGTTTTTAGGTATGGCCTGCGTTTTTCTGCTTCTCTCGTGTCAACAAGAGGAATCTGTCCAAGCAGATGATGTCAAACCTGAAATGTCCGAAGGAGAGTTGGATACCGAAGTTTCTGCATTACATGATTTACACGGAGTTGTATACCCACTCTGGCATGATGCATATCCAGAAAAGGATTATGCACTGATCAAGGAATTACTCCCGGAAGCGGATTCCCTAACTCAACAACTGGATGAAGCAGTGTTGCCCGGGATTTTACGCGATAAAAAACCTGATTGGGACTTGGGAAAGAATAATCTTAAAAACTCTCTTCAGGCATTGCACCAGGCAGTGGATGAAAACAGTCAGGATGACATGCTTACTCAAGTCGAGGCTTTTCATTCTGCCTTCGAACGGCTGGTCCGCATCATCCGTCCTATGGTTCCAGAACTAGAGGCTTTTCATCAAGAGATGTATAAACTCTACCACTATTACATGCCGAACTATGAGCTCGACAACATACGATTGGCCGTGACTGCAATGCACGAAAAATTGCTGCCTTTGAAGGAAGTCCAGTTGCCCGAGCGTCTTGCAGAGAAGCAGGAGCAGTTCAACATTTCTATTCGGGAATTGGAGACACACCTCGATAGTTTGTCTGAGGCCGTTGAACAGGATGATAAAAATTTGATAAAAAGTGCGGTGGAGAAAGTCCACACCGCCTATCAAAAAACAGAAAGCGTATTTGATTGATCCACAGCGCATGTCGCGTGTGAAAACATTTTAAATTGCGCCGGTGCCTATCTTATAAGGCATGGCGTTGAATAGAAGGTACCTTGCCGGCTGATCTGGGAGAGCGAAAAATCGTAGTACAGGCTCGGCATTATTGGGTCTGGGGCCTGCCGTTCTTCGCCATGGCTTTGTCCGCTGTTATATATCTCTCCGATTCCAATCTAACGCTATTTCTCAAGATAAATAGCTTCTCAAAATACACTGGCGATATGTTCTGGGTAGTGCTCACGTTTTTTGCCGATGGATTGGTGTCATTCATCATTCTTCTCCCTTGGATAAAAAAAAAGCCTCAGCTCATTTGGGCTGTTCTCCTGGCAGCGATACTGTTCACCATATTTGGCCAGGGAATCAAACGAGTAGTGGATGTGGCAAGACCACCTCAGGTTTTGTCCTCAGATGTTTTCCATATGATCGGTCCTGATTGGGGTCAACATGCATTCCCTTCCGGGCATGCCGCCATGATCTTCATGCTGGCCGGGGCTTTTGTGTTCACCATTTCCAGAACATGGTTGCGATGGCTGTTGATCGTGTTTGCCTCTCTGGTTGCCCTTTCTCGAGTTGTTGTAGGTGTGCATTGGCCTTTAGATGTTCTCGCTGGTGCCGTTATTGGTTGGGTGGGTGTTTGGGTCGGTCTGCTTCTATCAAAATACTCAAGCTGGGGATGGAGAGGGATCGGTCAAAAAATTCTTGGGGCTATTCTACTGGCCGCTTGTGTCGTTCTCTTTTTCGTGGATTACACAGGATATCAAGGGATTATGGGGCTTCAGTGCATGATCGCCGTCGTCTTTTTTACAGTAGGAGTAAACGAATACCTGAAAATTTATGGATTCAATTTTAAAGAAAGGCTGAAGGGCAAAGGGCAAAACCAAAATATTCAGTGAAAAAAGATTTTTTTTTAGATATGATGATTGAAAGTATGAAGCCCAGATTTTTCCATTTTATGAACAAATTTTCTTATGAAGGAGGACTGTAAAAATAATGAAAAAACTATCAAAAATCTTTATCTGTTCTTGTCTGATAATATTTTGTGGGGGATGCGGGAAGATTTACGAAGGCCCCCCAGCGGAGCTCGTTATCAAAAATGCCAACATCATAACCATCGATACAGACAACCCTAGAGCTGAAGCTCTAGCTGTGAAAGATGAATTTATCATTGCAGTCACAACCAATGACAAGGTCGATCAGTATATCGAAGAAGGGACGACCACTGTGATCGATGCCAAAGGCCGCTTGGTCATACCAGGTTTGAATGATGCACACATCCATTTTATGGGGGGCGGGCAGTCAATGATGCAGCTGGACTTTCGTTATGTTCACGATGTTCAAACGATCCAGCAGATGGTGGCGGAGAAAGTGGAGCATGCCAAACCGGGCGAACTGATCAGAGGAAGGGGCTGGGAGCACGAGACCTTCCCGGATAAAAAATGGCCGACAAAAGATATCCTGGATGCTGTCGCTCCCAATAATCCTGTTGTATTGAGCCGTGCCGATGGTCACTCTTCATGGGTCAACAGCTATGCACTCAAGATGTCCGGTATCACAAAGGATACACAAAGCCCTCCCAATGGAACGGTCGTCAAGAATCCTGTTACAGGAGAACCAACCGGGATCCTAAAAGAAGGCGCTACGAGCCTCTTGAAACTGAGGAGTACCGTCCAGCTCACGCCGGAGGAAACAGAAAAGAGATTGGATGAGGCTTTGGAGTTAGCACTCGCTGAAGCCAGGCGGAAAGGTGTTACAAGCATACAACAACTTAACGGAGAATATAAGCGGTTCCAGAGATTCATGGACGAAGGAAATCTCACCTGCCGCGTGACTTTCAACATGGCAATTCCTCACGAAAATGTTGAGGAAGGATTAAAAAAGTTGGATGAGCTTCGTAAAGAGTATCCTCCCGAGGATAACTGGATCCGGTTTGGGTATCTCAAGGTGTTTATCGATGGGACATTGGGTTCGGGGACTGCCCTGATGTTTGAGCCCTTTGAAGATGATCCTAGCACTAGCGGGTTGCCCATGATGCCTTATGAAAAATTTGAAGAACTCATTGTTGCGGCAGATGCCATGGGCTTTCAGACGGGAACACATGCCATCGGAACAAAAGGAAACAATTGGGTCCTTAATGCGGTTGAGAAGGCGGTGGAGATCAATGGGCGAAGAGATCACCGGCACCGGAGCGAGCACGCCCAGATTCTGATATCGGATGACATACCAAGATTTGCCGAGCTTAGAGTCATCGCTTCCATGCAGCCCACCCACTGTATCACGGATAAACGGTTTGCTGAAAAAAGGATTGGCCTCGAACGCTGCAAGGGTGCGTATGCATGGCAACGATTACTGGATGCTGGAGTGAATATC
>CAZIMJ010000177.1:0-5613 GCA_964540205.1 uncultured Eubacteriales bacterium | reverse complement strand
ATCTCAACTCGTGAATAATCCAGGTTAGTCGCATAGAATCCAGGAGGAATGATGAAAAAACTTATGATCCTTACAATTATCATAACCCTTTTCCTTAGCAGTTGTACGTGGAATCTCGACCTTTTGGGAGAAAAGGAGATCAAAGAAGTGGTCCTGGTCAAGAGCAAAGCCAAGGACAAAATCCTGATCGTTGATGTCTCAGGAATACTGGGAACCACTTTAAGATACGGTTTGCTCGAAAGAGAAGGGGATATTCTCTCACAGGTATATCACCGACTGCAGCTGGCTGCAGAAGATCCGTATGTCAGAGGGATCATTCTCCGTGTGGATACACCGGGCGGAGAAGTGACAGCCAGTGATATCCTCTACAACGAAATCATCAAATTCAGGGAAAGAACTACGAAACCCGTCGTCACGCTTATGATGGGGTTGGCAACGTCAGGAGGCTACTACGTGGCCTCAGCCAGTGACCACATCATCGCCCATCCTTCGACGATCACAGGGAGTATAGGTGTCATTTCGATCTTTCCCAACCTCAAAGAGCTTTTTTCCAAGATCGGCGTCGAAGTGAACGTAATCAAATCGGGAGAGATGAAAGACTCGGGCAGCGCCTTCCGGGATATGACAGACAAGGAGAGGGACCTTTTTCAAGCCATCATTGACGAGCTTTACCAAAAATTCCTGGATGTCGTGCTTCATGGTAGAGAGAACGCGCTCTCACTGGATGAGCTCAAACCCATTGCGGATGGACGCATTTACACTGCACAACAGGCGCATAAGCTCAAGCTGATCGACGAGATCGGATACTTCGATGCTGCGCTAGAGAAGGTTAAAACCCTGGCAAGGATTAGAGACGTCAAGGTGATCACATACACTTACTACCCAAAGAAAAAGACAAACCTCTATGCTAAAAGCTTAGACGCGCCATCAGTTTTCGAGGGCGAAGACCTCAAGGATGTGTTCAAATCGCTCAAGAGTGGATTTTACTATCTATGGCTTCCTCAAGCCTCGAATTAATATCTGAAAATTTTTCGGTAAACGTGAATTTGAAAAAAATGCTTATGGAATGTGAGCACTCACTTCGAAAACAGGAGAATTCTTCATGTAGATTTTAACAGCACAGCCATTGACCGACTTGATGACGGCATTGGTGTATTTCTTAGGAAACTCAGCAGGTAGGTGAATGTCGATAAAGATCCGTTCGATCCTTTTTGTCTCCGGATTCCTTTCACTCCGCATTGTAAGCGTGAGATCTTCAGTAGGGATGTTTCTATTCTGGCAGAAAGAGAGGACATAAATCCCAGAACATGTACCAATAGAGACCATGAAAAGATCAAATGGCGCCGGGGCTGATCCCTCGCCTCCTTGATAGACCGGCTGGTCGGTCTCGATGTGAAATCCCTTGTAAAAAGCATCCACCCGTTTTCCACCCGGGAAAGTGACCTTCATATCTTGTGCCATATCAACACTCCTTTGGAATTGAGTTATTGTGTTCCTTTAGAAAAAAGGGCGAGGAGCAGGTTTCTGTCTTCTGCAGTCATGGTCAATCTCCCGAATAGATCATAGACCATCTCCTCCACATGATTTTTATTTGTCTCGTGCATAAAGTTTTTTTTCTCCAGGTTTAAAAGAATCCTGTGTAAGCACGCTTCCTGATCGTCTCGAGAAAGGGGTTGGCCACAGAAGTCCTTCGATACCGATGCCTCACTCGAGAATATGCTAAAAAGAGTGACAAGAACTGCAGAAGCCAGGTTATATGAGGGTTGATTCCCGGCCTGTGGGATCTTAAAGCGAAAATTCGAATGCAGAAGTTCCTCAGAGGTCAATCCTGTCCTTTCATTCCCGAAGAGGAGTCCTATCCTGGTTGTCCCAGTAAAATCAGACATCTTATTCAGCGCCTCCTCCATGGGCAAAAGGGAAAAACTCTTTCTTGCCTTTGCTGTTGCGGCAAAAATGACATCAAGGTTTTCAATCGCATCTGCCACACTGTCGTAAAATCGGGCATTCTCCAGGATCTCCCGCGCATGCACAGCCGTCACGAATGTTTTTTTTTCGAGGCTCGAGATCCCCACCAACCTCAGATCGTTAAATCCTGTATTTTTCATGTTGCGTGCGACAAGGCCTATATTTTCTGGAGTCCCGGGTCGGCAGAGAATGACGGCGAATTTATCCTTCAGGATTGTACCTTCCGCAGAATCTCGATTTTTCATTCCACTCATTATAGCTTTTGTCTAAAATTAAGGCTAGAATCCATTCCCTATGATAACATCATAGTTTTCACAAATAATCCAAGTAGAAGATGGATTATTCGCGAGCCAAGATTGCAGTAGCGGCGAGGAAGTGGCTCATGAAGATGTAATGAACTACCTCGAATGAGCTACAACGAAGCCGATGCTGTGAGATTGGTTCGCCCGAAGGGTAAAAGATTCTGACAATAAATTAGTTAGGCATTTGAGATATAAATTTGTCAGAAGCTTTTACGAATAATCTATCTTAGGAGGTTGGTGAGGAGGGCGCCCAGAAAGCCCCAATAAATCGTGGATAGGTAGGGATTGCTGGCGATCATACAAGAACCGCTTTTGCAAGCGACAAAACGATAGAAAAGAAAACCGATAATTCCACCAATGACAGCACCTATAACAATTTGGATCATCTTTTTCTTACTCACTTTCATAGGGGGTCACTATACCAAAAGGCATAGAGGCAGTCAAACAGCTTTGGTTGCAGGAAGCTTGGAGGATTCAGTATTTTCCTGTGCTCCCAAAGCCATTCTCTCCCCGGGTCGTTTCATCCAGCACCTCAGAATCGACCACTTTGACTTTAATAACAGGCTGGATGAGCATTTGGGCAATTTTCATTCCTTTTTCGATGGAAAAAGCTTCGGTACTCAGATTGGTCAAAACGATCTTTATTTCGCCTCGATAACCGGAATCCACAACACCCGCCAACCGGTGTATATTTTTAAGTGAAATACCGCTTTTATCCCAGATCGAACCCACATAGCCAGCGGGAATGGCCACCTGGATGCCCGTGGAGATGGCCCGGGCTTCTCCGCCCTTGAGAACACATTCCATCACTGAGAAAAGGTCGAGTCCTGCATCTCCAGTATGCCCATAGCAGGGAAGCTTGGCATTCTTATGAATTCTCTTAACTTTAATCTCCATGTTTCACACGCCTTCCAATTGGACTTCTGTAAAATTGGGCTCTGCGATTTTTACCCAACTCCTCAACTCTTCTGCAGAGTAGGGCTTGATATTTTCATAATCGCTCTCCAAGGTATTGTTGGGCACATACTGCTGGATCCGAAACATCTTCGATCCCTGCAATACCGACGAAATTTTTTCAATGTCTTCACGGTCGACCAAACCCGGAACTGCAGTTGTGCGAAATGTATATTCCAGATCCGACTCTTTGATAATGGCAATGCTCTTTTTGATATTCTCGATGTTAACGGGACCTCCACCGGCCTCAGGATACTTTTCGAAGGATGTTTTCACATCCATGGCCACGTAATCAAGAAGCTCCTTCTTGATCAGAGAGTCAAGGCGTCCTGGAAAAGCACCGTTCGTATCGATCTTCACTAAGAGATTTCTCTCCTTAATAATGGTCAATAGAACGTCTAAATCATTATTAAGAAGGGGTTCTCCACCTGTGATACAGACTCCCTCCAGCCAGTCTTTTCGCATATCCAGAAACGCCAAAAAATATTCTATCGGGAAAGTTGGCAGGGAATCCGGCCGCAATACGAGGTCCGCGTTGTGGCAGAAGGGACACTTAAAGTTGCATCTGCCTAAAAACACAGTTGCCGCGATGAATCCTGGAAAATCCTTTGGGGCAAATTTTTCTAGTCCTTTAATCTCGACCAAATTTCAAACTCCTCGCGCGTGTTCAGGACGGCCTCGATATCCCCATCGTTCAGGACGATCAATGTGGGGATGACGATCCCCCCTTTATCATCCCTCTTCAGCACATCCAGGAATTCCCTGATCTTAATCTTGCTGTCTTTCTGGATTAAATTGTAATCCTGGACTTTGTAGCTGTTCGCATTCATATATGTCTTCAGTGCTTCGCATTGGGTGCAATTGGGATAGGTGAACATAATATACTGCATTGTACTCCCTACTTCAGACTAATTCTGTAAATGTAGTCCGTTCTTTAAATTCCTGTTTTTTCCCATCGTTCCAGGTAGCCACGGGACGAAGATACCCGACTATTCTTGAATACACCTCTGTAGGCTCTTTACATTCCGGACATTCTTTGACCTCTCCTCCGATATACCCGTGATTTTTGCAGATACTGAAGGTGGGAGTAACGCTGAAATACGGTAACTTCGTCTGGGCGATCTTCTGAACTAGCTTCTTGCATGTGGCGGAGTCGATGGGCTCGGGTAAGAACGCATGAAAAATAGTTCCTCCCGTGTACAAAGGTTGGATGTCCTTCTGGTGATCGATCGCCTCGAAAACATCCCGGGTCGCATCCACATTCAACTGAGACGAGTTGGTCAGGAAAGGGTGTTTATCTGTGCCCGATGTGACGATGCTGTGGTACTTTTGTCTGTCTAACCGGGCAAGTCGGTAGGAAGTGGACTCTGCGGGAGTCGCTTCGAGGTTGTACAGATTCCCGGTCTCTTCCTGAAATTCCTGGATGGTCCGGCGCATGAATTCCAGGACTTCTATGGCGAATTCTTTCCCTTCAGGAGTGCTTATTCCTCTGTTTTGAAAATTTAAACATGCTTCGTGCAGCCCCAACAACCCGATGGTCGAAAAATGGTTATCAAAATGCCCGAGATACACCAGTGTGTAGGGCATGAGCCCTTTGCTTAGCATGTTGTTCACGACCTCGCGTTTGGTTTCCAGCGCTTTTTTCGCCAGGACCATTTTGCTCTTCAACTGAACAAAGAATTCTTCATTTGTAGTCGCCTCATACCCGATCCTGTTCAGGTTAAGGGTTACGACTCCAATCGAACCCGTGGAATCACCCGGTCCCCACATGTTTCCAGGCCGGCGCAGTAACTCTCTCTGATCCAGGTTCAAACGGCAACACATGGCTCTGATATCCCCTGGATCAAGATTGGTTCCCAGGTAATTCTGAAAATAAGGGATCCCATACTTAGCGGTCACCTCAAACAGAAGGTCGGAGATGGGAGAATCCCAATCGAAATCTTTGGACAGATTATATGTAGGGATGGGGAAAGTGAAGACACGGCCGTTCTGGTCGCCTGCGATCATCAACTCCAGGAAGGCCTTGTTTATCATGGTCATCTCTTCTTGATAATCTCCGTAGGTCGAATCCAGCTCCTCACCACCGACGATCACACGCTTGTCTTTCATATCATCCGGGACTGTCAGGTCAAAAGTTAAGTTGGAAAAAGGCGTTTGCCAACCCCATCGTGAAGGGACATTCAGACCGAAGATGAGCTTCTGAAGGTCCTGTTTCACGCTTGAATAATCCAGGTTATCGGCTCTGACAAAAGGAGCCAGGAGTGTATCAACACTGGAGAAAGCCTGGGCGCCAGCAAATTCTCCCTGCATTGTGCCAATAAAATTGACCATGTGGAGCGTTGCTGTCTCCAGATGCTTGGCGGGATAGGAATGGACTTGATTGGGCACGTGC
>CAZIMJ010000176.1:0-17728 GCA_964540205.1 uncultured Eubacteriales bacterium | reverse complement strand
CATGGGAGTTATTCATAGAGCTATAACAGAAAGGGAATTGTCCAAAACGCAGAATCCTTGAATCTGAGGATAAGAAGGGCAGTTATTCTCTCTTTGAATATTAGCAGAACTTTTCTCAGGGCAATACGCAGAATTAATTATTTAGGAGCTTGTCAAAAAGTAGGAGGTAAAAATGGAACGATTTGTAAAGGATTCAGTAACTAAGACAGTAATATGCATCGTGTTTCTTTTGGTTTTTTCTTGTGGCACAGCTTTTTCCCTAGGTGAAGACCTCGAGAAAAAGTATGCTCCCATTATTGGCACTTATGAGTTTTATGTTGAAGCCCAAGTCATGAACATCAAGTTCTGGGTGGAAGAGGAAAAATTTATGGGCGCACCACCAGGTGAAACTCCGACAGAGATTGTACCTATGGAGGGAGAGGAATGGAAGTTTGAGGCCACCAGCGACGAAGGTCAATATTTTATAATTTCGTTTGCCAAGGATGAATCAGGCAAGTTCAACAAGTGCACCGTCGAATCTATGGGATGGTGATAGAGGGGACAAGGATCGAAGAATAGTTTAATAACTCCTCATACACGTTTTATCAGATCGATCAGAAACCATTTATTGAAGATTTTTGTAGACCTTCCCGTCCTTCATAACGAATTTAACATCTCGTAAAGTCAGTATATTCTCTAACGGATTTTCAGGAACAGCGATGATATCGGCCATCATTTGGGGTCTGATGTTGCCGCGGATCTTTGCCATATCCAGCATTTCTGCAGAGTTCGTTGTCAAGGCTCGAAGGATATCTTTGGCCGGGACCTCGGCATCGAGCCATGTGTCGAGAAGAGTCAGAGCAGCTCTTCCTCTTGTGTGCCCGGGGATCTCAACGACAACATCGGATCCAAACACCATTTTAACACCTATCTTATAAGCCCTTTTTAAACGGTTCACGATCCCGAAATAGGACTTTTGAGATCCATACACATCCCATACCTCTTTGGAGAAATCAGTGCCGCTGAAGTAACAGATTTTGAATTTTTGTATCTTTTGGTTATACTAGATAGTCCTATTTTGGGGAGATTCAGTCGTCTCTCGAGATATATTTCTAAAGGAGAAGAGAAATGAAAAATATTATACTTCTATCTCTCGTCTTAAGCCTGTTGTTTTTTGCCTGTTCTAAACAACCAGCCGAACAAACAGAAGGAGAAAATCCGTTTTTTACCAAGCTTGATACTCCCTATGGTGTTCCACCATTTGACAAGATCAAAGAAGAACACTATGTCCCTGCCTTTAAAGAAGGGATCAAGCGGGAGAAAGCGGAGATCGATACCATTGCCGATAACTCTGAAGCCCCGACTTTTGGTAACACGATAGAAGCCCTGGAGGGCACCGGAGATCTTTTGCGAAGGGTCAGCAACACTTTTGGCGTTCTCAATGGGTCTATGACAAACGATAACATGCAGGCTGTCGATGAGGAGACGGCACCCCTGCGGTCTAAACACAGAGACGACATTATGTTGAATGCAACGTTATTCCAGAGGATCAAAGCCGTTTACGGACAGAAGGACGACCTGAATTTGACAGCAGAACAGGACATGCTCCTTGATAAGTATTACAAAGATTTTGTGCGTGGTGGTGCAAACCTGGAAGAAAATAAAAAAGCAAGGTTCAGGGAGATTAACGAAGAACTGTCTCTACTCTCCATCAAGTTTGGTCAAAATGTCTTGAAAGAAACAAATCGGTTCGAAATGGTGATCGCAAACGAAGAGGACCTGGCTGGCCTCCCCGAAGCGGTGATATCGGCTGCCGCAGAGACCGCTGCAGAACGGGGACATGAAGGCAAATGGATCTTCACCATTCACAAGCCCAGTATGAATCCCTTCCTCCAGTATTCTGAGAAACGAGAACTCAGGGAAAGAATATTCAAAGCTTACATCGACAAAGGAAACCACAATGATGAGCTAGACAACAGGGGCATTCTTTCCAAAATGGCAGCCCTTCGCCTGGAAAGGGCAAATCTTCTGGATTACAAAACCCATGCCCATTATGTGCTGGAAGAGAATATGGCCAAAGTGCCTGAGAATGTGTACGGTTTGCTCAACCAACTCTGGAAACCCGCTCTGAAGATGGCTATTAAAGAAGCCAAAGAGCTTCAGGCCATGATTGGTGAAGAGGGCGGGAATTTTAAGCTGGAAGCCTGGGATTGGTGGTACTACACAGAGAAGCTCAAAAAAGCCAAGTATGACTTGGATGAAGAAATGCTGAAACCTTACTTCGAGCTTAACAATGTCAGAGAGGGGGCTTTTTATGTGGCGAATAAACTCTACGGCCTCCAATTTGTGGAGAGGGATGATATTCCGAAATATCATGATGATGTTAAGGTTTTCGAGGTGAAAGAAGCGGATGGTTCCCATGTGGGGATTCTCTACACGGATTATTACCCGAGGGCGAGTAAAAGAGGCGGTGCCTGGATGAACAGCTTCCAGAAGCAGTCCAGGCTGGGTGGTGTGGATGTTTATCCCATCATCACGAACAACGGGAATTTCTCCAAGCCCACTGGTGACAAGCCAGCCCTGATCAGCTCGGAGGACGCGGGGACGCTCTTCCATGAGTTCGGGCATGCCCTACATGGATTGTTATCCGACTCTACCTACAATAGACTGTCCGGAACATCGGTGCCGAGAGATTTTGTGGAGTTGCCTTCGCAGATCATGGAGAACTGGGTGTTTGAACCCGAAGTGCTCAAGGCCTACGCAAAACACTATGAAACCGGTGAAGTCATCCCTCAGGAGCTGATCGACAAACTGAAAAAGACCGGGACGTTCAACCAAGGCTTCACCACTGTAGAATATCTTGCGGCGTCTTTCCTGGATATGGACTGGCACACTCTGGAAAAGACCGAACTCAAGGATGCGGAAAAATTCGAGAATGAATCCATGAGCCGCATCGGACTGATCCCTGAAATTGTCGTGCGCTACAAAAGCCCCTATTTCAATCACATCTTCAGCGGCGGATACTCCTCAGGATATTACAGCTACATTTGGGCAGAAGTCCTTGATTCGGATGCTTTCCAGGCGTTTAAAGAGACAAGCCTGTTCGACCAGAAAACAGCGGCTGCATTCAGAGAGAACATCCTAGCTAGAGGAGGCACAGAGGATCCTATGACACTCTACCTGCGTTTTAGAGGAGCAGAACCCAGCGTAGAACCCCTTCTGAAAAAACGCGGCCTCATGTAAGATTGAACTTGGTCCTCCTCGGGAACGTTCCAGCCAGTGGATAAAAAAAGATATGATGTTGCGATAATAGGAGGAGGAATTATCGGCTGTGCCACCGCTATGGCACTCACACAGGACAAGGATGTCTCTGTTGTTGTCCTGGAAGCCGAGTCGAAGCTGGCTGTCCATCAAACGGGAAACAACAGCGGCGTTATCCATTCGGGCCTTTATTACAAACCGGGATCCCTTAAGGCCAAGAACTGTGTTCAGGGCCGGGAGGCGATGTATCAATTTTGCACAGCCCATGGGATCGCTCATGAACGCTGTGGGAAAGTGGTGGTTGCGACTCATGACCGAGAGATCCCGATGTTGAACACTTTGGAAGAACGGGGTCGAGCAAATGATTTAGAAGGATTACGTCGATTATCCGCGGAAGGGATCAAAGAGTATGAGCCCTATGTGTTGGGGATTGATGGCCTGCTTGTTCCTGATACTGGCATCGTGGATTACAACCAAGTGACAGAGAAGTTCGCGGAGATCGCCAGGACGAATGGGTGCGAAATTCTACTGAACACACGAGCCCGTGTTTGTGAACGAGCCTCAGAAGGGCTCATTCTAAAAACTGCCCAGAGTAATGTCCGGTGTAAAAACCTTATCAACTGTACCGGCCTTCAATCTGACCGAGTGGCGAAAATGTGTGGTGTTAATCCGGGTTTAAAGATCGTCCCATTTAGAGGTGAGTATTACGAACTGGTTCCTGAACGCCAACACCTTGTAAAAAATTTGATCTATCCGGTGCCGGACCTGGCGTTTCCCTTTTTGGGAGTTCATTTTACGCGGATGATCCAGGGGGGCGTCGAGGCCGGCCCGAATGCGGTTTTGGCGTTTAAGAGAGAGGGGTATAAAAAAACAAGTTTTTCCTTTAAGGATTCTCTTGAGACTTTTACCTATGGTGGGTTTATTAGACTGATAAGACCATACTGGAAAATAGGATTCGGTGAAATGGCCCGTTCCTTCTCAAAAAAGGCCTTTGTTAGAGCGCTCCAAAGATTGATTCCAGAATTGCGTTCCGATGATGTCCACCCAGGTGGCGCTGGTGTCAGAGCTCAGGCATTGGAGCCCACCGGAGCTTTAGTGGACGACTTCCGTATCGTTGAGGTGGAAAGGATGATCCATGTGTTGAATGCTCCTTCCCCTGCCGCAACAGCCGCCATCAGCATCGGTGAACATATCGCCAGTATGGCAGAGAAAAATTTTAATCTTTAGCTGGTTGCTCATTCTCTGCTATCATTTCTTATTCAAGTTTTTTCTTACAACTCCATCATCATATAGTCGTCGTAATCGGATTGACTGATAAAACTGAATTTCACACAGGAAGGGTAAGGGGATCGCTCTATCCAATTTTTTTTACCGGTGTAGTATTTTGCAATTTCTGTAAGATTCACAACAACTTTGCAGTGCATATCATCCTGGATGAGTTTGAATTCGCTTAGAAAAGGATTCCCCATTGTTAGCTCCCTGTTATAACTTAAAACATTTTCATGGATCTTTGTATTCTCAAAAGTGATGATGAATTGATGCTTTTCTTCGTCATAGGAAGTTCTTGTGCTTGGGATATCTGTATACGAGGCATAAAAGTATACCTCGTAACCCTTCATTGGACCGAATGCACATTCTATTCCATTGAGTGAAATTTTTAGATCGATGAGAGTTGCTTTCCCCCCTCCAAATTCAACACTTTCATTGAGTGAATAATAGCGGGTCATTCTTTTCTCTTTGAACTCCTTTCCATCTTCATGCCTTCGACACTCTATGATGAAAGGGAAGGCCCTGTCGCCATTTTCGCTATTTGTCCCGTCTGTGTAAAACAAGAATCTATTCGGATTTTTAATCTTATGAAGGGTTGTATAATATATAGAAGTGGGGAGCCATTGCCTCTCTCCTGTCAATAAGTTATAAAAATCATACCTGTTAACAACTGTAGGCATGGACCTTTCCACCAGTGCATAGATGTCATCAAAACGGATAATCCTTTCGATCTGCCAGAGTTTGTAATTCTTTTTGATGTCATCAATAGAGAGCTTCTTTTCCCCTTTGTGGAGTTCCTCTATTTTTTTTCTTATTTCGACCATTCTTGGAGGGCCATTACTGCGATTGAGCATTGCCATGTCATCAGATTCTGTCGTGGAAATCTCGATGCTCCCAGGTATTGCAGAAGCAATCTCGTTAAAATCTGAGCCGAGCGGATAGAAACCACGATCAGGACTGTATCCCTTGACACTTTGGATGAGCCAGTGTTCATCTTTTAATGTTAGAACGAACTTATAATCGCTTAATGGACTTGGTTCAGCCTTATTCGGATCATCTTTGAAATATAGAAAAGCGTCAGGATGAACTCTAACTTTATAGGGTGCGCCTTGGCTAGTATTTAACTCTCTAAACTCAGGCCTATAATCGAAATGATCCAGTTGAACACCGTAGTCTTTCCATCTTGTTAACCATACCCAAAGCAGTCCTCTCGTAAGCATAGTCTTCTATGGCTTCTGGAGAAGTCTGATCGAAGAGAAAGCCGAAATCATAAAGAGTTCCATTTATGAGGCTTTTATACAGGATGCGGAAGTATGTGTTGATGGTTGAGATGATCTTGATGGAAGCTTCTAGGTCCGGATTATATTGATCGAATTTCCACTCGTCGTGATCATGTCTTGGAAATTTGGCTTCCCCCGCCAGCTGTGTTTGTCCGGTTAGATGATTTGCCAAGAATGTTATGCTGAACAACAACACCAGACAAAAAGAGTGCATTCGTATGATTGTGAAAGAAAATTTTCGTTTTCTCATAAGTTCCCCCACTCTTCTTTTAAGTGACATATTTTGTTGGAAAAGTAAAGGGGATTAGTTGAAAGAATTGAGCATACCCTCATATTTCTTGTATTCGGCCTTGGCTTTGAGTTGAACTGCAGTGTCATAGATAGAGGCAGAGCCGCACCCGGATCGCATGCTGTTGCCCACGGCGATGAAAAATTCTGCCAGGATAAACGCAAAAAACGAACTTGTGAAGACGTATATGGTGAATCCGACAGGCATAAAGATAGCCCCGAGGAAAAGCGTTTTCATCCGGCCGATAACATCCGCAAGATATCCCGAGGGTACCTCCAGTATCAATATCGAAAAAGCATAGGCGGCCTGGATGGTAAAGATCTGGGTGGAGTTGAGCAAGTTGGATTTGTAGTAGGGGATCAGAATGGGTACGATAAGATAGAATTTGCTGATGAATTTGTAGGAATAGATTTTCCAGAGGTTTGCTCTTAAGGCCGCCATTAGGGGATAATCTTGACAGCTACGCCTTGCAAGATAAGAACTATATGACTTCGTTATAGGCCCACTCGAGCCACTGCGTCACGATCTCGATGTCTGACACCTCCACCGTAGCGCCACTCCAGAAACGGAGCCCCGGGGGTGCGTCACGGTAAGATCCGCAGTCGTAGGCCACGTCTTCATCGGCGAGTAGCTTGACCAGTTCTTTGAGTTTGTCCTCGGGGAGATCCACTATAAAACACACACTTGTGTTGGAGCGGATCTCTTTATTTTCTGCAAGAAAATCGATCCAGTTGTGTTTTGCCACAAAATCTTCCCAGACTGCAAGATTGGCATTGCTGCGCTCGATCAATCCTCCAAGCCCACCGACAGACTCGGCCCATTTGAGAGCAGCCAGGTAGTCTTCATTGGCCAGCATCGAAGGCGTGTTGATCGTTGATCCTTTGAATATTCCTTCGATCAGTTTTCCGCCCTTGGTCATCCGGAAGATCTTTGGAAGGGGCCAGGGTGGAGAATAGCTTTCCAGACGCTCTACTGCGCGTGGAGACAGGATAAGAATTCCGTGTGCGGCTTCTCCTCCCAGAACCTTCTGCCAGGAATAAGTGATGACATCCAGTTTATGGTAGGGAATCTCCATGGCGAAGATCGCAGACGTCGCATCGCACAAAGTCAATCCAGCGCGATTATCGGGAATCCAATCTCCATCGGCAAGCTTCACTCCGCTGGTGGTGCCGTTCCAAACAAAAACGACATCATTATCAAAATTTACCTGGGAAAGGTCAGGAAGTTTTCCGTATTCAGCCTCAAATACACGGGTGTTTTCCAATTTGAGTTGTTTTTGGATATCCGTAGCCCAACCTTTGCTGAATGACTCCCAGACCAGAACATCCACGCCGCGCGGGCCCAGCAGCGACCACATGGCCATTTCAAAAGCTCCGGTGTCTGAAGCAGGAACGATGCCCACGAGATAATCGGCGGGCAGATCCAGCATTTTTTTGGTCCGCTCGATCGATTCTGCCAGTTTACTCTTTCCGAGGCTGCTCCTGTGAGAGCGTCCCAGGGGTGTATCTTTGAGTTCGTCTAAAGAAAATCCTGGATGTTTGGCACAAGGGCCTGAAGAAAAATTGGAATTCTTGGGTTTGATTGTAGGTTTCATGGCAATATCTCCCTCTCTATATGAATTATTCATAATAAATGTCGATATTTATCATAACAGACCCAATATCAAAGGGTCATAATAATATTAGTCAGAAGAATACCATACAAAAATGATACTAATCTGTCAAAAAAATCTAGCCACGAAGTGAGGATTTTTATTGGATCTCAAGACCCATGTTGTAGAACATGAATGCAAATTTGTCTGCCGTGACTTCGAGGCGTTTCGTGGTGCTGCTTGAGCCGTGTCCTGACCGGGTTTCTATCCTGATGAGTACCGGGTTCGTCCCCACGTGTTTCTCCTGCAGGGTTGCAGCGAACTTAAAGGAGTGGGCTGGCACGACTCTATCATCATGGTCGGCGGTGGTCACAAGGGTGGCTGGGTAAGAAACGCGGTCTTTAATGTTGTGTAAAGGAGAATAAGAATAGAGATTTTTGAAGTGGTCCTCTTCGTCACTGGAGCCATATTCCACAGCCCATCCCCAACCGACCGTAAATTTGTGATAGCGCAGCATATCCATAACACCCACTGCTGGGAAAGCCACTCTGTAGAGATCCGGACGCTGGGTCATGCATGCTCCCACAAGCAGACCACCGTTTGATCCGCCAGCAATGGCCAACCTATCTTTGGATGTGTACTTTTCCTGGATCAAGTATTCGGCTGCTGCGATAAAATCGTCGAATACATTCTGCTTATTGAGAAGCATTCCCGCCCTGTGCCATTCTTCACCGTACTCTCCGCCGCCGCGGATATTAGGCATGGCATAGATCCCTCCATTCTCCAGGAGAACTGCGAGTGTGGGATCAAAAGAGGGGAGCATGCTTATATTAAAACCTCCGTAGGCGTAGAGATAGGTCGGATTCTTCCCATCCGGTTTTAGTCCCTTTTTCTGGACGATAAACATCGGCACTTGGGTTCCATCCTTACTGGCATAGAACACCTGTTTGGCCACATAGTCTTCCGGATTGATGGGGACCTCGGTTTTGTGGAAGACCTCTGAATTTCCGCTAGCGATTTCGTATTTATAGATCGTTTGGGGCGAGGTGAAAGACGTGAAGGTGTAGAATAAGATCTTGTCTTCCCTCTTACCGTCGAATCCACGGGCAGTGCCCAGTGCCGGAAGCTGGATTTCCCTTACTGAATTTCCCGAGAGATCATACTGAAAGACATGAGTTGAAGCATCCTTCAAGTATGTACAGAACAACGAGTTTCCGGCTGTGGAGGCGCTATTCAATACCTCTGGTTGCTCTGGAATGATGGTTAACCAGTTTTCTTTTTCCGGATTTTTGGGGTCCATAAGGATGATCTTGTAATTCGGCGCATCTGTGTTGGTGTTGACAAGCAGCTTGTCTCCGACGTTCTCGATCACATAGCTGTCGAACTCGAATCCTTGGAATAGAAGTTGGAAATCCATATCTTTTTTCGCGGGTTCTTTGTAATAGAGTTCATTGCCGTGTGTGCCTTCGGATATGTTCAGAAACAAGAATTTTTTGTCTTCGGTAAGCCTCACATTTTTATACCTCAGAGGATGTTCCGTATCCTCATAGATCAGAGCGTCTTTTTCCTGAGGATCGCCCAGTTTGTGGTAAAAGATCTTCTGAAACTTATTGGCCTCAGTCAATTCCTGGCCTTTTTCGGGTTTGTCATACCCGCTGTAGAAAAATCCGTCCCCATACCATGAAGCGCCGCCGAATTTCAGCCATTTAAGGTGATCGCTGAGTTCCTTTTTGGTTGCGATCTCCATGACGCGGAGTTCTTGCCAATCCGACCCGGATTCAGACTTGGACAAAGTCACATACTTGTTGTCTTTTGAAAAACCGGTCAATCCCACTCTCACAGTTCCATCGGGAGAGAGCTCATTGGGATCGATAAAGACCTCAGACTCTCCATCCAATCCCTTTTGGATGTAGATGACCGATTGATTCTGCAAACCGTCATTTTTATTGAAGAAGTAATGTTCACCTGCCTTCCGTGGGGATGACTGTTTAGGATAATTATAAAACTCGGTCAATCTTTGACGTATTTTTTCTCTAAAAGGAATCTTTTCGAGAAAGCCAAAAGTCACCACATTCTGTTCCTCTACCCAGCTCTTGACCTCCTCTGAGGTGTCGTCTTCCATCCAGCGGTATGGATCTTCCACTTTTGTCCCGAAATAGTCGTCGACCACATCGATTTTTTTTGAAACCGGATAAATCAGTTGTTCCTGGCTTTCTCCCCCTTGTTTCTGGCAAGCGGGTAGAAAAACCAGCATGAATATGATAGTCAGCGTTAAAACTTTGTTTCTCATGATTCCTCCTCCAAGCTTTTTGAAGCTATGTTTTTATCACAAACCATGAAGCCGGTCAATTGCTGAAAACCTCTCCTTGAAGCAACTCTCTGTGGATGGAAAGAAACCTTCCGATCGGATTTTACGTAGTTATAATAGAACATTAGAGCATTAAATGATCAGGTGCTCTAGTTGTATGTTGTTTCAGCTTAATAATTCCGATAAAATCTTACGTTCGAATCTTGAATGATCTTTCTGAAAGGAGACTCAATATGCTTCAGAAAAAAACTCTCTCTTTGAAAATATCGATTTTGATCGTCATTCTAACGGCATTCGTTTTTCAACCGAACGCTTTTTCCCAGGATAAAGCCAGAAAGATCGATGAACTCATGAAGGTTTTTCATGATTACGGCCAGTTTAACGGTACTGTGCTGGTCGCTGAAGAAGGGAAAGTCATTTTTAAAAAAGGGTATGGCCTTGCCAACATGGAATGGAATATCCCCAATAAGCCGGATACGAAATTCAGGCTCGGTTCGATCACCAAACAGTTCACATCCATGCTGATCCTTCAACTGGTGCAGGATGGAAAGATCAACCTGGAAGGGAAGCTATCCGATTATTTGTCATACTACCGGAAGGACACCGGAGACTTGGTGACGGTCCACCATCTATTGACACACACATCCGGTATTCCCAGTTACACGGATTTGCCTCGCTTTTTTGAAGATATCAGCCGTGATCCATACCCTGTCGATGAATTCATAAAGACCTATTGCAGCGGCGATTTGGAATTCGAGCCCGGCTCCAAATTTGTCTATAACAATTCCGGATATTTTCTCTTGGGTGCCATTATTGAAGAGGTCACAGGACAAATATATGAGAATATTTTAAGGGAAAAGATCTTGGATCCCGTGGGGATGAAGAATACGGGATATGACCATCATGACACACTCATCTCCAATCGGGCTGCGGGGTATGAAAAGAGAGTTGGAGAATATGTCAACGCTCCCTACCTGGATATGTCTCAACCCTATGCAGCCGGCTCCCTGTATTCGACAGTGGAAGACCTCTATTTGTGGGATCAAGTCCTCTACACGGATAAGCTCCTGTCAAACGAATTGAAAGAGCTCATGTTCAAACCTCACATATCTGCGGGAGGGATGTATTATGCCTACGGGTGGATGGTGGGCGAAAAATCCTTTCCCAAATCCAAGGACAAGGTGAAGCGGATCGCCCATGGGGGAGGGATCAACGGATTTAACACATTGATCGATCGCCTGGTTGAAGATAGGGATCTGGTTGTCCTGTTGAATAACACAGGAGGGACTGCGCTTGGTGCGATGAGCGATGGGATCATAAACATCCTGTATGATAAGCCTTACAGCCTGCCCAAAAGGTCCATCGCAGACGTGATCGGAAAGACCATCAGGGATAAAGGTGTGAAAGCAGCCATCGCCCAATACCGTGAACTCAAGACGAACTCTCCCAAGGATTACATTTTTCAGCCGAGGGAATTGAATACCGTGGGTTATGTGGTTTTGCAGGGGATGAAAGACCCTGAGGGGGCCATCGAAATCTTTAAGCTGAATATCGAAATGTATCCCAAATATGCTAATGGCTATGACAGTTTAGCCGAAGCTTATTTGGAGAATGGGGAAACGGAGAAAGCGATAAAGTTCTACGCCAAATCTCTGGAAATGGACCCAAAAAACACAAATGCCATCGAGAAATTGAATGAGTTAAATAAAAAATCTAAGTGATGGAATCCCCTGCCCTGAGTTCCATCAACTTGAGAGCTAGCCCTTGGATAAAAGTTCTATTTTCGAGCTTTTGCAGCCAGGTTTGGGGGAGGGCTTCGACCCCAAGATAAGCGCCTGAGATAGCACCGGCCATGGCCCCGAGTGTGTCTCTGTCTCCCCCGTTCAGGATGGAACAAAAGAGGCAGTTTTCAAATGATCGGGGGTAAAGGAGAAAAGAATAGATCGAAAAGGGGATTGATTCGTGTGCCGTGACCGACCGGCCGATTTGTTGTGCTGCCCTCATCGGAGATACATTCTCTGCGATTAATCTTTGGACCAGAAGGAGTTGGCTCTTCATTTGTGGGGTCCGGGTAAAATCAATTAGACCGTTTAAAAATTCATCAGGGGAGAATTCGTTTTCGGGATCTAGGTCCACCGCAAGTGCCACAGCCTTAGCCTGGATAGCTGAGCCGTCGATACCAACAGGATGGGCATGCGTGACTGATGCCGAGAGATTTGCTTTTTCATAAAGATCCAGTGAATCGTGGTATACAAGTCCTATAGGGGCGACCCTCATGGCTGCACCATTCCCGAAGGAGCCTCTTCCCCCGAACAGAGATTTTGCGGCTTCGACATAGGTCGTCCCAGTTTGAGCGACTGAAGCAAAGATCGTGGGTGGGCCCGAAGCGTAGCCCCGCCACGGCTCGCGCTTGAAATTCTTTTGGAATGTTTCGCCTAAGTGTTCAGGATCTAGATAGCCTCTCTCCATGAGTGATTCGGCGATCCCGATAGCCATGGCTGTATCGTCGGTATAGATCAGTTCCTTTACTAACTCCAGTTTATAACTCAGGCGACCCATGCTAGTGTTGTGAAAGGCGAGCTCGCCGATTGCATCGCCGAGAGCGCTTCCAAGCAAACAACCCAAAAACCTGCTTGAGTCTGTCATGTGATTTATATTTATCACCCTTTTTCTATTTTATAATGAACTTTGATTAACGAGTGCCATAACGATTTGAAACAAATACTGACTACTTTGTCTTTAGCGCTTTTTCTATTTTTGCCCAAGTGTCCCGAAGGGATACAGTCCGGTTGAACACAAGTTTTTCTTTAGTGGAATCGGGATCAACACAGAAGTAGCCTTGCCTCAGGAACTGAAATCGGTCGCCTGGTTCTGCATCTATTAAGCAGGGCTCCATCTTGCAGCCTGTCAGCGCCTCCAGAGATTTGGGATTCAAATAATCTTTGAAATCAGTGCCTTCAGTGACATCGCTGGAATCTTCCAGAGTGAAGAAATGGTCGTAAAGGCGCACTTCGGCATCTATCGCATGAGCGGCAGAAACCCAGTGTAGTGTTCCCTTAACTCTGCGCTCGTCTTTGGACCATCCGCCTCTCGTCTCGGGGTCGTAGGTGCAGTGGATCTCCACGATCTCTCCGGTTTGTTCATCTTTGACCACGTCCTCACACGTCATATAATAGGCATGTTTCAGCCGGACTTCACGGCCCGGGGCGAGGCGGAAGAATTTATTAGGCGGCTCCTCCCTGAAGTCTTCTCTTTCGATGTAGAGAATGCGGGAGAATGGAACCTCTCTTGTGCCCATGCTCTCGTCTTCCGGATTGTTCACGGCTTCCAGCATTTCGACCTTGTCTTCGGGATAGTTATCGATAACCAGACGGATCGGATGCAGAACAGACATGACACGCTTAGCCCGTCTGTTTAGGTCTTCTCGGAGACAGTGTTCCAAGAGGGCGATATCGACTGTGCTTTCTCTCTTGGCAAGCCCGATCCGGTCACAAAAATCCCGGATGGCCTCAGGTGTGTAGCCTCGCCTCCGCATTCCCGAGATTGTCGGCATACGTGGATCATCCCATCCGGATACATGTCCCTCTTCCACGAGCTGAAGCAGTTTTCTTTTGCTCATCACTGTATAAGACAAATTGAGACGGGCAAATTCGATTTGTCGGGAAGGGAAAATACCTAACTGCTCGATGTACCAGTTGTAAAGAGGCCTATGATCCTCAAATTCCAGAGTACAGATAGAATGTGTGATACCCTCGATAGAATCCGATTGTCCGTGGGCCCAGTCGTATGTGGCATAGATGCACCAATCGTCTCCTGTTCTGTGGTGGGAGGCATGGAGAATGCGGTACATGACAGGGTCTCTCATGTTCAGGTTCCCCGAGGCCATCTCGATCTTGGCGCGAAGGGTTCGTGCGCCGTCCGGGAATTCCCCTGCACGCATGCGTTTGAATAGGTCCAGGTTCTCTTCAATGGATCTGTTACGAAAAGGACTCTCTTTACCTGGCTCAGTCAGTGTGCCCCTGAACTCCCTGATCTCATCCGCACTGAGGTCGTCGACATAGGCCTTTCCGGCTTTGATCAACTGAATGGCATAGTCATAGAGTGTATCAAAGTAATCGGATGCATAGTACTCTCGGTCCCCCCAATCGAATCCCAACCAACGGATATCTTCTTTGATAGACTCTACATATTCCACTTCTTCTTTGGTGGGATTTGTGTCGTCGAACCTCAAATTGCAGAAACCATTAAACTCCTGGGCCAGCCCGAAGTTCAGGCAGATGGATTTGGCATGGCCGATATGCAGGTATCCGTTCGGCTCGGGAGGGAAGCGTGTGTGGACCCGTCCATCATTCTTATTGGCTTTTATGTCCTCTTCTATGATTGTTCTTATGAAATCTAAAGAAGAAGCCGCCTCTTTTAATTTTTTTTTGGTCATCTTTTTAGTATCCTCGACCCTTCTCCGGGTTGGATATGCAATGACACTCTCTGATCCGAGCGTCCCCTAAAATAATAAACGATTCCGGAATTTTATCAAGTCATAAGAAATTATTAATTGTATTTTCACATCCATGTTGGCTGGAACCCTCAATAGCGTTGTTGAGTGATCAGATTGTTGAAGGAAAAAACCGTTAATCTGATCACTCTGAATAACATCAACATGGATTTTGAAATACCTCCGGAATTGTTTAAAGCCAGCGCTTGATCCAGGACCTCAAGCCTCTTGTGGCCTTGACGATGATCAGGGAGCTGCCGCATCCTCGAGCACAAGCAGTCGACACAGAATCTCTTGTCATTTGCCGGATCAGAGGATCCTGAGTGGAGCCCAGAACGATCAAGTCGTAGTCTTTGGCCTCTTCGAGGATGGCGTCGACAACATGAGGGGACTGTGTGACCTTGAATTTGATCCTATCGAAGCTGATGTGCACATTCACGCCGGCTATGTCCGTGATTTGGGGAATCTGGATATTGCGCCTGGGGTGGTTCACAGTGAAAGCGACGATCTCGCTGTGGTCTCTTTCTGCAAGGATACTAGCGATTTCGAGAGCAAGCATGCCATTAGGCCCTCCACCCCAGGGAATCAGGATCCTCCGGAATTTGCGGTTTCCGCAATCCTTAAGAATGACCACATTGCAGGGAGCTCTCTCGATCAGAACGTCGAGGGTACTGCCCAATCCGAAGGCATGGCCTTTTGGTTTCCCATGCCAGCCCATTATGAGCATATCGACTTTTTTTTCTCTGACAGCGCTGAGAATGCCGCGAGCGATATTCCGGCAATACCGTATCGTTGTGGTGATGGGAAATTTGAGCATGAGAGAAAGCATGACTTCTATGATCCCCTCTTTGCCTTCCAGCATGAATTTTTCTGCATCGCTAAGGGGCACAGTATCAGGGACTGGCACCATATGGAGGAGTTTGACCTTGGCATCTTTGGCTTCACTGAGAGAGTACGTTGTCTTTATCATCGGGATCGCATTCTCAGGATTGGCCACAGCGACCATGATGTGATACTGGTCTGTTTCCGGCTCTTTCTCTTCCTCCAATACTTGGACCTCGTCCTCGGTGGGAATGGCGTGTGACCTGGAGTAGAAAATATACGTGGCAACACCAGATAAGATCCAAAAAGGAGCGACAATCCATGCTATTTTGCTCATATGGACAAGCCACACAGCGAGAATGCCCTGACATATGATGGCGATTATCGGCAGCCACGGAAAAAAGGGCATGATAAAGCCGTAACTCAATTCATCACCCATGTGAAGCCGGATTTTGATCACGCTGACATTGACCAGAAAAAATAGAAGCAGGAACATGATACTTGCGCTGGATGCCACATCGATCGTGGGCAGAAGCACTGCCACACAGACAACGATCAGTCCGGTGAACATAAGGGCAACCCAGGGAGTATTATGCTTGCGAGAAATGTGCGAAAAGATCTTGGGCATCATGCGGTCACGCCCGAGAGCATAGGATGCACGCGTCGCCGAGAATATAGTGGCATTGAGTGCAGATATCGAGGCAAATACGACGGCCAGGGTCAAGAAGAAATTCCCGTAAGGCATGAGGCGCGAAACAGCCTCCCCGAATCCTCTTTCTTTGAACTGGCCGATCCATTTCCAGGGTAATCCTTCCACTCCGGGGGACCCTGCTTTTACAGCGACCAGCGATGCGAAGGCCAAGGCCACATAAGTAAAGGTCACAATGCCTACAGAGTAGATCATGGCCTTGGGAAGATTGCGTTTGGGATCGATGGTCTCATCACCGGCCTGAGCGATGACTTCATACCCTTCAAAGGCCACGTAGGTGAATCCCATGGCTACGAGTAATTTTGTCCATCCATAGGGAAGATACGGAGTCAAATTCTGTAGCCTTGAAGGATCTTTCAGCGCCACGAAAATTCCGACAAGTCCGATGAAAACAAGAAAAAGAGTTTGACCGAGCGTGAAAAATGCACCGATCTTTCCTGTTTCTGAAGCTCCTCTGTAATTGATGTATAGGAAGAGTAGAGCCACAAAAAAGGCGATTATTTTTTCTGTGGCGTAGGTGGAGAAAGGGATCCAGCCCGTTAATCCCAGCCCTTCAAAATAGAGGACGACATAAATACCGAACGTGACCGCATACAGACTCCCAGCCACACTCGAGGCAAACCACTCCATCCAGCCCGCGATAAAGCTTGGCCCTCGGCCAAAGGCAAGGCGCGTAAAATTGTATGCGCCTCCCGCTCTCGGGATAGCAGAGCTGAGTTCGGCATAGGAGAGGGCCGTGAAGATTGCGATCACGCCGTTGAGAGTGAACGTGAGGAGGACGCCGCCAGGCCCTGCTACATGGATCACGTTTCCGATGCCGAGGAAGACCCCTGCACCGATCATCATCCCAAGGCCCATCATTGTGATGTGGAAGAGAGACAGTTCCCGAGATAACTCGGATGAGATGTGAGTATTATCGTCTTTCATGAAGGCTTTTAGTGATCTCACGAGCAGAGGAGAGTTTCTTCTTTCGTATGTATTCGATCGTACTTCGGCTCCAGACAATGAGGTAGACTATGAGGACTAGGGCAATGATAATGATGACAGTTCCGATAATAAGGTCTTTAAACATCAGGATTCTCTGTGACTAATATATTAAAGCACGTTCAATACTTTATGCGAGTTCTTCTCAGCCTCAATCATCAAGAGTATGGACCAAGAGGCCGCTTCTCAGCTTGGGTTCAAACCATGTTGATTTGGGCGGCATGACCTTTCCTGTATCGGCAATGTTCATAAGCTCCTGAATAGAAACAGGATACATGGCGAAGGCCACTCTGAATTTTCCGCTGTCGACCAATCTGGTAAGCTCTTCCAAGCCCCGTATTCCCCCGATGAAGTCAATCTCATCACTGGTCCTGGGGTCATTAATACCGAAAAAAGGTCCCAAAACGTTGTCCTGAAGAACTGAGATGTCCAGGCTTCTGACGGGATCAGTTCTGTCTGTATTTATAATTTCGGGTTTGATCGTCACTTTGTACCATGTGTTATCCAGATATATGCCGATCTCGCCCTTTTTTTGGGGTTTATACGGCTCAGCATCCATGTCTTCGATAGAAAAAGTTTTTTCAAGAGTTTGGAACAATTCTTCTTCTGTGTGGTTGTTCAAGTTTTTGATGACTCTGTTGTAATCCAGGATCTGGAGTTGCTCATCGGGAAAGAGTACAGCCAAGAAAAAGTTGTATTCTTCCTTTCCGGTATGTCCAGGATTGGTTTTTTTTCTCATGTTTG
>CAZIMJ010000175.1:0-7960 GCA_964540205.1 uncultured Eubacteriales bacterium | reverse complement strand
TTTTTTTTTATCCTAAGGCTATTATGAAAAACACCTATTCAGAAATTGTGTTGCCGGATTTTCCGTTGTATAAAAAGGGGAAAGTGAGGGATGTGTATGAGATCGGAGACAGCCTTCTGGTCATTGCTTCAGACAGGATTTCAGCCTTTGACTATGTGCTGCCTTCTCTTATCCCTAACAAAGGGAAAATACTAACCCAGCTTTCCAAATTTTGGTTTGAATTCACGTCTCTCGTCTGCTCCAATCATATGATCAGTGCAGATATCAGCGATTATCCTACGGAATTGTACACGTTTAAAGATCTGCTCGAAAAGAGATCCATGCTTGTGAAAAAGACAGAAGTCCTGCCCGTCGAGTGTGTCGTTCGGGGCTATCTTGAAGGTTCTGGATGGAGAGACTATAAGGCTACAGGAAAAACGAGCGGAATCAAACTCCATCCAGGATTAAAACAGTGTGACAGACTGAAAGAAGTTATTTTTACGCCAGCAACTAAAGCAGAAGAAGGGCACGACATAAACATCTCATTTAAAGAGATGCAAAAATTAGTGGGGGCGGAACTGTCTCAAAAGGTCAAAAAGATCAGTGTCGAGCTCTACCAGAAAGCTTCACTCCATGCCCTTTCCAAGGGGATCATCATCGCGGATACGAAATTTGAGTTTGGACTCCTTAACGAAGAGATCATCCTTGTGGATGAGATTTTTACGCCGGATTCATCACGGTTCTGGCCAGTCGCCAGCTTCACTCCGGGTCAATCACAACCAAGCCTGGACAAACAATTCGTCCGTGAATATCTGGATAGCACAGACTGGGATAAACAATCACCACCGCCGCCTTTGCCTCCGGATATCGTTGAACAGACCTCCGAAAGGTATATGGAGATTTATCGATTGCTCACGGGAAAAAATGAGCTCTGATGACAGAGTCTGTCGATTTACACATCCATTCCAACAAGAGCAGTGACGGGGATTTTTCGCCCTCACACATCGTCCATCTGGCTAAAGAAAAGGGGCTTTGCGCTATTTCGATCACCGATCATGACAGTGTCGATGCCTACCCAGAAGCTCTGAATATCGGGGAAGAGATCGGTCTGGAAGTCATTCCGGGTGTTGAACTGACAACACTCTTTACTAATCGAGAATTCCATCTTCTGATGTTCTTTGTTGACTGGGAGAGGACAATCGTGAAGGAGCTCGTCAAAGAGGTCGCAGACAGGCGCTTCATCGAGGCTAAAAATCGAGTGGATAAGCTCCAAAAACTCGGATTTTCCATCGAATGGGAGGAAATTCTCCAGGAGGCAGGGCCGCATCCGCCTCTGGGAGTCACGATCGCGAACGTGCTGTTGAAAAAGGCTGAAAAAAATGCCGATCCACTTTTAGAGAAATACCTTGACGATACCAACAGGATGTATGCCCCTTATCTGTTCTACAAGGACTATTTTGCCGATGGCCGGCCGGCCTCTGTACCCCGGCAGAATGTCAATCTGAAAGATGTTCTCGCTTTGGCACCGCAAATGTGCGGTGTTCCTGTTTTGGCGCATCCGGGTGCTCCCTTCGAGCGAGTCACCAGAGAAGACCTGGAGGTGCTCAAGGGCTTTGGATTGCAGGGTTTAGAAGTGTACACTTCTTACCATGATGATTCGATGGCTGCTTATTATAAAGGATTGGCAATGGAGCTCGATCTAGTGCCAACTGCAGGATCTGATTTCCATGGCCGAATCAAACCTCATGTTCCTTTTGGTTCCCTAAATAATGGTGGGTATTGGATGGTGGAGGAACTCAGGAAAAGGAGATCATTATGATTTTTAACTGGCTGGATATAGTCTTATTCATTATAATTGTTGTGAGCTTGATCCTGGGGATCATCAAAGGCCTCATGCGCCAACTCATAGGCTTTGCAGCGGTTTTATTAGGGTTGGGATTAGCGCTCGTTTACTATCCCAACGTCTCTCAATTGTACTTACGATGGATCGAGAGCCATGTCCTCTCTCATTTTTTAGGTTTTATCACGATCTTTATTGCTGTCTTGTGTCTGGGCGGGCTCGTTTCATGGTTGATATCTAAAATTATCAAGGGACCGATCAAATTTATCAATCATGTTCTGGGAGGGGGATTGGGATTTCTGAAAGGGATCTTGATCTGCGGGATCCTTGTTTTTGCCTTGCTAGTCTTTCCTGTGAGCGTACAGGCCTTAAAGAATTCTTACCTGGCCCCATACTGCTTGGGGATGACCAAGCTTGTTGCCAAAGTGATCCCCCAGGAGCTCAAAGACTCTTTCAAAGAGACATACGAAGACATCATGGGCGGGAGGCCGAAAAATGCAAAAAGAGTTTAGAGAACTCTCCCTTCACCAGAAAATGGTTGTTCTTGTGACGGAATTGGTCGAAAAGGAATTGCCCATAAAGGAAGCCTTGAGAGAGTTTGAAAAGATCTATATTGAAACGGCTGGGGAAAAATACAATGGGAACAAGACGAAAATAGCAAAGTCCCTGGGGATCCATCGGAATACGCTGCATAACCTATACAAAGCCCTCAAAATCAAATGACCCAGGAGAGATTCGCCAGATTTCAGTTCTACGATGAGTAAAGGTGAGCAAAATTAGCACTCTAAAGGGAGGAGTGCCAAAAAATTGAATATTTAACTTGACAACAGGGGGGATTTTTATTATATTAGCACTATCATAGCGAATCTGCTAAATATTAAATCAAAAGGAGATTTCAATGAAAGTGATTCCTTTACATGACAGAGTTCTTCTGAAGCGTTTGGAAGAAAAAGAGACCGTTAAGGGCGGGATTATCATTCCTGATACTGCCAAAGAAAAACCCCAGGAAGCGGAAGTGATCGCAGTCGGAAAAGGGCAAGTGACGGAAGACGGTAAGATTATCCCTCTTGACGTCAAAAAAGGTGACAAGGTTCTCATCGGAAAGTTCAGTGGCACAGAGGTCAGTATCGCCGATGTGGAACATCTCATCGTTCGCGAAGAAGAGATATTAGCGAAAATCACCTGACTGGGTGAAAGGAGAAATAATGGCAAAACAAATTACACTCGGAGATGAAGCGAGACAGGCCCTTTTAAGGGGTGTCAACGCTTTGAGCAATGTTGTCAAAGAAACATTAGGTCCAAGGGGAAAAAACATCGTTCTGGATAAGAAATACGGCTCTCCGACGAGCACCAAAGACGGTGTGACCGTGGCCAAAGAAATTGAGCTGGCAGATTCCCTCGAAAACATGGGTGCTCAGCTTGTGAAAGAGGTGGCTTCCAAGACTTCGGATGTTGCCGGAGACGGCACCACGACTGCGACCGTTTTGGCCCAGAGCATTTATGCTGGAGGGCTAAAATATGTGACCGCGGGAGCCAACCCCAATCTGATCAAGAAAGGCATAGATCAAGCTGTTGCAGAAGTTGTCGATGCTTTGAAGAAAATGAGCCGTGATGTCAGCGGCGAGATGATCGCTCAGGTAGGAGCCATATCGTCGAACAACGATGAGTCGATCGGAAAAATAATAGCCGAAGCCATGGACAAAGTGGGCAAAGACGGCGTCATCACTGTAGAGGAAGCCAAAGGTCTTGATACCACAATGGAGATCGTGGAAGGCATGCAGTTCGACCGCGGCTATCTCTCTCCCTATTTCATCACAGACCCCGACAGAATGGAGTGTGTCCTGGAAAACCCTGTGATTCTGCTCCATGAGAAGAAGATCAGTAACTTGCGCGAGCTCCTGCCCTTGCTCGAGAATGTGGCAAAGATGGGGAGGCCCTTGTTGGTGATCGCAGAAGAAGTCGAGGGTGAAGCCCTGGCCACACTTGTCGTCAACAAACTCAAAGGCACTTTTTCCTGTTGTTCTGTTAAAGCCCCCGGATTCGGTGACAGAAGAAAAGCCATGCTCGAAGACATCGCTGTTCTCACCGGTGGAAAAGTTATCACAGAAGATATCGGTGTCAAGTTGGAGAATGTCACTGTGGATTGGCTGGGTGATGCTAATAAAGTTGTCATCGATAAGGACAACACTACTATTGTCGAAGGCAAGGGAACTTCTGATGATGTAAAAGCGCGGATCAAACAGATCAGAACCCAGATCGAAGATACCACATCCGATTATGACAGAGAAAAACTGCAGGAGAGACTGGCCAAGCTGGTCGGCGGCGTTGCATTGATCAAAGTGGGCGCAGCTACAGAAACGGAGCTCAAAGAGAAAAAGGCTAGAGTGGAGGATGCTATGCACGCCACTAAAGCTGCCGTTGAAGAAGGAATCGTTCCAGGAGGAGGAGTTGCTCTTTTGAGGAGCAAAAACGTTCTTGATTCGCTGAAAGTGGAAGGCGATATAAAGATCGGTGTGGACATCGTTAAACGCGCTGTTGAAGAACCCATGCGCCAGATCGCCAATAATGCAGGACTAGAAGGCTCGATCGTAGTCGAAAAAGTGAAAGAACTAGAAGGAGACAAAGGATTTAATGCTCTCACAGAGACATATGAAGATCTCGTGAAAGGCGGCATCCTGGATCCTACCAAGGTCGTTCGTATAGCTCTTCAGAATGCAGCGAGCATTGCTGGCCTGCTTCTCACGACCGAAGGTTTAATCTCTGATATCCCTGAGGATGAAAAGATGAGGATGCCTTCAATGCCTCCTGGCGGAGACATGTACTAAAACCAAACGCTCAAACTCAAAAGGCCCCGGGATTCCCGGGGCCTTTTTTTTATTTTGACTCTAAAAGCTAAACAGAAACATGGATGCAATTCCAAATCTGTGATGGTATGAATTCCCATTGCGTTATATTGTGTGGTGGAGAAAACTCATTTATTTTCCTCGCTGGGGAAACTGAGTGTGTTTTCGCAATCACCAATTGGGACACTCGGACGTCATTCATCACGGATTTAGAAGCGCTAACCAGAAGCATGCGGAATGGATTGTGGGAGAGGAATGTGGTATATTTAATGGAGTGTTGAAGTTATTTGACCGGTATATCCTCAAAGATATCCTTCCCGCTTTTCTCATCGGGCTTCTTATCTATTCCTTCCTCCTTTTGATGAACCAGATCCTGCTGCTTTCCGAGATCCTTATCACGCGGGGGGTTTCTCTGTCTGTGGTTCTCTCCTTGCTTTTTTATCTGTTGCCCTCGGTTTTAGCCTTTACTCTCCCCATGTCCGTAGCCGTAGGGATACTGGCCGGACTGAGCCGTCTCTCTTCCGATTCTGAGATTATCGCTTTTAAAACATTGGGAGTGGGACACAAAAGGATTGTCAGGCCGATCCTCTTGTTTGCCGCTTTTGGTTTTGTGATCACCTCCCTCCTCACGCTCTATATTGCTCCTCGGTCAAACTACAAATGGGTGCAGATGTTCTCCAATTCCGTGCTCTCAAAAGTGCAGCTCAAGATCAAACCGCGCAGATTCAACGAATCTATTCCGAACATGGTTCTCTACATCCAGGATATCGCTCAGGATGATGAATGGAGAAATATTTTTATCTATTTTTCTGAGCCGCGCGAGGAGCCGCGGGTTGTTTTTGCAAAAAGAGGATACTTGAATTTCCATCAAGAAACCCAGAATGCAACCTTGGAGCTCACGGATGGAGTGCTCCACTCCTATCCTCTGAATGAACCAGTTAAGTACAGAGTGACCACATTCAAAACATTTGAAGAAAACCTTCCTGTGCAAAACATTGTAGCCCGAAGCACAGATGGGAAACACGTGAGGGAAAAGGATATTGAAGAGCTGAACAGAGATGCCAAAAAAATCCAAGCAGAGCTCGAGAAGTTCTCAGAGGAGGAAAAAACATCCCGCCAATACTGGGACAGAAAGCGAGATCACATCTCTCATTGGGTGGAAATCCACAAAAAGTTTGCGCTGCCGTTCGCCTGCTTTATCTTTGCACTACTCGGCCTTCCGTTGGGGGCGACCACGAAGAAGGGAGGAAGGACGAGTGGATTCACTATCAGCATCGGTATCATTCTCGTCTACTATATATTGATAACAGCGGGTGAACAGCTTGCTATGGACGGGAAAATCCCTCCTTTTGTCGGGATGTGGGGTCCAAATATCATTTTTGCGATTTGCGGCATCTATCTGTTTATTAGATCCGTTAAAGAATCTTCTCTTATTGCTCCTGTGTACAGGTTTTTTCGGCGCCATAAAAAAAAGAAGATCTCTGCAAGGGTTGAAACAGCCAAGACCACACGCTATAAGCTGCCTTTTTCTCTTCGTTTTCCCAATCTCCTCGACCGGTATATACTGAGAAAATACCTGTTTATTTTTGGATTGGCGTTCCTCAGTATGCTCTTTATATTCGTGATCGTGACTTTTTTTGAACGGATCGATAGTGTTTATGAGCATAACAAGCCGCTCAGTATGTTCTTCCATTTTATTTGGCTCAAAATGCCAGAATTTGTTCATTATATTCTTCCCATCGCAGCACTGATCTCGACCCTCTTGAGTTTGGGCCTGGCGAATAAATTCAACGAGATCACAGCCATGAAAGCGTGTGGGATCAGCATCTATCGCATCATAATGCCCTTGCTGTTCATAGGGATTTTGATCAGTTTTTTCTCCTATTACATTCAGGAGAATATTCTTCCTTTCTCCAACAAGAAAGCAGAGGAAACCTGGTATCAAATCATCGACGTCCCGGCAAGGTCATATCGCCATCTCGATCGCCGGTGGGTGCTGAACAGGGAGGGGAACCGTATCTACAATTATAGTTACTTGGATCAGGAGGCCCTGGCCTTCAATCATCTCTCAGTTTTCGAGATCGATTCTGTGGCATGGTCTTTGGAGAGGAGGATATTTGCGGAGAAAGGCTATCTCCAGGGACATGTACTTTTGTTGACCAAATCCTGGTACCGGATTTTTAATGGGGACAGACCCGTCAAGTATGAGAAAAATGACGAAATGATCTTGCCCGGCGTAGAGGACAAGAATTTTTTCCTCAAGGACTGGAAAGAACCAGACCAGATGAGTTACGGTGAGCTTAAGCGATATATCAGGAATATCGAGGAAAAGAGTTTTGAGACCACCCGTTTCAAAGTCGATCTTCAGCACAAAACATCTTTTCCGCTTACCATATTCGTGATCACTCTTTTAGGGATTCCTTTTGCCTTTACCATGGGGAAAAAAGGGACTCTGGTCGGTATCGGCATGAGCATGGGAATTGTCATGATCTACTGGGGCGCTATCGGGATCTTTAAAAGTCTTGGATATGTGAGCTATCTCAGTCCGTTTTTGGCGGCATGGGGTCCCAACCTCATCTTTGGCTTGGTCGGCTTCTACATGATTCTAATGCTGCGTACGTAGCTCGATCTTTCCTGGATTGATGAGTGTTAATGGAGTCTTGATGTTCCGGGATCCCGGGCCCATGGATGTTACATTTTGTATTTTCCGAAATCTTCGGGCTTGAGGTTTTCCAGCCACTTTTGGAGCTTTTCTGAATCCTCAAAATCCTCATCGAATTTGAGGCTGTGTGCTTTTTTTACGACATCCTCATTGACAAATATGGGGACTTCCATACGGAGGGCAAGGGCGATGGCATCCGATGGGCGGGAGTCGATGGCATAGAGGTCATTGTTGTGTTTACAAAAAATGGTGGCATAAAAGGTATTGTCCCTGACGTCGTTCACCACGATCTTTTCGACAGGAATTTCGAATCTATCCAGCAGATTTGTAAGCAGATCGTGAGTCATGGGGCGAGGCGTTGATATGTTCTCCATCTTGAGGGCAATAGCATTCGCTTCAAAGACACCGATCCAGATAGGAAGCATGTATTCGCTGCTCGGGTCTTCAAGAACAACGATCGGCATCTTCGAGATAGGGTCAACCACCAGCCCTTTGATTTTCATTTCAATATCCATCTTGGCCTCCGTGACATCTAAAATCTAAATATATAGTCCCTTGCCCTGGTTGTCAAGAAACCCAACCCTACAGGAAGCATTTCCAAGTCCGTGATCGTATGAACACAAGTTGCGTTATGGA
>CAZIMJ010000174.1:0-3361 GCA_964540205.1 uncultured Eubacteriales bacterium | reverse complement strand
CTTTGGTTTGGTTCTAAGGTGTAAACAAAACTCACCTATTTTTCTCCCATGGAGGTTTTGAAGTTGTTTTTGACACGTCATATTAAAAAAATTATGAATATATAACCGTGTTAGGCTCGATGATCTCTTGGCCTGACCGGTCGATAAAGAGCTGGCACTCTCTGAAATGCTGCAGGGTGGCTGGGCTCACTTAACTTTCTAGAGTGAGAGTATGGTCAGCCAATACAAGCAGCCCCTGAATAGGCACTCCATAAGGGCAGGATCTTTCACAGTATCCGAAACAGTTCCGGCATTTATCGGCTTTATTCTGTGGGAGTGCCGCATATTTGACCATGGCTGTTTTCTCGCGGCCCTGCGCTTGAAAGTAATGATTGTAGCGCATGATCGTATTCACCGGCACAGCATGAGGACAGTTTGATTCGCACTTACCGCAAGCATGACGGCAATAAAGATCACCATAGAGAGCCTTGTAGGCTGCCAGCGTTTTCTCGGCTTTAATGTCGAAGCTGGCTCCAGAAAGATTCCCATAAAATTCCAGGTCGCTGAAATTTTTGATAGTGGGACAGGCGCAGCTGACATTGGGATTATTGAGAACAAACTTTATGGCCGCACTGCGGACTTCGTCGTAGCTTTTTAAGCCATACTGTTTCTGAAAGGCTCCAGTGGCATCGGCTCTCCCCTTCAGCCTATCGAGAAGATTTTGCAGCCGTTCCGAGACTTCTTTGCCTTCTTCTTTCAACTGGTCTGCCTGTTCCTTCACTTCCATGTAATTCAGGACAGGATTGGTTTTCATCAAGGTCGTACCGATATTCTTCTGCTTGTAAGCCTTTAAAATCCTCTCGCCCTCGTCTTTTTGGAGAAAATTGTAGACGAGAAGCGCCACATCGAAGCGGCCATCTTCTGCAGCCGCCAGATGGACCTTCTCCATGGTTTCAGGGACATCTCCCCACTGAGCCCCATGGTTGGAAAGGCCGCGGAAGCGCACACGCCCTTCGGCCTTGAGCTCTTCAAAAGCGGCATGAAATCCTTCGGTGTTAAGTTGTTCCACAGTGGAAGGCATGTGGATCATTAGACAATCGACATAATCCGTCTGAAGCCGTTCCAAGCACTTGAGGGCTCTGCCTTTAATGGCTTCTTTTGTGAGGTCTCTTCTCAAGCCCAGTTTTGTCGTGACAAAAATTTTCTTCCTGTCGCGGTTCTTTATGACGCTACCGATGACCCTTTCTGAGCGTCCTCTTCCATATCCTTCCGCAGTATCGATGTAATTGATCCCTGCATCCAGGATTGCCTCGAGGAGGGCGGGCTCTGCCAGCTCGCCAGATCCGAATGCCATATCTGAGACCTTGAATCCTGTTCGCCCCAGGGTCCGGTATTCTTTGATCTTCACTTCATTCTTTTCGACAGACGAGCCAGAGCCGAATAGTTTCTTTCGACTGACGAACCCTGCACCAGCCAAGACTGCAGCTGAGCTGCTGAGAAAACGACGGCGGCTTAATTCTTGGTAAGTTGGGGCTGTTTTTTTCTTCACTAGGGAGACTCCTTTCCAAATCGAAATTAAAAGCCTTGAAAACTTATCATAAAAATAGGGATTATCCTACCGTTTTATCATTCCCCGGTCAAGAAGAATCCTAAAAAACCAAAAAGGGGACAGGCTACTTTTTATAGGGGTAATTAAAAAAGTAGCCTGTCCCCTTTTTGGTTTTTTATTTGATGTAGCCCAGGGCTTTGAGCTCTTCGATCTCTTTCTGCGTCAGAGTTTTCTCGATATCCTCCTTTCCGATATTCGCCAGTTTCTCCTGTGCATTCACCCAATTGAACAGACTGTTTCTCAAGTAGTGCACAACAATAGGATTCCTGCCGAACAGATCCGTCTGTTCTCCTGGATCGGATTCGAGGGCATAGAGCTCATACTCGCGCACATCATTCGTCCATTCTGTCCCGGTGTGGATCAATTTCCATTTTCCATCCACAATGGCTTTTTTATCCAGGATGGCGCCTGTCTCCATAAAGATCTCCTGGTGGACGGGGGAATCGGGCGAATCAGATGAGAGTAACAATCTCTTCAAGCTCTTCCCCGAGAGGAAGGCAGGGATGCTCTCGCCGGCAAAATCGAGGAGAGTGGGAAAGATATCGATCTCCTGCACGTTATCCTCGATGATGCGGCCGGCATTCAACTGATGGGGAAGCTTCACGATGAAAAGATGCTTGACCTGTTCCTGGTAAAGCGTCTGCCCGTGAGCCATACCTTTATGCTCGAAAAACTCCTCCCCGTGGTCAGACATCAGGATGACCAAGGTCTTATCATACAGACCGAGGCTTTTCAGCTCTGCCATCAGATCACCGAAGGCTTTGTCATTCTGGGTAATGGAAGCATCGTACATCCGAAGTGTGTGATTCAGATCCACGCTGTAGCGTTCTTCTCCCTTTTTTTCAACTACGACTATATGAGGGTCTCCCGTGGCCGCGGGATAAAACTCCTCCTTGATCTTGTAGGGACGATGAGGCTCCATGGTGTGGATATACATGAAAAAAGGAGATGGTTCAGCCTCTAGCTGTGAGAAGGCATACGTGTTGAGCATCTCCGCCAATCCCCCATCCAGATTGGAATGGTATTTAAAATAAGAAAATCCCTGATTGAAGTTGAAGAATTCCTTGATCCCGGCGTTAGAGGAGATCCCGATCGTGTGAAAATCCGCCTTATTCATCAGCTCGGCCAACGTCTGGAAATCCGCTGCCAGTCCGCTTTTTAGAGTGACTGCCTGATGCTGGAATGGATACAGACCCGTAAACAGGGCCCCTACAGATGGCCTGGTCCAGGATGACTGTGCGTAGGCATTCTTGAAGAGGACACAGTCCCTGGAAAACTTAGTCATATGGGGGGCCGTATTTTTTTTATACCCGAAAAAGGGAAGATGATCGGGACGGAGAGCATCCACCAGATAGATCAGAATGTTGAAAGGCTCTGCAAGCGAAGGTTCTGATTTTCCTAAATCAGGAGAAGGCCCATCTGTCGCTTTAAAGATCCTTGGTTTTTTGAGAAAAAGCTTCGTTGAGGAGTCAACTGCGAGAGATTCGCTCACAAAAACAAAACTTATCCGCGAGATCAGGTTTTCATAAGGAGAGAGATCGACCGGAAGGTTTTCCTTATTAACTCTGGTCCTGTCGGCAAAAGATTGTTCGTAGAGGACATGGGCCTCACCGTAAAGCGTTTCAAGATAGATCACAAGTTTGGATCTGTCCAGGGAACTTATTTTGGCCGCTTCCAAGGAAAAGTCAAAGTTAAGTTTAGCCCTCTTGGGAATTTTAAGATGATAGCTCAGACATGTATTCAGATCTATTGCGATCGTTTCCCTTTCTGTGT
>CAZIMJ010000173.1:0-2922 GCA_964540205.1 uncultured Eubacteriales bacterium | reverse complement strand
AACGGTCCGTTCGGGGAACGGACCCAACATAAAAAGGTGACAGTCCCCTTCATGCTTCACCTCTGGAAAAAGGTGACAGTCCCCCATTTTTTAGCGGCCGAAGCGGGGATTGACGACGTTGCTGTAGACAGATCCAAATGTGTAGCTTAAGCCTATCGATATGCGGTGGTCGTAATCTGTCGCCAGTTCTCTCCGGCGCAGCAAGATCTCATCGAGAGATGCGTCACCCTTGGGTAAATTCAACTGGTCATGGATCCGGGAATAACTGCCGAATATGTCCAGATTAAGGCCGCGGACAAGCCTAATAGACATATAGCCCCACAGGCTTATCCGATTTTTCGAAACATCATAGAAATAATGTGAACCATCAACTGAAATAGAGGCATTTCCCCAGGGTTGCTTCACCTCAAGAGTGACATCTATAGTTTGACCCCACAAACTCTCGGATGTTTTGTTATAAATCGTTTCTACAATATAGCTGTTGTAATAATAATTCAATCGATATAGAACGCGGAGTCGACGGCGCGTGGACTCATAATAGGGGAAGAAGTTGTACTCTATGGCGGGCGCTAAATTGAATCGAAGGTCATAATTGCTATAGGTTGAAGACTCTAACTCTGTCCATCCTCCCGCGGACCAATGATCGCCCAGACTTTTGACATAATAGCCACCAGCCTCCTTATCCGATGAAGTACTTATGATAGAGTCGCCGTCTATATCGAACCTGTCTTCTTCAAACTCTCCTTCAAGTCTCAGGCGGAGTTTCATCTCAGGAGTCACTCTGTTGGCTGAAAAATTACCACTTACAGATTTTTCGCTTGTCGATTCTTCTCCACTTAAAGAACCTCGGAGTCCGACATTGAAGATCCAAAAATTCCATTTATCCTCAACTGCGGTTGGCTCTAACTCTTGTTTAAACAAGATTGATATATGGTCCGTTATGGGTGAATGCATCACAAAGGGAAATAGGCCTTTTTTTAGGACTTCCACATACCCTTCCCGGACTTCATCCCTGACATCGGTTCTGTTTGATACATATCGCATAGTGTGCCGGATTTGGCTGTAATCCTTCTGACCGATAAACTCCATCGAGTATTCTTGACCGCCGCTTCCTGTTTGCTGCGTCGTGATGAGGACATGGACATCGGCATCCTGCCTATCCCGCACATAATTGACGAAAGTGATCTCTGTGCGGATGTAATCCCTGTCACAACGCCGGCAATCGATGAAGACTTTTGGTGCGGCCTTTCTAAACTCCTCTTGATAGGTAAGATCATCATTATCGGCAAATAGGGGGACAGAAAAATTAGAGAAAACAACATAAAAAATAAGTGCTAGGATCGGGCAACGATTCGCCACATCAGATCTCCTCTCAACTCACAAAAATTCTCGACTCTCATCTTGATCACCCGTTCAGTGCAAATCCATGAAATGATGGATAATGTAAACGTGATATCCTAATAAATAACTGGCTTAAAATAAAGAACTTTCTCAAATGAGTTTAGTCGAAACTCCCAGCCATCCAATGTGAAACGAATGTCTAATCGAATATTGCTTACCTCCGGCCAAATTTTAACACCTGTTCTGATTCTGTTCTAATTCTATAGAGTATTACCGCACAAAAGCGTTATTTGTTACGCCATAATGATTTGATTTTGTAAAATCGTGCAAAATCTTGCAAAATCTTCGAATTGCCGTACGTGATATTTTTGTTTAAAATAGCAAACCTATGTCGAAGATCATTTTCTGGGATTGGACGGGCACTCTGGCGGACGAAGCCAGGCTGGATGAAGCGGTCTGCCGCAGCCTGGAGGAAGATATTGCCGCGCAGAGGAATATCCCTCTCCCAGAGGCTGAGCGATTGTTCAACGATCACCTGACGGAAATCGAAAATTCCTGGCAGTGGCACGACTATGTTCAGCACGGAAGAAATTTTGGAGTCGACTGGAAGCACAGTCAGGAGATAAACCTGGATAAGCTGGTTCTCGTTCCCCACGCAAGAGAGATCCTCGAGTACACCAAGGGCAAGGGATTCCTCAACACTCTGGTTACCAATGCCGTGAGGGAGGTCGTCCTGTTGAGGGCAAAACATGTTGGGCTTATCGATATGTTCGAGGCCGTAATCGCTAGCAGCGATGTGAAGGCCCTCAAAGCAGAGGGCAAGCACTTCGAATATGGATTACAACATCTCGATGGAGACCCCCACAAATCCTGCTCGGTGGGGGATAATCCCATCCAGGATATTAAGCCGGCAAAAAAACTCGCGCTGAAGACGATCTTTTGTGATTTCGGTGAGAATTTGGTCCACTATCATTCCGAGCACATCTCAAATAATCACAGGGAAATAAGCGATGCAGACTTCAACATTAAAAACCTTCTAGATATAAAGAGGATACTCTGATGAATAAAATTAAATCGAGCGAGGCAAGTCATGGCTGAGCCGATGTGTCCCTATTTCAAAAAGTGCGGTGGTTGCGCCTTCCAGGATATCGACTACAAGACCCAGTTAGAAAACAAAAGAGAAAAGTTGTCCCAAGCGTTGAGGTTTGAAGAAATTCCGATATTTTCGGGGAATGATTACAATTACAGGCAAAGGATGGATATGGTCTTCCACCCGGGAGGACTGGGATTCAGAGAGAAGGGCTCATGGCAAAGGATCGTGGATGTGGAAAACTGTGTCATCTCCAATGAAGAGTTGAACACTCTCATCAGGGAGATAAGGGATTTTTTCCATGGCGTCGATGCCTTTGATTTTAAGACACATGTCGGCACCTTCCACTTTGCTGTGATGAGGACTCCCCCATCGGATTCTGTTGTGTCCATTGTTCTGAATAAAGATTCAGATAGGTTGCCTGAAGCCCAAATGAAGGTCAAGGACTATGCGGAGAAAACCAGGGTCCAGAATGTACTCATGACGTATGT
>CAZIMJ010000172.1:0-6873 GCA_964540205.1 uncultured Eubacteriales bacterium | reverse complement strand
TGTGCCATCTTCTCCTCCTAATTAGGCTAGAAGGAATATGATGGCTTACAACATTAAAGTTATCCAGCGCCGCTTCAGTCACCAGTAATTCCGGAACCCAGGAAAAAGTGGCTACTTTCGACCGGAATCGGTGTCTACTTTCGACCGGAATATGCAACACAAATCTCGTGTTCTAATCCTGTTCTAAATATGTTCTAAATTGTGATGATTCTAGCTGATATTAGGGAAGAAAAGACGAGTTCTCAAAAAGCTTAAAATCTTCCAAAATCCTTGACTTAACAGGGATATATCTGGTATTCTGGCGTTTCCCCAAACCGGTGGCGCTATCGTCTAGGGGACAAGGACAGGTGGTTCTCAGGTAAGCTACTTGATAAACCCTCACCATTTCAACTAATTTAGATTAAAAAACTTATAGGCGTTTGGATTGATCTCAACTGGGACTGTAAGAAAAGAGGCTATTGAGCAACAGCCTCAAACTTCACACTCCCAACTGTAGTGTATAAAATTATTTGACAGAAGAGAAAATGCCCGAAAAGTTACTTTCAGCGCTATGGTCAATAGGGGCAATTCTCAGGATGTCTTTCTGGCTGAACTGGAAGATAAAACATGTTTTTAGTTATCTCATTTGACACAGGGAAGAAAAAATGAACATTTCTGAATTTTCTATAAAGCGACCGATTTTTGTGACCATGCTCATTCTGGTAGTGCTGGTCTTGGGCTTTATTTCTTTCACCCGGCTGCCGATAGACCTGATGCCTGATATTACCTTTCCAACGCTTAACGTTTCTACCTCTTATCCAAATACTGCTCCTGAAGAGATGGAGCAAATAATAACCCGGCCCATAGAGGAAGCCTTGAGTTCTGTTCCTGGGGTTGAGGAAATCTTTTCAAGGTCTTCACAGGGCAGTAGTTCGGTCCGGGTAATGTTCGACTGGGGAACGAATCTTGAGGAAGCAGCCAATGATATCAGGGAGAGAATAGACCGGATCATCGGCAGATTTCCGGAAGAAGTTCAGAGACCGACTCTGCGGAAGTTCGATCCGGCCCAGATGCCAATCCAGATGATCGGCATTTTGAGTGAACTGGACCCGCTGCAAGTAAGGAAAATCATAGACGAGCAGGTTTCTTACAGGCTGGAAAGAGTTCCGGGCGTAGCCTCGGCTGATATCTGGGGCGGCTTGCAAAGGGAGATTCAGGTTAATCTGTTTCCTGAGAAAATTAAAGCCCTGAATTTGCCTATGGATGTAATCATAAGCAAGATCAGACAGGAAAACATTGACATGGCTGCTGGAACCATCGAAAAAGGAAATTATGAAATAGTCGTCAGGATCCCGGGAGTGTTTGCCAACATCGAGCAGATTAAAGAAACGATTGTGGCCATCAGGGAAGGGGCGGCTATCAGACTTAAAGACATAGCCAGCGTTGAAGACACCCATAGTCGGATAACCAGGGTTGCCAGAATCAATGATCTGCCGGGCATCAGAATGGCTATCTATAAACAGTCCGGCGAGAATACGGTCAGTATCGTAGAGGGTGTTAATAAAGAACTGAAACGAATTAAGGAGGATTATCCTCAATTCAAGTTTATTACCGTGAGGGACAGTGCCAAATTCATCAAACTTGCCATTAATAATGTTGGCTCCGCTGCATTGTATGGAGGATTGCTGGCAGTATTTGTTCTGCTGTTCTTCATGGTTAATATAAGAAGCACTCTGGTCATTGCTCTGTCGATTCCGATTTCAATAATTGCCACTTTTATTCTTATATATTTTAACGGTTTTACCCTGAACGTTATGAGCCTGGGCGGACTGGCGCTGGGTATCGGAATGATGGTGGACAACTCCATCGTGGTTCTGGAGAACATATTCCGATTGCACGAAGACGGTATGCTCCTGCAAAAGGCTGCAGTCAAAGGAGCCAATGAGGTTACCTCAGCCATAATTGCCAGCACAGTTACCACTTTGATTGTCTTTCTGCCCATGCTTTTTATAAGGGGAGCTGCAGGAATAATGTTTAAACAACTGGCTTATGTAGTTGTTTTTTCTCTGGCCTGCTCCCTTATTGTTGCTCTGACTCTGGTGCCGATGCTGGCCAGTAAGATCCTTAAAGGTGACAACATTGGCAGACATAATCCCGGTTCCCGGCTGGCGGTAAAAACTAAACAAATTTTTGTCAGTATCGAAAATTCTTACAAAAACCTTCTGAATTATTGTCTGCACCGAAGGTTCAGAGTGCTGTTGATTACGGTTGTGTTGCTGGCAATCAGCGTCTTTCTTTTCCGGTTTGTTGGTAGGGAATATATGCCCCAAACAGATGAGGGCGAGGTCAGGATAACTGTGGAAATGGAAGTCGGGACCAGGTTGTCGGTTATGGACCAGAAGCTACAGTTAGTCGTTGCTCGGGTCAAGCAAATGGTTCCAGAGATCGAATCCATAGAAGAATATGCAGGCAGTGGAGGCTGGCGTGGCGGAGCCAACCGGGGTAATATTACTCTGAAACTGGTTTCAAAATCTCAGAGGACCAGGACCAGTATGGACATTGCTGCGGATCTCAGCCGGAAGCTGTTAGAAATTCCAGGAATCATCATCCGCACCAGAGCCTCTGGCGGGATGAGGATGTTCGGGATGAGGGGCGGCGGCGGTGAGGAAAGGCTGCAGATTGAAATTCGTGGTTATGATATGGAGGTGGCTCAGAGCCTGGCGGCTGAAGTAAAAAGAGTTGTTGAAAAGATAAAAGGGGTCACTGATGTTCTAATTAGCCGGGAAGAGGGGACTCGGGAACAGCATCTGATTATTAACAGGCAGAAGGCTTCTGATCTGAAATTATCAGTCAGCCAGATTGGCAGTTTTATCGAAACAATTCTGTCAGGTTCTCAGGCCAGCCAGTTCCGGGAAAGTGGCCGGGAATACAGAATCCTGGTTAAGGTGAAGGATTCAGAATACCTGGATGTCAACGATATGCTTGACCTGACCATAACCAAATCTGATGGAGAACAGGTCAGTTTGCGTAATGTGATCGAAGTCGCCAGCGAGCGAGGCCCCCAGGCGATAGAAAGAAGAGACAGAGAAAGAATAATTAACGTTTCGGCAGAAATTGCGGATCGGGACCTGGGTTCGGTAATCCGGGATGCCCGCCGGGACCTGAAGACTATCCCGATTCCAAGAGACTTTGTCATCAGTTTCACCGGTGATTATGAAGAGCAGCAGAAAGCCAACAGGGAATTGATGATCAGCATCATGTTAGCTCTGTTTCTTGTTTATATGATTATGGCCATGCTTTATGAATCGCTGCGCGACCCTCTGATAATAATGTTTTGTGTGCCACTGGCCATAATAGGAGTAGTCTTAATACTATTTCTTACGGGGACAAACTTGAATGTGCAAGGCTACATTGGTATGATCATGCTGGGCGGAATCGTAGTCAATAATGCCATTCTGTTAGTAGACTATACCAACCTGCTGCGGCGCCGTGATGGGATGGAGTTGATGAAAGCCATAAACGAGGCTGGAAGAAGAAGGCTGCGTCCGATTCTGATGACTGCCTTAACCACTATCGTAGCTATGGTTCCAATGGCCATTGGTTTAGGAGAAGGAAGCGAAGTTCAATCATCCTTAGCCAGGACAGTTATCGGCGGTCTGACCAGCGCCACTCTCATCACTCTGGTAGTCATTCCCGTTGTCTATTCGCTTTTTGAACAGAGAGGAAGGAAAAAGACTGAAGCTAGCTCTTAAGAAATAAAATATTCAGGTATCATCGGGTTGATAAATATTAGACTGAGGTTGTTTAAAAAGATGTCTGAGATATTCCCATAAAATGGCTCCTCGGGTGGGACTCGAACCTACAACCTAGTGGTTAACAGCCACACGCTCTGGCTATCAGTATGTTAGGTTAGTTGAAGTCAATATAGACTACTCCAATTTTGTCACAGAAAATGTCACAGATTTTGCTGAGAATCGCCTACGTTTGCTTATGGTTGCTCAAACGAAAACTAGCGGTTACCCCTGGAAAAGTGGTACCCCTGGCCGGACTCGAACCGGCGACACACGGATTAGGAATCCGTTGCTCTATCCATACTGAGCTACAGGGGCACTTAACCCATCTCTTTCGGTTATTTCATCTAACCTCTTTTACTGGACTTCTATTACGAAAGAGCGAATAACAGTGTAGCAGAATTGGAGAGAATAATTCAATCCAATGAAATTCAATACTTCATGCTAAACGCTTCACTAGGTTTTTTAGGCGGGCAAGGATGGAGTTTTTGTCCGTGCTTTCTTGGATATCGGCTGCGGACAACTCTTTTATTTTCGCTAGAAGTTCTTGATTCTCCTTATTACGTTTACTTGCTAAATCGGCAATGACCTCGCCAATGTCCGGATTTCTCCCGAGCAGTCGCGCAAAGTCCTCCGCTTCAATCTCCAGGAGTTCTGTTTCCCCCTCAACAATACATGTGGCTGTTCGCGGCATTCCTGTAAATAGGGACATCTCGCCAAAGATCCCCCCTGGGATCACTCTAAAATCAGACTTGAATTGTTTTCCCTCTTCATTGTAAACGATCTCGCCTTTAATAACCCCCTTTACCACAACATAACAATTTGTCCCGCTATCTCCTTGTTTGAAGACAGTTTCTCCCTCTGTAAATCGATGCCTCTGAATCAATGCCGCAAATGACATCAACTCATCCTCGGAGACAAGCAGTTGCCCCTTCTTCTCCCCTTCCGCGTACTTTAAAAAATCGGATTTGATCAAATCGCGAGACGTCCTCCCCTTCTCTTCGTCTCGTGTCGTTGCCCTTTCTGTCTTATCCACCGATTTCATCAAATCAGAGAGTTTATCACTCAGCGGGATGGGAATTTCGATGTTGCGTCTCTTGAATTTGTACCAGATATTTCGTCCGACGGCAGCCATGATGAGATATTTTCGACGAAAATCTGTGATCCAGAACTTGATCGTATAGTTGATGCCAAAATCCTCATAGCCCAGAAGATGTGGCTCTGGTTCCGGCTCGGACAAAACCTCGGGGACATCTAAAGCGGCTTCCTTGAGAGCCTCAAAAACTTCAGAAGGTGGGGTCTCATAACTGGCTTTAACGGGAATAATCAGAGCCGTCTTCTTATTTGGATAGGAAAAGTTGGTGATCTTCTCAGATGCCACAATGTTATTGGGGATGACAATAATATTCGAGAACCTGTCAAAAACGCGTGTCTCTCGCCAATTGGTGTTGATCACAATCCCTTCATTCTCCCCCACTGCGATCCAATCTCCCTTGCCGAAGGACTTGGTGAGGTGGAGAGACATGCCGGAAAGGATATTGCTGAGAACACCTTGGAATGCCAGCCCTAAAATCATGGTGAGCAGTGCGGATGTGGCCAGAAATGGTGTTATGTTAAATCCGAAAATGCCGCGCATGGTGATAAAAAAGACGATCAGATAAATGACGGCCAGGATCAGACTGTGGAGCACATCGGGAAGCGGAAAAGGTTGTCCGCGCCTCACAAACCAGCTGCGAAACATGGCATCGACAAACCGGATCAGAAAAAATATCGCAAAAAAGACCAGAGCTGCATCCAAAAAGGGTGTGATCTGCTGGCTGGGGAACAAAGCATTCTGTAATACAGGAACCTTCAAGCACAGAGTCATCACAATCAAAACCGATGGTAAATTCAATCGTGAAAGAAAGATCGCTGTGGGTTTCTGGCCAGAGGCAAATAACTTTGTAAAAACCACACGCAAAAGGAAATAGAGCACACAAACAAAAACAACGGCCAGAAAAAGAAACAACATTTCTAAGTACAATGGTAACGGCTGGGTTCCCGTGCTGTTCATTATTCCTCCTCCTCTCTTTTAAGAGGATTCTTTGGCTCCCGATGTTTTGGGAAACTTCTCCTGAGCCCTGGCCACAATCTCATCTATTTGTTCATCGGAATGGTCCGGGTTGAAATGATGGAGATGCAGATGTTTGACCTTTGCCTCTTTGGCTAATTTAGTTCCTTCCAGCCAGGTGCTGTGTCCCCACCCCACTTTTCCACTCTCATATTCGTCTATCGTGTATGTGGCATCACAGATGAAGTCGTCGGCTCCTTCGGTGAATGCCGCTAGATTTTCATCGATTCCACTGGCTGGATGTTCGGTGTCTGTGGCAAACACGACAGACTTTTTGTCGGTTGCGAGTCTGTAGGCCACACTCCCTTGCGGATGGTGTAGAGGACACATAGAGATATGAACTCCCTTGAGAGAAAAATCCCCCTGGATCTGAAGATAGATCTTCATGGATGGAGTCCCCCAGAAATCAACAGGGAAATACCTGCCGGACATAAGCCCGCTCAAATACTGTTCCGTCTCTTTGGGGTTTTGGGGGCTGTAAATCGTTAGGATCGTATCGGGCAGATAGAGTGGAGCGAAAAAGGGCAGACCCTGTATATGATCGAGATGGAAATGGGTGAGAAGGATACTCAAATTAAGGGGTTTGTCGCCTTTTTTCCGGACGAGCTCATCTCCGAGTTTTTTGATTCCTGTTCCCGCATCGATGATGATCGGGGAGTTATCCTCCGTATAGACGGTCGAACAGATGGTATTCCCCCCGTATTTGATCTTGTCTTTTCCGGCTATGGGCATCGTGCCTCGAACGCCCCAAAATTCAAGTTTCATGATAGCCTCATCTCCAATCTTCGGTCCATTCGGGGAATGGCCCCTGCACCGAAAAGGGGACTGTCACCTTTTTTCTCTACCCCTGAAAATAGGCACCTGTCACCTTTTTCAGGTCCGCTCGGGGAGTTAACCCTACACCAAGAAAATGTAGGGACCGTTTCCCAAACGGTCCGTTCGGGGAACAGACCCTACAAGAAAAAGGGGACCTACTTTTTCGTTAGGTCAAAA
>CAZIMJ010000171.1:0-8237 GCA_964540205.1 uncultured Eubacteriales bacterium | reverse complement strand
AAATGCGCATCTTGCAGCCGAGTTCGATGGTTCAGATCAGCAAAAAAACTCCCGATAGTTTTTTGAAAAGAGCGCTCAAGATAGTGAAGACCGGATTTGGCCAGCCTTCTATTTTCAACACAGAAGCAATCATTCAAGAGTTGGTAAGCCAGGGGAAGACGATCGAGGATGCCCGTGATGGGGGGGCCAGCGGATGTGTGGAGACCGGGGCGTTCGGAAAGGAAAACTATAACCTGACAGGATATTTCAACCTCACCAAGGTCTTTGAGGTCACTCTCAACAATGGGGTGGACCCGAAAACCAAAAAAAGAATAGGCCTTTCCACTGGAAATCCTTCCAAGTTCTCGGATTTTGAAGAGTTGTTAAACGCCTACAAGAAACAGATCGAACATTTTGTGGATATCAAGATCGAGGGGAATAACGTCATAGAGCGCCTTTACGCAGAGTATTTACCCACACCGTTCCTGTCTCTTCTGATAGACGACTGTATCACCAAGGGCAAGGATTACCATGATGGGGGTGCGCGTTATAACACATCCTACATTCAGGGGGTTGGTTTAGGGAGTATGACGGATATTTTGACTTCAGTAAAGTACAATGTCTATGATAAAAAACACGTTCTCATGAAAGAGCTTCTTTCGGCACTGAGACGGGATTATCGTGGAAATGAACCTCTAAGACAGAGATTTTTGAACAAAACTCCCAAGTACGGCAACGATGATGACTATGCGGATGAGATCATGCAGATGATATTCGAGGCGTACTATGAGGCCGTCAATGGAAGGCCCAACACTAAAGGCGGATTTTACCGCATAAACCTCTTGCCCACAACAGTCCATGTCTATTTCGGGAAGGTTGTTGGGGCAACTCCAGATGGGAGAAAAGCGGGAGAGCCGCTATCGGAAGGGGTTTCTCCAGTGCAGGGCTCGGATAGGAAGGGCCCCACAGCTGTCATAAAATCTGTCGCCAAGATGGACCATCTCCGGACTGGTGGTACGCTCCTCAACCAAAAATTTACTCCTCATCTTCTTTCCGATGAATCCGGGATAGACAAACTCGCTCACTTGATCCGCTCCTATTTCAGGTTGGATGGCCATCATATCCAGCTCAATGTCGTTAGTGCAGACATCCTAAAGGAAGCGCAGAAAAATCCAGCGAAATACCGCGACCTTATCGTCCGTGTGGCCGGGTACAGCGATTATTTTGTCGATCTGAGCCCCGAGCTCCAGGATGAAATCATACGCCGAACCGAACACCAATCCTTTTGAATCCCTGCAATTTGACAATCTCTTGATTTAAAATGATAGACTTGATATACCAGTAAAATAATGTTGTGATTTGATTGGCCTGGATTATTCACGGACCGAGGCCAACCCACCCCACCCTAACATTAGGGTGGAGGAATTGGCTCATGAAGCTGTAGTAAACTACCGCGAATGAGCTACGACGAAGCCGATGCTGTGAGATCGGTGGGTTAGGTTGGGTCGGCGCCCGAAGGGTAAAAAATGCCGATAATAAAAATGAGAAGGATTTTCAGTGAAAGTGATCGGCAGTTTTTATGAATAAATCAGATTTGGAAAGGAGAATTGAGATGTTTGAATCAGGTATTTATACGCAGAGAAGAAAGCGGCTCAAAGAGCAGATCGGTTCGGGCCTTGCTCTCTTTTTAGGCAATGAAGAATGCCCTATGAACTATCCGGCTAATCCCTATCACTTCCGGCAAGATAGTTCATTCCTCTACTTTTTTGGATTGGATTATCCTGGCCTTGCCGGTGTTGTCGATGTTGAGGAGGATAAGGATTTTGTCTTCGGGGATGATGTGACTATCGAGGACATCATCTGGATGGGAGATCAACCTTTGCTCAAGGATAGAGCTGTGAAGGCAGGCGTGGAAGAAACACTCTCGTCGAACATGTTGGAGGATATACTCAGGAAAGCCATTCAAACCGGACGAAAAGTTCATTTCCTTCCGCCATACAGACCAGAGACAGTGACAAAATTGAGTCACTTGTTAGGGATTCATAACAATCTTGTGAAGGACTATGTTTCGCAAGCGCTCATCAAGGCCGTTGTCGCCCAGAGGTCTATAAAGATACGGGAAGAAATCGCAGAAATGGAGAAAGCGCTTGATGTCAGTTATGAGATGTATACGAGTGCCATGAAAATGGCCAGATCTGGAGTGTATGAAAGAGAAATTGTCGGACGGATGGAGGGAATTGCTCTATCGGCCGGCTGCCATATGGCCTTTCCGACCATTTTAACGGTAAACGGCCAGACGCTCCACAATCACTATCACGGAAACATAATGAAAAAAGGACATCTTGTTGTGTGCGATTCAGGAGCCGAATCACCGAAACATTATGCATCTGATATCACTCGGACAATTCCCGTAGACGGTGAATTCACTGATAGACAAAAAGAGATATATGAGATCGTCCTCGAGACACAGATGACGGCCATCCAAGCCATCAAACCGAACGTGAACTACAGAGATATTCATATTCAAGCGGCTAAAACGATCGCTTCTGGTTTGAAAGATTTAGGCCTGATAAAAGGCGATGTGGACGAGGCAGTCCAGAATGGTGTGCATGCCATGTTTTTCCCGCATGGCCTGGGTCATCAGATCGGCCTGGATGTCCATGACATGGAAGACTTGGGCGAGAACTTTGTCGGCTATGATAAGAAATTTAAGAGGAGCGAGCAGTTCGGCCTTGCTTATTTGAGGTTTGCAAAGGAACTTACAGAAGGTTTTGTTTTAACTGTGGAACCAGGCATTTACTTCATTCCCGCGCTCATCGATAAATGGAAAGCGGAAAACAAATTTTCTGAGTTCATCGACTATGACAAAGCCGAAGGATACAAGGATTTTGGAGGCATCAGGATCGAGGATGATGTATGGGTGACCAAAGATGGTCATCGAGTTTTGGGCAAACCCATTCCAAAAACAATTCAAGAACTGGCGGATATCACAGCGAGCTAAATAGCTCCGATTATTGAGCTTTTGGGCCTACGGTGATGCTGACGCCCTTTTTTGGGTTGAGCACTTCTTTGATGTACGCATTGAACTCTTCGAAGGACGTTGCGTCGATCTCCGAAAAATAACTGTTGATGAAGTCATACCCCACACCTAACGCCTCATAATAGGCGATTGTGATTGTCCGAACATCCTTGGTTTCGTTACTGCGCAGAAAATTCGCCTTGGAATTCGTCTTGGTGACTCGGAGTTCCTCTTCGGAGACACCTTCCTCATAAAGATCTAAGAGGACCTTGGTGAGAGCATCCATGGCCACATCTTTTTTAGAGTTTTCTGTCTCCAGATAGGCCTCCATAAACCCGCCTTCTCTCAACTGATTCGCTCTCGAATTGACAAGATAGGCAAGTTTCTTTTTTTGTCTCAGGGGCCAGAGTCGCGAGTTGAATCCTTTTCCGAGAAGGTTTTCCAGCATATAGGCCAGAATCAGGTTTCGAGCATTGATTCTGGGTAGCGGAAATGCATAGCTTGCTAGAGTTTGCTCTGTGTCTCTCTCCAAGGTATGGGACTTTTCCACTGGAGGATTAATGGTTAGGGGGACAGGTTCGTTGAGAGTGCCTTGCGGGAATTTTTTAAAATATTTGTCCAAAAGTTTGGATATATCCTCTTCTTCCAGATTCGAAGTGACAACGACGACCATGTTTCTTGCAATAAAATGGCTTTTGTAGAAGTTTTCTATGTCTTTCTTTTTGATGGCCTTTATCGAATCTTCCGTCCCGAAACTCGAGCTTCCGTATGGCGTGTCCTTAAAAAAGATGTCAAAATATGCATCATGCGCCATCTGTATGGAATCGTCTTCGGCAGATTCTCTCCGCTGATTCATCTGTTTTTTGACCCCATCGATCTTCAAGCCTGAAAAGAGAGGGTCCAGCATAATCTTGGTCGTGGTTTCTAAGCTATCATCCAGGTTTTCAGATAGACACGAGATGTTGATAAAGGAATAATCGCTTTGGCAATCCAAGGTCAATCGTGTGGCTTGATCCATCAGATCTTGAACTTTCCTCTGGTCGGGGATAGAGATCGCCAGGCGAGTGGTCAAATAGGCAAGGCCTTCTTTTCCCTTGGGCTCGTCTCGTTTTCCCCCGTTGATCAACACCTGCACGACTGTGACAGCAGATGAGATATCCTTCTGGTATATGTAGGTAAGCCCGTTTTTCAGGCTTAGCTTTTTGGGAGGGGTCTTCCAGGCAGACATTGAGTTTTCCATATCTTCTTGTTTGCCCGTCAGCTCTAAAGCAAAGATCAAGAGTAGGGGAACCAGGATTTTTCTGGGAGATATCATTTTTCATCCTCCCTCGGCATTATCGTCACCACGACATAATCGTTCTTTGTTAAGTAATTTGCAGCGGCTTTCCTTAAATCGGATGAGTCGACACTCTCAATATTTTCGAGAAAATTGCCCTCTATCTTATCCCCGGACATGTGCATATGTCTCGCATAGGAATTTGCAACAGCGAGGCCGTTCTCCTGGGCTCTGTGGAGTTTGAACCTGATCCTGTTTTTGGCACTCTCCAGATAGTCGGTCGCTCGGAATCTGGAATCACTCATATAGTCCTCTTTTGAGTACTGAACGTCTCTCGTCCTCTTTAAATAACGAATGATCATGTTTTTCGCTGTTTTGATGTACTTGGGCTCCATCACAAAATAGATGAGGATAGCGCCGCCATATTTATGCGCTAAGTACGACATATTGATGGAATTGACATAGACTCTTCTCTCCAGGAGGGGATGGTTCAGCATTGGGTTGATACCGCGCCCCAAAATTTCTGCCAGCACATCGACAGCAAATTGATCAGGATCGTTGTAATCGGGCGCATTGTATCCAAAAACAAGGTACGCCATGTTGACATCCATTTCTTCTTCGATCTCGCGCTTATCTTTGAGCGGAATCGCGGTTTCGTAGTTTGGTGGATTAAAGGGCTCGCCTTGAATGTCGGCAAATATATTCTTAACCTTCTCCTCCATCTCAGCGATCTCGAAATCACCGACGATGGCCAATGCACAGTTGGAGGGCACAAAATGTTTTTTGTAGAATCCTTCGATCTTTTCCACGGTCACCGATTCTATGACTTCACGCCTGCCATATATCGGTCTCTGATAAGGGTGATTGGGAAAGAGGTTTTGGTAGGCCAGCGATGTGGCGTATTTCATGGGGTCGTCATGCACCTGATTGAGTTCTTCAAGGATCACTTCCTTTTCTTCGTCCAGTTCTTCTTGAGTGAGCTTGAGATTAAAAAGGATCTCTCTGTGATTGGACAGGGCAAAATCTGCATATTTCGACGGCAGCGATATCTCGAACACAGAAAGATCATACTCTGTGTGTGCATTAACGTAGGCGCCATGCTCTCTGATCTCCTGGCTGATCGCATCACCCGTGCGAAATTCTGTACCCCTAAACAGGATATAATGTTCCAGGATATGCACAAGACCGTTCGTATCTTCGGATTCGTCTTTAGAACCGATATTGAAGGCAAAGGCACAGTTGATTAAAGGAATAGAGTGCCTTTCGTAGAGAAAGACCTTCATGCCGTTCTCGAGATTGAAAGACTTTGTTTGGGATTTTTCTTGGCCAAAGGCATGGAGTGAGATGAGACAGGCAATAAAGAGGAGGATCGACAGATGCTTCCACATACCAAATTCATCTTACAATATCCACCTTGCTCTGACAAGAAACCCCAATTTTTTCACACCGAGTAAAAATCGACTCGGTGTAGGCCGAAGATTGAATTTTAGAGGAAGGTGTTATATCATCCACCTGTAAACAAATGAGAGGAAAAAGTTACATGGCAAAGCAGCGCAAAGAGAAGATTTTAGTTGTCGATGATGAAGAGAACATCAGAAAATCACTCAAAATGATCTTGGAGTATGAAGGCTACACTTTTTTAGAGGCTCCGGACGGAGAGGAAGCTCTTGATATCGTCGAAGAAACGATCGGACTTGATTTGATATTCTTAGATATCAAACTTCCAGGCATGGATGGCCTGGAAGTCCTTACTGAGATCAAAAAAAAGCCTTACTCGCCAGAGGTCATCATGATATCCGGTCATGGAACAGTCCAGACAGCAGTGGAGGCGACCAAATTGGGAGCCTATGATTTTATTGAGAAGCCTCTTCATCGAGAAAGGGTCCTTCTCAGCATTAGGAATGCTCTTAGCCAGAATAAGCTGATCCGAGAATGCCAGGATCTGCGTAAGAAAACAGAGAAGAGGCAGGAATTCATCGGTGACCATGCTTTGGTTAAGCAACTCTGGAAGGAGATACTGAAAACAGCCCCGACAAACGCTACGGCCTTAGTTATCGGAGAGAGCGGCACGGGTAAAGAGCTGATCGCGCGTGCGATACACAGCCACAGTCTTCGTGCTAAAGAAGCGTTCGTGCAGGTGAACTGTGCAGCCATTCCCGAAGAGTTGATCGAGAGTGAGCTTTTCGGACACATGAAGGGGGCATTTACCGGCGCCACGGAGAAGAAATTGGGGAAATTCGAGATCGCGGATGGAGGCACGATCTTTCTGGATGAGATAGGGGATATGAGCTTAAAGACGCAGGCGAAGGTATTGCGAGTCCTTGAGGAGGGAGAAGTTCAAAAAGTGGGCTCCAGCAAGATCAATAACGTGGATGTGAGAGTTATTGCCGCTACGAATAAAGATTTGAAAAAAGAGATCGAAGAGGGAAATTTCAGGGAAGACCTCTATTTTCGTCTTAACGTGGTCCCTATATATTCTCCGGCATTGCGCGAGAGGAAGGAGGATATTCCTCAATTGATCGATTACTTTTGTATGGTCTTTGCTGATGAGAACAATTTTAAAGTGAAAAAGTTTTCAGAATCAGCCATCGAAGCCATGACAAAATTCCCCTGGAAGGGGAACGTGCGCGAGCTGAAGAATGTCGTGGAACGATTGATAATAATGACAGATGACGATATAATTGATAGGAAGGATTTACCCGAGCAGATTAGAGGTGAGGTTGATGTTTTTCTTCCCGATGTCAGGGAGGCTAAGAGTTTAAAGGAATTCAGAGACATCGCAGAAAAAGAGTTTATTCTTTCTAAGCTCGAAACGAACAACTGGAACATTTCGCAGACAGCCAGGCAGATCGACACACCACGGAGTAACCTTTATAAAAAGCTCGAACAATATGGAATAAAAATAAAGGCTGGAGTAGGCGAGGTGGTTGCTCCTTCTTCCCATCAGAGGGGAGAGGGGGAGGAAAGTCCGAACTCCAAAGGGCGGGATGGTCGCTAACAGCGACTCCGAGCGATCGGAGGAAAGTGCCACAGAAAAAAAACCGCTTCTGCTAACCGGTTTGACCATTGGCAAGAGTAAGGGTGAAAAGGTGAGGTAAGAGCTCACCGTTCTGGTGGTGACACCAGAAGCATGGTAAACCCCATCCGGTGCAAGACCAAATCGGCCCTGAATGAGATGGCCCGTCTCAAGGGGCGGGTGGGTCGCATGACCTCTTGAGCAATCAAGAGGCAAGATAAATAACCACCCCCAGCATTCAGAGGGAACAGAATTCGGCTTACGACCTGCTCCAGCCTCAATAAAAATAAAAGGGGGACAGGCTACTTTTTCCAGAGGTAATTAAAAAAGTAGCCTGTCCCCCTTTTGCTTTTTTTATAGGGATCGTTTCCCAAACAGTCCGTTATGGGAACGAACTTTACATGAAAATATAGGAAAAAAAGGACAGGTTTAATAAAATGGACTACGCCCAGATTAGAGGAAGGCGATAGAGCTCACCGCCTGCTTGATAATGAGGAGGACATTCCCTGGGAAAATACCCAGTTGCAGAACGCCATAAAGACAGAGGAAGAGTACCAGGAATATGGCAGGATTATCGAGGTTGATGTCCACTTCATGTGTGGATTCGCGCATGTACATGTAGACGATGACACGCAAGTAATAATACACAGAAACGAGGCTTGCCAAAACTCCGATGACAACCAGAAACACAAGGCCTTCTCTGACTGCGGCGGAGAATACATAAAATTTGGCGAGAAATCCGCCAGTCGGAGGGAATCCTGCTAAAGAGAATAAAAACACTGTAAATGTGGCTCCGATCCACGGGTATTTAAAACCAATCCCCGCATAATCATCGAGCTCGAGGTATTCCTTATCTTGCTTCCCCAAAGCGATGACAGCTGCAAATGCACCGATGTTCATAAACAGGTAGACCACAAAATAGAACAAAAGGCTGCTGGTATCTTGCG
>CAZIMJ010000170.1:0-3985 GCA_964540205.1 uncultured Eubacteriales bacterium | reverse complement strand
ATATAGAGAAAATAGAAAGACCCCTTCAATCCCCCGGAGAAATAGACAAGCGCTGTGATGAGCAGCAGGTCAAAGAAAATCTGGATATAGACCTGCAATGTGTAATTTTTTCCCAAAACGTAGAGCAGAAAATACACCAAGGATAAGAAATATGCAGCGAAAATCAGGTAAAAAGCACTCAACGAAAGAGTGGCGGACGTCGCATAATGAATGGTGACAACAGAGATCAATATGGTTGTGATGATGATGACTCGAAGGAGTATGAACCAAAATATGTCTTTTCTTCGTGTGCTCATACGACAGGCTCCAGTAATCCCACCCCGTCTGCATCAGAGACGGGGATAGCGGCGCCACACATTCTTTGTGGAGTTGTTCTTTCCCTATGCCCCTGAGGACGTTCTTTACAACTGTTGGATGAGGCTGAATATCGGAAGATACATGGAGATAACGATCGTTCCGACCATCGCTCCAACAAAGATGAGCAGAACAGGTTCCATGACGGCCAGAAGGTTTGCCACGGACGCTTCCACTTCTTCATCGTAGAAATCAGCAAGTTTGGTCAACATTTCATCTAAAGTACCCGTCGCTTCCCCTACTCCGATCATCTGAATGAGCATAAAGGGAAAATGCCCAACCTCCTTAAAAGCGTCTGTGAGGCTCGTCCCTTCAGCCACCAGAGAACGGGCTCGCATGATCTGATCTTCGATGATAACGTTGCCTGCGGTCGAAGATGTGATCTTCAGACTCTCCAACATCGGAACGCCTCCAGAAAGGAGAGTGGCCAGAGTCCTCGTCACTCGAGACAAGCCCACCTTTTCTAGGAGACCACCAAAAAGTGGCATCCTCAACAACATTCGATCGATCACTTTGCGCCCGGATTCCGTTCGTCTCGCATACCTGAAAGCAAAGACGAGAGCAATTATTCCAGCGAATATGAACAGGATGTATTTCTGGACGAAGACGCTCAAGGCCATTATGAACGCTGTAAGACTGGGTAGTGTGGCCCCGAGTTCTACGAAGATGTTCGCAAAAACAGGGATAACTTTCCACAGCATAAAAATCACAATTATCACCGCAAAAATGACAATCGCCGAAGGATAGATCATCGCCTGTTTGATCTGAGATCTCAAACGGACAATCTTTTCAAGAAACTCGGATAAACGTCTCAACATAATATCCAAAGAACCGCTTTGCTCTCCAGAGGCGACAAGGTTGCAATACAGGTCGTCAAAAACCCTCGGAAATTTTTTCTTGGCTTGGTTGAGGGTCGATCCTGCTTCGACATCACCCCTGACATCCTTGATCACCTGCTTAAAATACTTGTTCTTCGTCTGCTCGGCTAAAATCGTCAACCCTTGGATCAATGGGAGCTCAGCATCGATCAAAACCGACAGCTGTCGGCTGTACACGGCTAACTCTTTGAGTTTGACCTTCTGTGTTTTGAGAAAAGGTATCCGAAATTCGGCTTTTTTCCGCTCAATATCGATGACTGTGATTTGCTCCCTTTGGAGGTTCCGTGATAGTTCCTCCACAGAGCGTGCGACTCGCCTCCCCTCGACGATATCTCCGTAACGATTTTTTCCCTTCCATTGATAAACAGGCATTGTTCACCCCTCTTTATTTTCTCATTTGCTCAGGAGAAAAGGACCTTGAAGTCACTTTCAGTCCTTCCCTTCTTTGCATGATATCTGTTAACTCTTCAGGCTTGGATGTGATATTCATGGCCGTCTCGTATGTGATCTGTTCTTTAAAATACAAGCTGGCTAACGATTGATTAAAAGTCTGCATCCCGTACTTTTCCTGTCCCATCTGCATGGCCGCATAGATCTGGTGCTCTTTGCTCTCTCTAATGAGATTCCGGATGGCCGAATTCGGGATGAGAATCTCCATCGCAAGGACTCTTCCTTTCCCATTGGCATGAGGCAAAAGTGCCTGGGTTATGACAGCCTCCAGAGACATGGACAGCATAACTCTAACCTGGGACTGGTAGGACGATGGAAAAATATCGATTATTCTCGAGATGGTCTCCACAGCAGAATTAGTGTGCAGGGTGGAGAAGGTCAGATGTCCGGTCTCTGCTACCCGGAGGCAAGATTCAACTGTCTCCAGGTCTCGCATCTCACCAACCAGCACAACATCCGGGTCCTCTCGTAAAGCAGACCGGAGGGCATTCGGATAGGATAGAGTATCCACAAAAAGCTCTCTCTGGTTGATGATGGATTTTTGGGGAGTAAAGAAATATTCGATCGGGTCTTCGATGGTGAGAATGTGGACAGGCCTCTCTTTGTTCACATGGTTGATCATACAGGCCAATGTCGTCGATTTTCCGCATCCCGTGGGGCCTGTCACCAAGACCAGCCCTCTGGGCAAATAGCAGAGTTGGGCAAGCCTTTGGGGAATCCCCAACTGGGAAAAACTCCACATGACGGGCAAAAATCTTCGAAACGCTGCGGCCACTGCTCCCTTCTGCATGAAAACATTTCCCCTGAAGCGCCCGAGATCTTGAACACCGAATGAAAAATCCAGCTCCATTTTTTCCTCAAACATTTTTTTCTGCCGGTCGGTCAACAGGGCGTAGATAAGATTCTTCGTTTCCGCTGGTGAGAGTGGCGGGTGGTCGAGCGAGATGAGCATTCCATGGACCCGCAATCGAGGGGGAACGTGAGTTGTGATGTGCAAATCGCTGGCATCTTTTTCCACGGCGATCTGTAATAATTCTTGGATTGTTAAAGCCATTTTATACCTCCATGTCTCTCACTGTTTCTCTCAATACTTCTTCGATTGAGGTGATACCTTCTTTAATCTTTATAAGCCCGCTCCGCCTCAAAGTGATCATCCCCTGCTCTATGGATTTCTTTTTTAATTCCTTTGAATGGACCTTGGCCAGAATAAGGTCCTTGATCCCATCTGTCACTTCCATAACTTCAAAAAGTCCTACTCGTCCTTTGTATCCAGTGTTGTGGCATACGTTACATCCCACAGGTTTGTAGGCCTTGACTTTCGGTGCTTCTTTAGCCGTGTATCCGATATCCACAAGGGCCTCGGTCGTGAGATTGTGTTTTGCTCGACATTTCTTGCACAGCCGCCTTACCAAACGTTGGGCGACGATCATGTACACTGAATCGGCCACTAAAAAAGTTTCCACATTCATGTTCACAAGTCTGACGACCGTACTCGCCGCATCATTGGTATGGACCGTGGAAAATACAAGATGTCCAGTGAGCGCTGCCTTAATCGCAATGTCGACCGTCTCAAAATCACGCATCTCTCCAATAAGCATGATATCCGGGTCTTGACGCAAGAAACTTCGTAGTGATGTGGAAAAGCTGAGCCCGATCTCATCCCGAATATTTACCTGATTGATGCCGGGGATATAAAACTCAACAGGGTCTTCGGCTGTCATGATATTTTTTTCCATCGAGTTGATCGTGGAGATGGCTGAATACAGGGTGTTTGTTTTTCCGCTTCCCGTAGGCCCTGTGACAAGCACGATCCCCCAGGGCCTTCTGATGCCTTGCTTAAACACCTCCAGGGATTCTTTTTCAAAACCCAATTCTTCCAGGTTGAGTTTCAGCATCGATTTATCAAGGATACGAACGACAATTTTTTCTCCAAAAATCGTGGGGACGCTGGAGACACGCATATCCACCTCTTTCTTGTTTCCGTTCTCGAGCTTGACTCTCATCTTGATCCGGCCATCCTGAGGCAGCCGCTTTTCCGCAATATCCATGTTCGAGAGGATCTTCACACGCGAGATCACAGGATTCTTGAACTTCATCGCCAAATTCATCATTTCATACAGAGTGCCATCCAAGCGGTAGCGCACGCGGAAGGCCTTTTCATAGGGCTCAAAATGTACGTCACTGGCGCCCTTTTTAATGGCATCGATAAAAACCGTGTTGACGAGAGTGATGATCGGCGCCTCTTCCGTTGAGTGGACCAGTTCTTCGATGTCATAATCCTCTTCGTCCTCTTCGATGATATT
>CAZIMJ010000169.1:0-2503 GCA_964540205.1 uncultured Eubacteriales bacterium | reverse complement strand
TTCCAACCCACCCCACCCTAGCATTAAGGTTGAGGAAGTGGCTCACGAATCTGTAGTGAACTACCGCGAGTGGGCTACAACGAAGGCTTTGTAGAGAGATCGACTCGCCTGAAAGGTAAAAAATGTCGATTATAAATGAACATCTCATAGGGAATATCGTGTCCAAATTGGTACACTAAAAAACAATGTAACATTCTGATATTGTGTCTGTTATGATAAGTATCGACATTTTTTATGAATAATTCAGGAAAATATCAATAGTAGACGAGGACTTTCTTATTAGCTCTCACTTTTCCCAGCGTCTGTTTCAATGCTTTGTCTAGATCCTGCCTTTTTTTGGATTTGAGAATGATTTGGACCCGGTTCTTCCCTCTCAACCTTGGAACGGCCGCCAATGCAGGGCCTAAAATCTCCACATCCTTCGAATGTTCTTTCAATACCGAGGAAAAATCTCTCGTCTGCTTGGCCAACGACCGCAAGTTCTCACCTTGAAACAAAACCTCGACCATATGAGTGAATGGCGGATAGTTCATGAGGTGACGGAACTTTATCTCCTCCGTGTGGAAGCTGACATAATCAAGGTGTGCAGCCGAACGAATGCTGAAATGATCCGGGAATGCTGTCTGGATCAAGAGCTCTGAATTTTCGTCAGGGCTAAGATGATTGGCTGCCTGAATGATGCTTTGAAAGGTTTTCTGGCTGGCTCGGTAATCGGGTAGGGCAAGGATCGTCTCCGGATAAAGGACAACCACCAAGGAAACCTTGGACAGCTCCTGCTGATGGGCCAGCAACTGGGTACCCACCAGGATATCGATCTTCCTTTCCCGGAATAACTCGACAAGCTTTTCCTGGTCTTTCGGTCTTTTAGCCACATCCGAATCAAACCCGACTATGCGGCTCTGCGGAAATCGCTTCCTGACTTCCTCTTCAACAGCCTCGATACCAATACCTCTCTTTTTTATGATCTTGTGGCCGCATTCAGGGCAATCGGACATTTTTCTCTGTGAATGCCCGCAGTAATGACAGACCAATCTATCATCTCTCCTGTGATAGGTCAGAGCAATGTTACAATCCTGACATCGGGGCGAATATCTGCACCTCGAACAGGCGATGTAAGAGGCATACCCCCGCCTGAAGTGGAAGATCAGAACAGGTTTTTTCTCCTGAATGGCCTTACTGAGCCTGTCGATGATCTTTAGAGAGAGAAGCCCCCGTTCGACCCGATGCTCGACGATCTCTGTACGAGTGTTTATCGATTCCCTAAAAATATTGAACAAACGGTTCGTCTTCCTGAATTCATGATAAAATTCGACTGTAGGAGCGGAGGACCCATACACCAGGACTGCTCGATCCTGCTTTGCCTTAAAATATGCACCTCTGCGCGCATCATAAGAGGGGTTCGCCCTCTGGAAGTAGGACTCATCTTGCTCCTCATCCAGGATAACAAGCCCGAGGTCCTCCACGGGAGAAAGAATCGCTGAACGCGGCCCTATAACAACATCCACCCGGCCTGAATGGATCCTCGACCACTCCTCTTCCCTGCTTCGGACCGACATCCGACTGTGGAGAAGAGCTGCATTTTCGCCAAATCGCTTCTGGAATTTTTCAACCGGGCTTCGGGTTGCCGCGATCTCAGGGACAAGGTACAAAACCCTCTTTTTCAAGGCTAGTGCCCTCTTTATCAAATAAAAATATACGGCCTCTCTTTTTTCCGAGGGCCCGAACAGATAGTAAGATAAAGATATTTTTTTATCCCAACCGGTCACGATCCGGCTTGCGGCTTGATAAGACTCCTCATCCAAGGAAAAATCCATCTCTAATTGTGTGGGGCCCAGTTGCACAAGTCGTTTCCTCCTCCGGTTTTCTGTTTTAACTTCTTTTTTAACATGAATAAACTCTTTGCTCCTGAGTTGGGAAAGGACAGAGGAAAGGTTCCCCATTTTGAGTTTGCGCTTCAGGTAGACATCGCTGTAAGGCCGTTCTTTTAAGCAGAGCAGAACAGCCCTCTCACGGTCAGAGAGATTCTCTCCATCGAGAGCCATCTGCCCCAAGTCTTTGATTGAAAACGTCGTCTGTGTTTTCGGCACAAAAGAGGGGGGAAACGACGCCTGGAGCAACTCACCCCACGATGAATAATAATAGGCGCTCAGTTTTTTTGTGAAGGAAAGAAATTCTGTCGATAAAAGAGGAGCTTTATCCAGGGCAGTTTGGATCTCTTTGAGTTTCAGGCCCTTAGGGACACCTCTCTGCTTGAGCTTGATGACAATCCCCGTGCGTTGTCGCTCCTTGAAAGGGACGAGAACCCTTGATCCCACTCTCACGCGGTCCTTCTGAGAAGCTGGAACGATATAGAGAAAATTTTTATCCAGCGGAAGAGAAAAAATGACTTCTGCGAATAAAGTCATGTTTTGCCCAGATAGGCCATCACTTTTTTCATGTCCTCCCAAACCATTTTCTTCAGCAGTCTGTTGGATTCATTCCTGACAAGATAGGAGGGGTGGAA
>CAZIMJ010000168.1:0-2810 GCA_964540205.1 uncultured Eubacteriales bacterium | reverse complement strand
TAACGTGATCCGTGAACATCCCTGGAATCCCAGACTTCTATTTGCCGGAACTGAGTTTGGTCTGTACATATCCATCAACGGGGGCATTCAATGGACATCGGCGGGTGGAGATCTGCCCCGTGTGTCGGTAGATGACATTGTCGTCAACGGAGAGGAGAATGACCTGATTCTCGGGACCCATGGGAGGGGAATCATACTGTTGGATGACATCACATTGTTGGAAGCGCTTGATAATTCGATCTTGAATCAAGAGGCTTACCTGTTTGCCCCAAGGAAATCTATCCAATATTTTGAGCTGAGGGAGCTGCCCAATCCAGGGGCATCTCAATTCTCCGGGCCCAATCCGGAATATGGAGCCCTCTTCACATACTATTTAAAGAATGATCCTCCTGGTCAAGAAACCGTGCAAGCTGAAGCGGAAAAGGCACCGGAGCGGGATCGTCAGTCGGAGAAGACCTCCACAGTGAAGATCGTCATTATCTCCGCGGACGGGATGGTGATCCGGGAGATCGATGCGCCCGATCGGAAGGGTTTTAACAGGATCAGTTGGGATCTCCGTTATCCGCTGTCGTTTGATCCAGAAGGAACTCGGCCGGGTTATTTTGAGCCAAAAAAAGGAATCTTTGTCCTCCCCGGTGAGTACAAAGTCAAATTGTTGGCAAGAGGCCAGGAGATCGAACAGAGCGTAACCGTTGAGGTCGATCCTAGGATCGTAACCAATCCCTATGCTCTGCAAAGACGGCTGGAGCTCAGCATGACCGTGAGTGATATGCAACGGGCCTACACTGAGGGGTGGAGAGCGGTTGATGCCATGGACAAGGAGATTAACCGCATAGACAAGGTTCTCAAAGGTAGAGAAGACCTGCCAGAAAAGGTCAGAGGCAAGATCCAAGAAATTGCCAAGGAACTCAAGGAGATACAAAGCGCTTTCAGAGAGGATTGGACCAGTATGGAATTTGTGATCATGGATCTTGCAGGCACACTCCAGACAACTACCGCACAGCCCACGCAGGCCCAACGATCCACAGTCAATCGCATGAGAGACAAGCTGGAAAGATATATCAAAAGGATCAATGAGCTCATCAAGGAAAAATTCCCAGAACTGCGCGCACTTTTGATCAGCCGGGATATCAGTCTCTTTGTGACCCGGCCCATAGAACCCCCAAAACGCTAAGGCCGCTTTCGATTTAACTTTGCCGCCTGTTTTTTCCACTCAGTCTGCGACCATATACAGCACAAATTATAAATTGTATCCCCGTGAGGTCCATTTCTGCACCAACTTTACCTCATTAATGTTTTTTCTCGCTTGAATAGGCTTGTAATCACAATATTGTCACATTAGTATGTAAAGATGAGTTCAAGTAAAAAGGAGATAAGCATGAAGAAACGGTTTGTTTTTTTATTGGTTGCAACAGTTGTCCTCACCTCGAATGTTATGTCCAAGGACTTGGCACTCAAGGGAGGAACTGTTCTAACGATCACTCAAGGCGTTATTCCGAATGGGACCGTTCTTATCCAGAATGGCAAAATCGCTGCTTTCGGCAAGGATATAACGATTCCACCTGGGGTCCGAGTGATTGATTGTAACGGGAAGTTCATAATGCCGGGGATCATAGACAGCCACACTCATATCGCTTTAAGTTCTGACGATATCAATGAGATGACCGACCCTGTCACGCCACAAGTTTGGATGAAAGAGGCCTTATACCCTGAAGATCACAAGATCCTGACAACGCTAGCGGGCGGAGTCACGACAGTGAAGACTATGCACGGCAGTGCCAATGTGATCGGAGGTGTTAATGTCACAATAAAGCTCAAATACAATGCGCTGCCAGAAGAGATGATTGTCAAAGGAGTCCGGCATCAATTGAAACTGGCATTAGGCGAAAACCCCAAGCGTTTTTACGGACAGGAAAAGGGGAGAATGCCTTCAACGCGAATGGGAAACGCCTATATCATGAGACAGGCATTTATCCAAGCCCAAGAATACAAAGCCTTATGGGATGAATATGGAAAAAAGAAAAAAGCCGGAGACAAAGACCTCAAACCTCCGAAGAAGGACCTGAAAATGGAGACCCTGAAGATGGCCCTGGAGAAAAAGCTCACTCTCGATTGTCATACATATAGGGCCGATGAGATCGTATGGATCATCAAATTCTGTGAAGAATTCGGCCTCGATCTTTTGCAGTTGAGCCATTGTGTGGATGGCTACAAAGTAGCAGATATCATAGCCGCGGCAGGCGTTTCTTTTGGCGGATGGGTCGATTGGTGGGGATTCAAGGAAGAGGCTTATGACGGTTGCCCCTATGGATTCAAGATCATGTTTGATGCCGGTGTGAACATCGTGATCAATTCCGATAGTGCGGATGAGGGACGTCATCTTTTTCGGAATGCGGCCAAGGTCCTCAAATACAACGACATTCCTGAAGAAGAAGTCCTCAAGATGATCACCCTAAATCCAGCTAGATCTCTTGAGTTGGAAGACCGTATCGGGAGCATTGAAGTTGGAAAGGATGGAGATATTGCCGTGTTCGAAAAACATCCTCTGGATTCCACGACCAAATGTCTGATGACGATCGTAGAGGGCGAGATCTACTTCGATTATGCAAAACACAGCGTTCAGAGAGAAGGAGGGAGCCATGAATAAAAGAGTCCATCTGATTATTGCCCTAATCCTGGTTTCTATTTTTGCAAATGCGGCCTTTTCACAGGAATCAATCCTGATCAAGAACGTGAAGATTGTTCCGGTTGTGGGTGATACGATCGCAAACGGCAGCTTGCTCATTCAGGATGGAAAGATCGCCAAGATC
>CAZIMJ010000167.1:0-17957 GCA_964540205.1 uncultured Eubacteriales bacterium | reverse complement strand
TAATTGAAGAGGTCGTCTGTGTTTTCGGCACAAAAGAGGGGGGAAGCGACGCCTGGAGCAACTCACCCCACGATGAATAGTAATAGGCGCTAAGTTTTTTTGTGAAGGAGAGAAATTCTGTCGATAAAAGAGGAGTTTTATCCAGCACAGCATGGATCTCTTTGAGTTTCAGGCCCTTCGGGACACCTCTCTGTTTGAGCTTGATGACGATCCCTGTGCGTTCCCGCTCCTTGAAAGGGACAAGAACCCTCGACCCCACTCTCACACGGTCCTTCTGAGGATCTGGAACGATATAGAGGAAATTTTTATCCAGCGGAAGAGAAAGAATGACTTCAGCGAATAAAGTCATGTTTTGCCCAGATAGGCCATCACTTTTTTCATGTCCTCCCAAACCATTTTCTTCAGCAGTCTGTTGGATTCATTCCTGACAAGATAGGAGGGGTGGAAGGTGGGCATCACCAGGATATCCTCGAATGGGTGGAATGTTCCACGCAAGGTTGTGACTCCTGACTTGCTCGGGACAAAGAAGTGAGTCGGAACATTCCCCAAAGTGACAATAACCTTAGGCTGTATATTCGCTATCTGCTCAAAAAGATAACCTTTGCACTCTTCTGTTTCTTCTCGATTCGGTTCCCTGTTGTTGGGCGGCCTGCATTTCACAATATTTGTTATGTAGACATCTTCCCGCCTGTAATTCATGGCTTGGATGATCTTTGTAAGGAGCTGTCCTGCTCTGCCGACAAAGGGTCTCCCTTGGAGGTCTTCATCCCGTCCTGGGGCCTCTCCGATAAACATCAGATCCGCATCGGCATTCCCTTCCCCGGGCACAGCCTTTGTGCGCGTCGATGCAAGGGGACATTTTTGACAGCTAAGAATTCTCTCTTCGACCGAGGGAGGGGAAGCACTCTTAGCGACAAAGCCGGCTCCGATCTCAGAGAGAAAGAGCAGATTCTCTTCAATATCAGAAAGAAATCGGTCAGTTTTTTTGTCCAAGGAGATCCTCTACTCTATCCCAGATGAGCCGACTGATATCCATCTTGCTCATCCTATCCGAGCGGGTAATTTGTCCGTCTGAGTAAACAAAAACCACCTGATTAAAATCCGATCCAAATCCGATCGTCTCATCAGCAACGTTGTTGGACACGATAAAATCGAGGTTTTTATCCTCGATCTTCTGGAGAGAATTTTCCTTGATGTTTTCTGTCTCCGCAGCAAACCCGATGAGAATTCTGTCTCCTTTTTTCTCGCCGAGCTTCTTAAGGATATCTTGAGTCTGAACGAGCTTAACATCTTGTGATAGTCCCTTTTTTTTCAATTTCTGGGGAGCCACATCTTTGAATGTGATATCAGACACGGCTGCCGCCATTATAACGATATCTGTTTTTTCATAGTGCTGGAAGGTCTGGTCTGCCATTTCATCAGTGGTCTGGACCATGACCAGTTCCACACCCTGAGGCGGAGAGATGTGTGTGGGGCCGGATATAAGAGTGACATGGGCACCGCGTTTGAGCGCCTCATCTGCGATCGCATAGCCCATTTTCCCCGATGACCGATTCGAGAGAAAGCGAACTGGATCCAAGTATTCCCGGGTAGGACCTGCCGTAACAAGCACATTCTTATCCGCCAGGCTTTGGCTTTTTCTCATCAATTTTAACCCTTCTTCGACAATCTCTTCTGGGGAGGCAAGTCGGCCCCATCCCTCATCGCCACAGGCTAAATATCCTCGATCGGGTTCGACAAAATGTGCTCCTAATGATTTAAGCTTTTTGATGTTCAGCTGAGTCTGGGTGTGAAAGTACATGGCTTCGTTCATGGCAGGAGCGATAAGTACAGGACACCCGACAGCCATATAGAAGGTCGAAAGAAAGTCGTCGGCAATCCCTGAAGCCATTTTACCGATCATGTTTGCCGTAGCCGGGGCCACAGCAAAAAGTGCCGCCTCTTTAGCCAAAGAAATGTGTGATATGTTCTCTGATGCTTTTCTATCAAAAATGTCAACATGGACAGTATTTTCGGTGATGGCACTCAACAAGAGAGGCTGGATCAAATGTGTGGCATTTTTCGTCATGATGGCTTGAACCGAATACCCTTTTTTCTGGAAACCTCTAATGATCTCGCAGGATTTATAAACACTTATCGATGAACATATTCCCACAACGACCTTTTCCATCTTGATCATCCTCCCTCGGAAAAACTCTGAAGAATGGGAACAATCTCCTTCTGCCGCACATCGAGAAGGCATCTTTGGCTTACAATAATGGATTGTAACTCCTCTGCCGCATCCTCCAGCTTATCGTTGATGATGATATAGTCAAACATCGGGTAAGAGCGAATCTCTCTTTTGGCCATTTCGAGCCGATTTTTTATCGTTTGGGGACTATCCTGTCCGCGGCTTTCAAGCCTTTTCTTAAGTTCATTGTACCGCGGAGGAAGAACGAAGATGAATATCGCTTTTTTATGCTTCTCCTTGACCTGTTGAGCTCCTTGCACATCGATATCCAAAAGAAGGCTTTGCTGTATCGTCTTTCTTTCGATCTCTCTCCTCGATGTCCCATAATAATGCCCATGGACAACAGCCCACTCTATGAATAAATTCCCATCGATCAATTCCTGGAACTCTTCTTTAGAAACAAAATAATAGTCCTCTCCTTCTTGTTCTGTCTCCCTCTTTTTCCGAGTTGTGTGCGATACGGAAAACTCAAGGCCTTCCACTTCACGCATCACCATCCGGACGAGCGTAGACTTCCCACATCCCGATGGACCGCTCACGACATATAACATTTTTCTCCTGAATTATTCATAAAAACTGCCGATAATAAGAACTAAGAGTTTTTAGTAAAAGTATCGGCAGTTTTTATGAATAATTCACCACCTCCCTATTTATTCAATGTTTTGGATTTGCTGGCGTAAGCTCTCCAGCTCGCTTTTCAATCGCACACACTCCTGAGTTATCGCGATATCTTGAGACTTTGAGTTGATCGTGTTCGTCTCTCTGTACATTTCCTGGATCACAAAATCCATTTTTCGACCGAGAGGCTCACTTTCCTTTATAGCCAGAAGCTCGCGGAAATAGCTGAGATGACATTTTAGCCTTTCTATTTCTTCTCTCAAGTCATACCGCTGGGCGATGAGCGCGGCTTCCTCCAACAGTTTATCCTCCGGGAGAGCCACTTCATTCCCAAGGGCTATCAATCTTTCTTTCAATTTTTCTTGAATGTGGAGAGGCTGCTTTTTCGCCAGTTTATTTATTCTGGGTAGGACCTGTCCCATATTCCTAATATGGGACTGTAGCTCTTTTTTCAGTTCTCTGCCCTCTCTCAAACGACTCCGGACAAGATCGTCCAGTGTGGCCTCGAAACATCTCAGTAAAAAACGAGCTTCCCCCTGGGTGAAATCCTTCTTTTTAAGCTCGAACACATGGGGAAGGCTAAAAAGGTTTTCTACCTTGAATGAGACGTTCTTGGATATTCTTGCAGACACATCATCCAGTGAATTCAGAATATCGGATAACAATCCCTCATTGATCTGAATGTCCCACTTCGAGGGATCAACAAAATGGATCTCAAATGTCACATCGATCCTTCCTCTTTTGATCTTCTTTTGACAGGCGGTTCTTATCTGCTGCTCCATATCCTTGATCGGATAACCGCGATAATTCCAGTCAAAGAAGCGGTGATTCAAAGTGCGCATGGTGATCTTTACTGAAAGAGATTTGGATTCGCACGTTTTTTCGGCAAAGCCGGTCATGCTGAATATCATGAGATTCCTTCCTTTTCTTCCGGGAATTGCAGATCGTACAACTTTTTATAAATGCCACCCATTTGACAGAGTTCTTCATGGGTGCCGATCTCAACAATCTTTCCCTTGTCCACCACCAAGATCTTGTCCGCATTCCGAATCGTCGAGAGGCGATGGGCGATGACCACCGTTGTCCGGTCCTTCATGACATTGGTCATGGCGACCTGGATAAGCCTTTCTGATTCCGAATCGAGGGCAGATGTGGCCTCATCCAGGATGAGAATCGGAGGATTTTTGAGAAGCGCCCGTGCAATGGCCAAACGCTGTCTCTGCCCGCTGGACAACAAAACACCCTTCTCCCCTATCTGCGTGTCATACTCTTCAGGAAGTTCCTTTATGAATTCATGGGCCATGGCCGCTTTCGCCGCCCCTTCGATCCTCTCGAAAGGCATCTCTTCCAATCCATAGGCAATGTTGTTGCAGATCGAATCGTTAAACAGGATGAGCTCCTGCGTAACCAAGCCAATCTGCGAACGGAGGGATAGCACAGTCACTTCACTGATATCGATGTCATCTATTTTTATTGCTCCCGAAGTGGCTTCATAGAAGCGGGAGAGGAGGTTGATAATCGTTGTCTTTCCAGCACCGCTCAGTCCGACAACAGCCATCAACTCTGTGGGATTGACCTCGAAGCTCACATCATAGAGAACGGGCCGGGTTTCATTATAGCTGAAGGACACATTTTCGAATGTGACTTTCCCTTTAACAGGCGGAAGCGGATAGGCTTTTGGGTGATCAAAAATCTTTGGCTTGCTGTCAAGGATATCCTGTATCCTTTCAAAGCTGGCAAGACCCTGCTGGATGACATTGTTGGCCCGGCTCAGTCTTTTTATAGGTGTGTACGAGTAAAATATCGCAACAACAAAGGAACCAAAATCACCAGGACTGATATATCCTTCGGTGATCCTCCGCATCCCCACATAGAGGACAAAAGCTCCCACAGCTCCCCCTAAAAACTCCATAAAAGGAGAAGACAAGCTTTCTATCCTGGCAAACCGCATACTGGACTTGAAAAAACTTTTTGTTGCCTCGTAGAACTTTTTCAGTTCAAACCGTTCCATGGTGAAAGCTTTGACGATCTTGCTTCCAGTGATGCTTTCATAGAGCTGCTCATAGATTCCAGCCATCCGGGCCTGGCTTTGTTTCCCGCGCCTTTTGAGCTTTCGGCTGAAGATCGCGAGAGGAATGGCAGCAAGGGGAGCGATCACAAAAGCAACGATAGCGAGACGCCAATCCGTATAAAAGATGTAAATAAGGAGCGCAACCAGGACAAAAGCTTCTCGAATAAAATCACCCATGCTACCCGATACGGCTTGTTGGATCTTGTCCACATCACTGGTGACTCTGGACATGATCTCACCTGTAGACCTTTGATCGAAATAATCCATTGACTGGTAGACGAGATTTTCAAAAAGTTCATCTCGGAGTCGTTTAGATGCACGATGCCCGATAAACTTCATGATCAAGGTTGAAAGGAAGGTGAACAGCCCCTTTCCAAAAATCACGACAACGACCAGGAGGGGAAGGAACCAGTAAATGTCTTGTTGGGAGATGTTTAGGCTTTGAAACACATAATCCATTAGCCGAGTTTTCTGCGTGACCGTCTGTGACTCATAAGTGAGCATATTGTCCAAGATGGGTTGAACTAAGTTGACAAAAACATACGTAAAAAACGCAACAAAAATGGAGCAGATGAAGAAGAGGAGGAGACTCCGCTTCTCCTTAAATGTGATTTTTAAAAGCCTCAGAATCTCTCGCATTTTTCAGTTTGGTGGAACAGATAAGACCTCTTCTGCAATTTCAAGCGCATTTACGGCCGAACCCCGTGTTAGATTGTCAGCAACAACCCAGATCCAAAAACTTCTTGGGAAGGATTCATCCTTCTTAATCCTTCCGATATAAATCTGATCCTTTCCAGCAATAGCCACAGACGAGGCAGGGCAAGAGGGGATTGAAGACCCCAGTTCGAAATTTAACGCATTTTTAAACAGATCTTCTAGATCAGGAATCGACGCCTCTTTCTCTAATAAACACCGGGTCATAATGGAATATGTGTGGAAGACAGGGGCTTGAATGAGAGAGAGGGCCAGTCGAAACTCACTCTTGTTAAAAATCCGCTTTAATTCACAAATGAGTTGTTCCTCGGTCGTGGTCGATCCATTGGAATCGACTTCATCCGTCTGGGAAAGCAGATTAAAAGCTATCTGTGTTTCAAAAACCCTCTTCTCGATCTGGCTGCCGCGGAGCACGTCGAAACATTGGTTTGCCAATTCCTCTATTCCCGCATCAGCGAAGGCAGATACGGGCTGTAACACAGTCGCATCCGCCTCTTCCAGGCCAAAACGATGTTGCAGGAGGTGAAAAAGATGGGAGAGAAATATTGTCACAGGATGAGGATTGGCGACAATACAATGTTTTTTCTTCCCCAAAATACTATCATTCACACCTGCAACGACCAGGGGCACTTTCCCATCCCTGTTAAATGTTTCACTCAAATCAACCACCCATGTTTTTTTCTTAGAGGCTATCGGGCCAAATTTACGGTTCGTCTTTGGGTCTGCAGCCAAAAAAGCGAGATCGATCCCCTCAAAGGCATTTTCATCCAGATGATGAACGACCTTGGGCTCTTCACGGAATTGTGTGAGTTTGCTGAATTTCTCTTCGATGCCTGGGTCGTAAAATTCCATAACGCTGACGCGGATTTTTCTTTTGTTGAGAAGACTCGTCAATTCTTTTCCACGAAACGTATCTGACCCGACAAGTGCAAATCGAAATCCTTTTTTTGTGTTCATCTTTTTCACGACGCTGCGATTATTCCAAAGACTTCTTGTATTCTGTCATCATGATATACATCTTATCCTTGAGTGCCAGCTTTTTTTTCTTCAGTTCTCTGATCTTGAGCTTTTCATTATCGGAAAGATAATTCTTGGATTTGAGTTTTTCCAATTCAGCGTCATATTTCTGATGCAGTTCAACAACCCCTTTAAACTCTTTATTTTTTTGCATCAAAGCCTTTTTTAATTCTTTTTCTCCCATTCAGAAAAACCTCCACTCGGAAAGAATATCACAATGCCTGACCTATTTCAATTTAGCCGCAAGGTCTCACCCGGAATAGAAAACATTTCCAAACCTGTGACCGTAGGAACACAAATTGCGTTATTGAGTATCCCAATTGTGTGGTGGAGAAAATTCATTTATTTTTCCTCGCTGGGGAAACTGAGCGTGTTTTCGCAATCACCAATTGGGATACTCAGACATCATTCATCACAGGTTTTGAAATGCTTACCCCCCGAGTAGAAAAGAATTGACATTGACACTATGGATATTTATACTTAGAATCAAATTTTTCGTGCAGATGGCGAGGTAGCTCAGTCGGTAGAGCGAGAGACTGAAAATCTCTGCGTCGGCAGTTCGATTCTGTCCCTCGCCATTCCTTCCCGCAGTCGGTAACCTCCTCAAGGTACAAAATCCATATTTCAAAGACGATCGCTCTGTGAGAAGTGCGGGATCAGAGCCGGGGATCGGGACCCTATGTTTTGATGGATCTGATGTATTCTCTAAGAGGTTGGCTGAATTCGGGTCTCTTGAGCGCGAGACTGACCGTTGCCTCGATAAAACCAAGTTTATCCCCAGCATCATAACGTTTCCCCTCGAAAAGATAGCCATAGACGGGCTGTGTTTCGAGGAGAAGCCTTATGGCGTCCGTGATCTGGATTTCACTCCTGTGGCCGGGTGGAGTCTTTTTTATAGCGTCGAAAATCTCGGGATTGAACACATAACGACCCAGAATGCCCAGATCGGAAAAGGCTTTTTCAGGCCCCGGTTTTTCGACCATGTCTTCCACTTGGAACACTCGTTCCGAGATCTGTTTCGGCTTGATGATCCCATATTTTTTTGTGCCTTCTTCATCCACACGTCCGAGCACAATAACTGTGGCCTGGGTCTCTTTATGGACCTCTATGAGCTGCTTGGTGCAAGGGGATGGACAATCAAAAATATCATCCGGGAGGAGGACGGCAAAAGACTCCTTCCCTATGAAACTCTCCGCCATCAGGATGGCATGCCCCAGACCAAGGGCCTGTTTTTGGCGGATGTAACAAAAATCAGCAAGGCTTGAGATCCGCTCGACCTCTTTCAGAAATTCTAGTTTCCCCTTGTCCGCCAAAAATTGTTCCAATTCAGGGCTCTTGTCGAAGTGATCCTCCATCGTCGACTTTCCTCTGCTCGTGATGATGGCGATCTGTTCGATACCGGACTCCACCGCTTCTTCTACGCCGTACTGGATCAGGGGTTTGTCCACAACACTCAGCATTTCCTTGGGCTGAGATTTTGTTGCGGGAAGAAAACGGGTACCAAAACCCGCTGCAGGAATGATGGCTTTTTTGACCTTTTTATCACTCATCCTGAATCTTTATACTCTATTGAACGAATTGATCCGGCCGCTAAAAAATAACGGGTAAAAAATTATTGTATTTCTTCCTGCTCGGGAAGTCTTTACTCTCAAGCTCTCTAAAAACAAAAAAATACTGGAGGAGAGGAATTCTCTCTCCCCCAGTATCGACCAGAAATATGTGTTTCTCTATCTATTCAGAAAACGAATTCCTCTTTACCATTTGTAGCCAATGGCAAACTCAATGGCAAGGATATTCTTCACATGATAACCGCCAGGCATGGCATCCTGATAATCGGGATCTCCACCCAGTGCGGTGTCCAGGGTTTTTCCAAAGGGTACTGTCTGCTCTTTTCCCATAAGATACTCAACGGCTAAATCGATCACGATGCCGTTGACGTTATATCCGAAGCCCCCAGCGACAACAGTAAAATCCGTGATAGGTAAGAGGATGTTTCTGGTCTCATCTGGTGCCGGGCCCGGATCATTGTAGTAGCCGGCCCGAAGGGCGAACTTAGGGCTAAGCCTGTACTCAGCACCAAATCTGATCTGAGCCTTATCCTTCCAGCGGAATGCCAGCTTAGTATCTTCTTCTTCAAGAATAAGTCCCCACGTTTGATCTGACAATGTGATTGCAACTTCGTCAAGCTTGGACCACTGTGTCCACTGGACATCGAAGGTCAAGGTGAATTGTTCGATGGGTGTAAAGGCGATCCCACCCGCGATCCACATGGGCCAAGTTACATCGGCCTCAGCCCCAGATGTAGCAGCTATAGTGGTTCCGACCATGGGTTCCAACACGCTAAGTTTAGAAATTCCTATATCACCACTGAACCCGATCTTGCTGGGAGTTCTTAACGTCAAGCCAAGACTGAACATATCGCTCGGTTTGACTAAGAGACCAAAAGTGGCTCCAAATCCCCATCCCTTCATATCTATCGTTTGCTGCTCAAAATCAAAATATAAGATGGGATCAGGGGAGTAGATTGGATAATATGGATTTAGTACCGATGCATATCCTGCATACCGGGACATCTCGAAACTTCCATAATTGATATTTAAGGCAAATCCGAGCATGATCTGGTCACTCACCTGATAAGCCAGCGTGGGAGCGATGGTGATCACGAAGATCTTGCTCATCCACTCGATGTTAGGATTGGGAGAACCCGGAGGTCCGGAGATCCCTGCAAGGTCTGCTCCATCCCATTCGATGCCGAGACCCGAAGGCGAATAGACGGCGAGACCTAACACAAGATTATCGCTGACGGGTTGAAAATAACCCGCAAGGCCGCCCAAATAATTCTTTGTGACAGCCGATGCATCAGCACCCACACCCGGAATTGGAGTTTCCAGCTTGTAAGTCATAGAAGGGATGATGTCGAAGCCATAAAAAGCGATGTACTTCTGTTTGATGTGGGCAAGCCCAGCAGGATTCCAGAAAACTGCGCTGAAATCATCGGCTAAACCAACAAATGCGCCCCCCATAGCAACTGCTCTTGGCCCGATACCGTTCAAGTTCAGCCCGTTGGCAAACGACATCGAACTCAAGAAGACTATGAATGTGACGACAGAAATTAGAACTTTCGTTTTCTTCATACTGACCTCCTTCAATTTTCCCTTTATTTACAATATTTTAGCCAGTTTGTCAATCAAAAAGTATCGCGTACAAGCACACTCTCACATCCTTGATGTTTCCCTTTTCATATGGGAAGAAATAAGATAAATTGTGAGAGAGGAGATTCATTCCACAGCTTGGATTTCCTTGACTGCCGGGACCTTCTTCTTGATAAAGTTGGTGATCCCATGGGTCAAAGTCATCTGTCGCATGGGACATCCTGCACAGGCCCCCAAGAGACGCACTTTCACCACACCATCCTCAGTCAATTCGACAAACTCGACATCTCCACCATCGGCCTGAAGATGGAGTTTGATCTCTTCGATGGCCTTCTTCACGTCTTCTTCCATGGTTTTCACTCCTCTATATGATTTGTCTAGTCTTTTCTCGACAAAAAACTCTTCTTGACCTTTAATAATCTACCATGGACGACCCAATATTTCCACTCTTTGTGAAAGAATCAAAGAGAGTCCAGGGAAGGTCATGGGCAGACTATTGGGAATTTGCCTTTGACTTCTTCCGGAAAACGAGTTCTTTCTTGTCTGTGACATCCACAACAACTGTGTCGCCTTCAACATATTCCCCTTCCAGTATGTTGAGAGCCAGAGGATTCTCCACATCGCGTTGAAGCACGCGTTTAAGGGGTCTGGCTCCATAAACAGGGTCGTATCCCCTCTCTGTCAACTCGGACTTGGCCTCCATCTCAACATCGATGCCGATCCCTCTTCCCTCCAGACGCTTCTTTAGTTCATCGATCTGTATATCCAAGATCTGAAGGATCACCTCTTTTGAGAGCGCTTTGAATATGATGATGTCATCCACGCGGTTGAGAAATTCAGGTCTAAAGTGCTCTTCCAGGATGGCTTTCACTTCACTCTCCATCCTTTCGAAATCCTGGCTGAACTCTTTGATGAGTCCACTCCCTAAATTCGAAGTCATGATGATGATCGTGTTTTTGAAATCGACAGTCCTGCCTTTTCCATCCGTCAAGCGCCCGTCATCCAGGATCTGCAGCAGAATATTGAAAACATCCGCATGAGCCTTCTCGATCTCGTCCAAAAGCACGATCGAATAAGGTCGTCGTTTTATGGCTTCTGTGAGTTGTCCTCCCTCCTCATAGCCCACATAACCGGGAGGTGCTCCGATGAGACGGGAAACCGTGTGTTTTTCCATGTATTCCGACATGTCGAGTCTGACCATGGCTCTCTCGTCGTCAAAAAGAAACTCTGCAAGAGCACGCGCGAGTTCGGTCTTCCCCACTCCCGTCGGCCCCAGGAAAATAAAAGACCCCAAGGGTCTGGAAGCATCTTGAATGCCTGCCCTTGCGCGCCTTATCGTGTTGGCCACCGCTTCAAGAGCATGGTCCTGCCCCACCACTCTCTTTTTCAAGTTTTCTTCCATCTTGATGAGTTTTTCCACTTCGCCTTCCAGCATTTTTGAGACAGGGATGCCTGTCCATTTTGAGACAACATCCGCTACATCCTCCTCGTCCACTTCCTCTTTAAGCATTTTCTGCTTTTTTTGAATTTCTGCAAGTTGGGCAGATACTTTATCCAGTTCCTTTTGCGTTTCGACGAGTTTTCCATAACGAATCTCAGCCACCTTGCCGAGATCTCCTTGCCTTTCTGCATTCTGTTCTTCCATCTTTAATGCGTCGATCTCTTCCTTGAGTTTGTTCATGTCCTCGATCAGTTTCTTTTCTGCTTGCCACCGCACCCTGAGGGCATCACTCTGTTCTTTCAACTCAGCCAATTCTTTGTTCAAATTTTCCAGTTTTTCTTTTGCACTTTTGTCCTTCTCTTTTTTCAAGGCTTGCTTTTCGATCTCGATCTGGATGATTCGCCGCTCAAGCTCATCGATTTCCTCGGGCATACTGTCGATCTCGATCCGAATACGGGCCGCAGCTTCATCTATGAGATCGATCGCTTTATCGGGAAGATAGCGGTCTGCGATATACCGATTGGACAGAGTAGCCGCAGCCACCAGAGCAGAATCCTTGATATCCACACCGTGATGGACCTCGTATTTCTCCTTCAACCCTCGCAAGATGGAGATCGTATCTTCAACAGAGGGCTCCCCTACGTATGTCTGCTGGAACCTCCTTTCGAGAGCCGCATCCTTTTCGATGTATTTTTTGTATTCATTTAGAGTGGTCGCACCGATACAGCGTAACTCCCCCCGAGCTAATGGAGGTTTGAGCATGTTGGAAGCATCGACGGCACCTTCTGCAGCACCAGCACCGATGATGGTGTGGAGCTCATCGATAAAAAGAATGATCTCTCCTTCAGCCTCCTTGACCTCTTTGAGGACGGCCTTGAGGCGGTCTTCAAATTCTCCGCGAAACTTAGCACCAGCGATCAATGCTCCGATGTCAAGAGCAATCACCTTTTTGTCCTTGATCGAAAGGGGGACATCGCCATTTGCGATACGCTGAGCCAGACCTTCGACAATGGCTGTTTTGCCCACACCGGCTTCCCCGATCAAAACAGGATTGTTTTTGGTCCGGCGCGAAAGGATTTGAATGACACGTCTGATTTCGTCCTCTCGTCCGATGACTGGATCCATCTTCCCCTGCCTTGCCAGTTCTGTGATATCAAGGGCATACTTCTCCAATACCTGGTATTTTCCCTCTGGCTGCGGGTCAGTCACCCGCTGACTTCCTCTGATGTTCATCAACGCCTTGAGAACATAATCTTCAGTCACTCCGTTTGCTTTGAGGATCCGACTGGCATCATTGGTTCCTTCTTTAAGGAGCGCAAGAAACAGATGTTCAGTCGAAATATAGTCATCTTTCAGCTTATGAGCTTCTTTCTGAGCCGCGTTCATGATCTGACGGAGAGCGGAGGATAAGTAGGCCTCTCCCCCACCTTCAACCTTGGGCATCTTTGCCAAGACACCTTTCAAATCCTCAATAATTTTTAGGGGGCTGATCCCGATCTTTGCCAGAATAGAATTGACAATATTCTCCCCTTGCTCGAGAAAAGCAAAAAGGAGATGTTCTGGCCTTAACTCTTGGTGTCCCTGTTCTTCAGCTATCTGCTGGGCCAGCTGAAAGGCTTCCTGGGACAAAACAGTGTATTTATCCCATTTCATTGATCCCTTCTCCTCTTGTTAGAATGGATTTGAATTCATGCAAGCAAACACTCGTGTATCTTTTACACAGAGAAGATATTATATCCAATTTCAAACCGCACAGTCTACTGATCGATCCGATAAGGTAGCATTTCCAAATCTGTGATCGTATAAAAACAAGTCACATTATTGAGTGATCAGATTGTGTGATGGGAAAAACCGTGAGGAGGGATGGACGGGCATGGGAGATCTCCCAAGGGGAGATGTGAGGGAATCCCGGATCCGAGCGAAGTTTCCTCGCCGGGGAAACTGAGCGTGTTTTTGATATCATATAATCTGATCACTCTGAATGACTTCAACACAGATTTGGAAATGCTTCCTTCCATACTATTTTTTCTTGACAATTTGTTCAAAAATGTTATTTTTCCCTAAGAGGAATCAAATGGAAGAAATCGAAATCACGAGCTGGATCACACTTGAGGCCATTCAAAATGCTGCAAAGGTTGTGGATACTGTGGGCGATCTCCAATTAGGACACATGAAATCTGTTTTCTGCGTGATCGAAGATGATTTTTTGGAGTTGGGTTACCTCGACGCCGCATCTAACTACCTGAGGAGATATGAGAACAAAGAAGAATTCGAGCTAGCCCTGGAAAAACTCAAAGAGGAAGAAGGCGAAGTCACCTACAATGACAACCACAACTTCGATGAAGACTTCAGAGACGAAGAGGATATGGATGACTTAGCCACTGATGAATAGTCAGAAAGCATTTGACGTAAGGGCCGACCCGACCTACCACTCAATTTGTGAATAATCCAAGCTACAGGGATAGATTTACCTATTGTTTTCTATTTATGAGTTTGTTTTTGAGCTTTTCGAGAAGGTTCAGAGCTTCGAGCGGAGTCAGCACATTCAGGTCACACTTCGCAATTTCTTCTCTGAGATTCTCCAATGTCTCTCTTTCCCGATCTTCTTGGAAGAGAAGCAACTGAGATTTATTCTTTCGGGCTGAAGAATGATATGCGATTTTGGGCACGCCCGCATCATCCAGTTCTTTTTTCTCGAGATTGAAGAGGATCTCTTTGGCTCTTTCGATCACAGGGCGAGGAATTCCTGCGAGCTTAGCCACATGGATGCCATAGCTTTGGTCTGAAGGTCCCGGTACGATCTTCCTCAGAAAAATAATCTCGTCCTTCCACTCTTTAACAGATACATGGTAGTTATTTATCCGCTCGAGTGTGAGAGCGAGCTCGGTCAATTCGTGGTAATGGGTCGCAAAAAGGGTCTTAGCGCGCGTGTTTTCATTCTCATGGAGATATTCGGCTATCGCCCAAGCAATACTCAAACCGTCAAAAGTGCTCGTCCCTCTCCCTATTTCGTCCAACAGGATCAAACTCTGCGAAGTGGCATTGTTGAGAATGTTAGCGGCTTCGAGCATTTCTACCATAAACGTCGATTGCCCAACAGTCAAAAAATCCATGGCGCCGATGCGCGTAAAGATCCTGTCGACAATACCGATCTCTGCCTCTTCGGCTGGAACGAAAGAACCTATTTGGGCGAGGATACATATTAAGGCAACTTGTCTTAAATAGGTAGATTTCCCACCCATATTCGGGCCCGTGACGATCAGGATCTGGCCTTCATCCCTGTTCAAATACACATCGTTGGGGACAAAAGGTTCTTCATTGGTCTCCTCTATCACAGGATGGCGGCCTCCTAAAATCTTAATGGCCTCGTTGGAGTTTACAACAGGACGTGTATAATTCTTCTGTGATGCCAGCTCAGCCAAAGAGGACAGCACATCTAGAGTGGCAATATCTAAAGCCATCTTCTGGAGCCTTGCGGCTTCTGCCGCGACCATTTCTCTGACCTCAAGGAAGAGCTGGTGCTCCAACTCTCCGATCCGCTCTTCCGCATTGAGCACCTTGTCTTCATACTCTTTGAGCTCTGGAGTGATGAAACGCTCGGAATTGACCAGTGTCTGTTTTCGAATATAGTCAGGAGGAACCATTGATAGATTCGGTTTGGTCACATCTATGTAGTAGCCAAAAACTTTGTTATAGCGGATCTTGAGAGAAGAAATGCCCGTCCTTTCCTTTTCCTTCCTCTCAAGTTGAGTGATGAACGATTTTCCGGAGTGGCTGATCTTTCTCAATTCATCCAACTCGGAGTTATAGCCTTCCTTGATAATACCGCCGTCCGTGACCGCATACGCCGGATCTTCCTTGATGGACCTCTCTATTAGCTCGACAATGTCTTGAGCGTTATCCCATGTGTCAAGGATCCCTTTGAGTCTAGGTGAAGAAAATGACCCGAGGATCTTTTGAATTTGTGGCAAAGGGATCAAAGATTTGTGCAGTGCGACGAGATCGCGAGCATTGGCTACGCCCAAAGAGATCTTCCCGGTGAGCCGTTCCAAATCATAGATCTCTTTAAGAATGTCTCTCAATTCATGCCTTTGGATCGTGGACCCCAACAGTTCTGCGACGGACTCAAGCCGGAGCTCGATAGCGGTTATGTCCCTAAGAGGCTGGAGGAGCCAGGACTTAAGAAGCCGTGCGCCCATCGATGTCCCTGTGAAGTCCAAGATTTCCAGCAGGGAACCGGTGCGTTTACCATCTCTGAGGTTTTTGACAAGCTCCAGATTTTTGATGGTCGATGTGTCCAAAACCATATGCTGATGAGGTTGGATGTAAGCCATTCTGTGGATGAGCAGGAGAGAATCTTTGCGGAGTTTTTTCAGGTAGTAAAGCAGCGCACCTGCTGCTGAAACGGCAAAAGGCTTTTCAGCGAGACCGTAACCTTCCAAAGATTTCACCTGGAACTGATCCATCAGGATGCTTCTGGCTTGGGCAAAATCATAAAGCCAATCCTCCTGCGGGCTTTTCATTATGGTCCCGAGATTGTTGTGCATAAGGATGTCGTCGACCTTGGATTCCTGGCCTTTTGGGTATATGATCTCCTTTGGAGAAAACCGGTATAAATCATCGGCCAGGATTCTATGAGCCTGCGGATCACTCTGTGCCGTCATTAGTTGCCCCGGGACCAAGTCGATAACAGCAAGCCCCCATGAATCCTCCTCGAAAACTAAACTGGAAATATACGTGTTTTCCCTATCCTCTTCGATGTCAAACTCAATGGCCGTTCCCGGAGTTAAGACCTTTACAACATCTCTCTTGACCACTCCTTTGGCATATTTTGCATCTTCCACTTGCTCGCATATAGCGACCTTGAATCCGTGTTTGAGAAGCTTTGTCAGATATGATTCTGCCGCATGGTAGGGAATTCCGCACATGGGAACTTTTTGTCGCGATGTAAAGGCAATTTCCAGAACAGAGGATGCTATTTTTGCATCTTCATAGAACATCTCATAAAAATCACCCAGACGGAAAAACAGCAGAGAATCCGGGTGCTTCCGCTTAATACTGAGATACTGCTCCATCATTGGAGTGAGAGATTTTTTTGTCGACATCACCCTACCAAATATACTCGGCACTTTCTCTTTTTTCAAGTCTAACACCGCTCCCTGCTAGAAAATCCGGCTGGATGTATTTCCAAATCTGTGATGTCATGAATACTCAAGAGCATTATTGAGTGATCAGATTGTGTGATGGAAAAAACCGTGAGGAGGGATGGACGGGCATGGTACATCTCCCAAGGGGAGATGTGAGGGAATCCCGGATCCGAGCGAAGTTTCCTCGCCGGGGAAACTGAGCGTGTTTTTGATATCATATAATTTGATCACTCTGAATGACATCAACACGGATTTGGAAATACTAAAAAACGCGTTTTACGTTTTGGGCAAGATGTTTTAATATTGGAGGACCATGCACTCTCACTTGAAAACTGCTCTGCGAATGATCTTGATAATTGTCGTATTTCTGCTGCTTTTTCTTTTCAGAGTGAAAAATGACATGGTCGATTTCCAGGTGAATTACGAAGCGGGAAAACGGCTGCGGCTGGCAGAGACGCCCTACAGGTTTGAAGACGGACACTACATGTTCAAGTACCTCCCCTCCTCCGCTTTTCTCTATCTACCTCTCTCCTATCTGCCTTTTGACCTGGCCAAAGGTATCTGGTACTTCTTCATAATCCTTTGCTCCCTGGCTCTCATCCGTCTCTCTTTTTTACTAGTCCCCTCGACAACAGAAAAATCCAAATGGTTGATGGTTATTCCTCCTTTAATCTTAATCAAATATTTTTTGAGGGAGATCGATCTGGGCCAAATCAACACCGTGGTGACATTGATACTCCTTATCATGGCCTGGTATCTGGATCGCCAAACAAATGAGAGGTCGCACAACGAGGATATCTATGCGGGACTTTTGTGGGGCCTTGCAGTTGCGCTCAAACCCTATGCTCTGATATTTCTCCCCTATTTCCTCCTCAAAGGCAAATGGCGGATTCTATTGAGTGGCATGTGTATACTGAGTATAGCCACATTCACCCCCTCTCTATACTATGGATTGAAAGGGAACTTTATCGTCCTGAACGAATGGATTTCAACACTCTCTCAATCCACTCCGACGTTACTCACAACCTGGGATAACATATCCATCATCGCATTCTTTAACAAATGGACGGGTGATTCCAACCTCTCCTTAGTTCTCACTGTGATTTTCCTATCTGTCCTCGCTTTTTTGGTCTTGCTCCTTATGATTCTAGGAAAAAGATTGGAGAAAGCCGCGATCCTTGAGTGTTCGGTTCTTCTCATTCTCATCCCGTTGGCATCCCCTCTTGGCTGGGATTATAATCTACTCATGTCCATTCTGGGTATAATGATCGTTGTCCACTATTTCCCGTATTACACTAAAATCTGGAGGATCGTCCTCGTTTGCAATTTTCTTATAATATTCTTCTCCGTCTACGATATTATCGGTAAAGATCTTTACTCAACCTTTATGTCGCTGTCCTTGACCACCCTCAATTTCCTCGTTTTGATCGGCTATCTCGCCTTCCTCAGGCTAAAAAAAATATGCTGAGTATTTATTGATGGACATTTTCATCACAATAATTAGTACCTGAGGCTTCATTTGTTTTATATAGAATCAGAAGAGATGGATTGAGCGACATCGGAAGAT
>CAZIMJ010000166.1:0-39997 GCA_964540205.1 uncultured Eubacteriales bacterium | reverse complement strand
GACTTTGTAGTGAGATCAGCTCGCCCGAAGGGTAAAAAATGTCGATTATAATAATGAGGCCTATGAAAACGGAATTATCATATTGGTTTACTGGAAGAATAAAACAAATTATTGAAATTGCTTCAGTTGTAATAAGTATCGACATTTTTTATAAATAATTCAGGTTAGGTTATTTGTTCTTCCAGATAGGTTTTCGCTTCTCTAAGAAAGATTTGAGTCCTTCGTGGGCGTCCTCAGAGGCCATCAGCTCATCACGATAGATTTTTTCGATTTTTTCAAGACCTTCTGAAAAGGTTGTCTCTAACCCGAGTTGGATTCCCCTTTTAGAATATTTGATCCCCACCGAGCTCAGCTCTAAGATAGGCTGGATGAATTCGTGAACTTCAGCATCGAAAGATTCTAGGGGAACAACTTTATTGACAAGACCGATCCGCTCGGCTTCTTTGGCGTCAATAACTTTGCCACTCAAGAGGAGCTCTGAGGCTCTCTTCAAGCCTACGAGACGAGGGAAGACAAGGAGCGCGATCGGAGGGAACACCGCAAGCTTTATTTCCGGCTGCCCGATCTTCACATTTTCCGCAGCAATGATCATGTCGCAGAAAATGGCGACCTCGCATCCGCCTCCTAGGGTTAATCCCTTGACCGCTGCAACGGTCACTTGATCCAGCTGGGACATTTTGCGGAAAATACCGTGGAAAACCTCGAGCATCTTGTCGACCTTGTCTTCCGTATGGTCAGACACATCCACGCCCGCTGAAAAAGCCTTGTCTCCACTGCCGGATATCACCAGAACCTTGATATCCGTGTTGCCGGTCAGACTGTCCAGCGCATCGACTATTTCTTCCATGGTTGCGATATCCAGGATGTTCACAGGCGGCCGATTGATGGTAAGGAAAGCAGTTTCTCCGTCTATACTAAAAATAATGTTGTTGTAGTTTTTTTTGCTCATTTTTCCCTCTTCTGATCGCTCGATCGATCCGTGTGGTCTAGTTGGAACATCCAATCCGCTATTCAAAGAAGAACGGAGAAAACGGACTTAACAGATACAATAGACTTAACGGAGATTTTTTATCATCTAACTCCCACTCTGTCAACAAAAAAGGGGACAGTCAAGCAAGTTAATTCGTCTCACCGAACGGATCACTTGGGAAGCGGTCCCTACATAAAAACAGAACCGTCCCCTCTCAAAAAACTCGGCCAGTCAATTGTTCTCCGTAATGTTTCTTGACTTGGATATTTAATATTGTTATTTTGGATACCTTGGTAAAGCATGGGTCTCGTCTTAACCTCACCGAAAAAATATCAGAGCATACATTTTGTTCTATTCTGCCTTAATATTTAAGGAGGATATATGAGCGAGGAAAAAAAGGTCGCCATAAAAAAAATTCAAGCGACCGGCCACATGAGAAAAATCATGGCCGATTATTTTTATGAAATGGATAGCGCCGCTAAGGAAGGTTCACCCAAGATCGCCTGGTGCACGAGCGTTGGTCCTGCAGAGCTCCTGTTAAGTTTGGGATTCCTGGTGTATTATCCTGAGAATCATGGGGCGATGCTGGGGTCCACTCGGCAGGCTATGGATTACATTCCTGTGGCTAACTCTGTGGGTTACTCTCCAGACATATGTTCCTATCTCACGAGCGATGTTGGTGCTTTTATCAAAGGGGAAACTCCGCTCTCACGTGCATATGAGGGCATCGAAGGTGTCCCGAGGCCTGATGTTCTGGTTTATAACACGAATCAATGCCGGGATGTCCAGGATTGGTTCTCTTGGTATTCCAGAGAGCTCAAAGTCCCCGCACTGGGAATAACCACCTATCGGAATATCAGTAGGATCACCGATGACTCCCTCTTAAGCATTGAGATACAGATTAAAGGATTGATCCCCACGCTGGAAGAAATCTCGGGGAATACATTTAACATCGATAAGTTCCGCCACCACCTGGGTCTTTCCTACGACTGCACTTTACTGTGGAAAAAGGTCCTGGAGACAAACATGGCTAAGCCCGCGCCGATCAGTTTCTTTGACGAGACGATTCACATGGGGCCTGCTGTGGTTCTCAGGGGCACCGAGACAGCAGTTGAGTACTACAAAGTGCTCCTCAAAGAGTTGGAAGAGAGAGTGGCTAATAAAGATGGCGCTGTTGAGGATGAAAAATTCCGCATCTATTGGGAGGGCATGCCCATCTGGGGCAAGCTGCGGAGCTTGGCGGAGTTTTTTATCGAGCTCAAGACGGCTGTCATCGCATCCACGTACTGCAACAGCTGGATATTCGATTCTTTCGACCCCAAGGACCCCTTCATGAGCATGGCCCGTGCGTACACAGAGATATTTATCGTTCGGGATGAGAACTTCAAGGAAAAATACATCGAGGACATGGTCCAAAAATATGATATCAATGGGATTCTCTTCCATGACGCAAAAACATGCCCTGCCAATTCTAACAACCGCTACGGAATGCCCCAGCGGCTCGAGAAGAATCTGTACGTGCCCACGCTGACTATCAACGGCGACCTGAACGATCTACGCTGTTATTCCGAGGAGCAGGCGAAAACCAATATTGAGGCTTTTATCGAACAAATCGAATCGAAATAGCGATAATTTTGGAGTACCAAAGTCCAGATTGATAGAATAGATTTTGAGTTTACTTACTGAGATCTGAACAATTTGGAGCTTTGGTTTTTTATAAAAATGAGTAAACGTTTGTTCGTCGGCATTGACGTGGGGGCGTCCACGACCAAAGCCATCATTCTAGATGCAGAGGCAGAGGTCCTCGGTTATGCCGTTACCGACTCCGGTGCGGATTTTGAAGGGGCTGCCGGGGAAGCGTTCGAAAAATCCCTGGAAAAGACCAAAGGGGTTTCTTCAGATAAGTGTTTAGTGGTGAGCACTGGCTATGGAAGACGAAATGTGCCCTTTGCCAACTCAACGAAGACGGAGATCAGCTGTCATGCCTGGGGCAGCTATTTTTTTTATCCTAAGGCCCATACACTCATCGATATCGGCGGCCAGGACAGCAAGATCATTAAAATCAACGATTCCGGAAAGAGAACCGGTTTCATGATGAATCGCAAATGCGCTGCAGGAACAGGCGCTTTTCTTGAGGAGATGGCCAATCGTTTAAAGATCCGATTGGAAAAACTCAACGGACTTGCAGAGAAAGCCCAAAACGATATCGAAATTGGTAGCTACTGCACTGTGTTTTCCGCGACTGAAATCCTGACGAAGATCAGGGAAAACGTCCCTGTGGAGGATATCGTTAAGGGTGTATTCACTTCCGTTATAAAGAGAGCTATGGAGATGGATCCCCTGGAGGGGAACGTCGTGATGAGTGGGGGGGTGGTGGCTCATAATTCCTATCTTGTTCAGATGTTTGCAGAGAGGATCGGAAAAGATATATTTGTTCCGCCGCTTCCCCAATTGACAGGCGCTTTTGGGGCAGCTCTTTATGCCCGAGAAACAAAAGGAGGTCAAAATGCTTGATGCGCTGTTTAAACCCAAGTCGGTGGCCATAGTCGGAGCCTCGAATAATCCATTCAGCATCGGCCATATTGTGATGCAAAATTTGGTGGACCACAATTTCAAGGGTCCAATCTACCCCATCAACCCGAAGTCTAAGTCCATTAAAAGCTTTAGAGCTTATGCCTCGATCAGCGACATCCCTGATGAAGTCGACCTAGTGAACATTTCCATCAAGAACACCATCGTCCCCTATGTTCTCGAAGAATGCGGGAAAAAAGGTGTAAAATTTGCCATCGTCCACACGGCCGGCTTTAAGGAAGTGGGCGAAGAAGGATTGCAGCTGGAGCGGCAAATCGTAGAGATCGCCCACAAATACGGGATGCGCATCTATGGGCCGAATTCCCAGGGAATCCAGAATTCCGACCCCAAAGTCTCCGTGTATGCCAATTTCACCTTTGTGCCCATGTTCCCCGGCAATATCTCTATCGTTGCCCAAAGCGGCGGCGTGGGCGAGACTCTCAAATTGCATCTCTACCGCATAGGGAAAGGCATCCGGATGTATGCGAGTTTTGGGAACGAAGCCGATGTGAGCATGAACGAGATCATCGATTATTACGGCCAGGATGAAGACACACGTGTCATCATGGCCCACATCGAAACCTTGAAGGACCCCGCGGGTTTTCTTGAAGTTGCCAGCCGGGTGACTCCAAAGAAGCCCATTCTTGCTCTAAAAACCGGAAAGACATCGGAAGGGGCCGTAGCTGTGGCCTCTCATACGGGATCTTTGATGGAACAGGATACCCTCACCGAAGTGATCTTTAAAAAGGCGGGAGTTCTCCGTTTCCACTCCCAGCAGGACATGATCGATACAGCTGTGGCCTTTGCGAACCAGCCGGTTCCACCCGGAGACAGAGTTGTGATCGTGACCAATACCGGTGGCCCAGCGATCATTGCTGTGGATGAATGCATTTCTTCTGGGTTGAAGCTGGCCAAACTGAGCGCAAAAACAAAAACAACCCTGAAAAAGCTCGTCTTTCAGGAGGCCATTGTCTCCAACCCTGTGGATGTGGTGGCCACTGCCGGACCCGAGCAGTACGGTGGGACGGTTGAAACTCTGCTCAAAGACCCCAATATCGATTCTGTTCTCCTTGTTTTTGTGACTGCTCCCTTTGTGGATTGTGAGGGGATCGCCCGGAAGATCGGGGAGCTTGGAAAATCTGCGAAGAAACCCATCGTCTGCCAAGTGATGACTATAGAAAAATGGCAGGAAGTCATCCGGCTGATCAGAGCCAGTGGCGTTCCCGTCTATGACTTTGCCGAAACTGCAGCCAGAGCTCTTGCCTCCATGACCCAGTATGGACAGATCCTGAAGAGATCTGCTCCCGAGTTCCTAGAGTTCAGAAAGCAAAAAAAGAAGGTCAAAGACATCCTGAGTAAACATAAAAAGGAGTTTTTCCTCTCTCAGAAGGATGTCTATAATATCTTGGATGCTTATGGAATTCCGGCTGCCAAAACCGTGAAAGCTAACAACGAAAAAGACCTGATGGAAGTAGCAAAAAAGGTTGGATATCCGTTGGTCTTGAAGGTGGATGCCGAGAGCATCGTTCACAAATCGGATGTGGGTGGCGTGGCCCTTGGAATTAATGACGAATCGGCACTCCTGTCTGCCTATAAAAAGATGGCCAAGAAATTTGTCAAACACAAACCCAGCTTTGTTCTTCAGGAACACCTGGCAGGCGGGAAAGAAGTGATCTTGGGTTCCAAGGGAAACTTGGGTCTTGCACCCACTGTTTTGTTCGGATTGGGTGGAGTATTCGTCGAAGTGCTCAAGGATGTCCAGTTCCGGCTGGCCCCTCTATCAAAGGAAGATGCCGTGGAGATGATCCAGTCCATCAAAGGGTATCCCATACTGGAAGGGACACGAGGAGAAAAACCCGTGGATATCAATGCTGTTGTCGATATCTTACTCCGGCTCTCCGAGCTCGGCACGGATTTTCCCCAACTCGATGAGATGGATCTGAATCCTGTTCTTGTGTTCCCCAAGGGGAAAGGTGCTGCCGTTGTTGATGCCCGTATAAAGCACAATCCCTGATGAATCGGATCCCTTTCCTCATCGTTGTTCTTTATATCGTCCTCCTCTTCGTCATCACGTGGATGACCCGGCACCTGAGCAAAGGGGGGATGATCGGCTATCTTTTGGCCGGACGTGGCCTCCCGTTTTGGGTCGTCGCTCCGCTCCTTACGGGTTTGGCTATCGGTGGAGCCTCGACCATAGGCGTGGCTGAGCGAGCCTACGGCTCAGGGATCGCAGCAGGATGGTACAATGCAGCCTGGGCGGCCGGTGCTGTGCTTGTAGGGCTTATCGCGGCCCGTCGCTACCGGGCGCTCGAGATCACCACCATTCCGGAATTCTTTGAAAGACATTACAGTGTGTCCGGCCGTGTTGTGGGTGTCATCGGACAGCTCCTCCTGCAAATCGTCATCACCTCTCTCCAATATGTGGCGGGTGGGGCCATACTCTCGTCGTTGCTTCCTGATGTGTTCACGTTCCAATCGGGGATGCTTGTCACCGCTGTGGTTTTTGTAGGGATCACTCTGATCGGTGGATTTTGGGCCGCCGGAATCACGAACATCATCAATGTGATCTTGATCTATGTAGGTGTTCTTCTGGGTGCGATCCTGGCTGTGGACAAGGTGGGAGGATTCGATGAGCTCCTAGCGAAACTCCCCAGCGGCCATCCGGGTTTTGACATGGGCGCGATAGGTTGGAGCCTTGTAGCGGCCTGGTTTCTTGTCATGTGCACCATGACCTTTTCCGTCCAGTCCGTTGCCCAGATCAGCTTTGCCGCCAAAGATTCCCTCTCCGCAAAAAAAGGCTTTCTTCTTGGTGGTCTGTTGATCCTCCCCATAGGATTTATCAGTGCCATAATCGGCATGGCAGCAGCAGTGCTTCAACCCGGGATTATCCCCACCGAAGCATTACCCCGGACGGTTCTGAGTCTGAGTCCTTTTGTTGCCGGTCTCGTATTGGCAGGATTATGGGCAGCAGATGTCTCCACGGCATCCGCCCTCCTCGTTGGAAGCGCCACTCTTGTGGTCGGTGATATTATCAAGAGATTCTTGGCGCCAGACCTCGGGGAAAAACGCGAGAGGATTTTTTCGCGTGTGTCGGTTTTGATCCTGAGCGTTTTCACCTACATCCTTGCGGTTTCAGTTTCTGGGATCGTTCGTACATTGCTTATCGGGTTGACCCTGACGACAGCCTACACTCTGGTCACTCTGATGACCCTGTTCTGGCCCGGCATATGCAGGCGTTCCCATGCCACATGGACGCTGCTCGTTGCCATGATCGCTCTGGCCCTTTGGTTGATCTTCCCGCAGATCCCATCCTTTTTCCAGAGCATAAATCTCCCTCATCCCATATATTTCTGCTGGATCGTGAGCCTGGTGACGTTTTTTCTGGTTGCTGTTTTGGATAAACGAAAGATAAAACTGCAGGAGGATTTAAAAAGGTAAAGGAAACATCTTCAAAACCGTGAGAAGGGCTGGAGGGGCATGATTTCTTTCTATGTAGGGTCCGTTCCCCGAACGGACCGTTTGGGAAACGATCCCTACATCTAAAATGGAGAAACCTTGACAAAATTTTTGATTCTGATTAATGTGCTAATCATTAATGGTTACTGAAATTTCAGGTATATTTGTGTGTATGCGCATTTTTACCTTCTGGGGAGGATGAGAAATGGCTAAAACAAAGATGCTCTGTCCATTCTCTGGGGAGTTGTGCCGGGAATGTCCGCAGTACAGAGGGCGTCATTATTATCTCTGCTTCGCAAAAAAATACAGGGGCCATTTGGAAGATAAAACAAACAAGCCTCTTGAAAACAAGCTTAATCTGCCAGCCAAGGACACAAAAAAAGTCACAGATCAATATCGATTGCCAATACCACCCCCGCTCAAGCCCAGCCCGACATGGCTTTCTTTTAATGACTATCCCGAAAGGAAGGACAAATGATTCGGGACTTTATCTATAAAAAAGCCCATACTGCCGGGGAGGCACTCGATCTCATTGATCAACACAAAGAAGACTATAAGATTATTTGTGGAGGCCAATCCCTGCTCATCCTGATGCGCCAGGGCTTAGTTGCTCCAGAGTATCTTATCGATATCAAGAATGTGGAAGAGCTCAACTATATCCTGTTTGACAAAAAAGACGGGCTTAGGATTGGAGCCACAACCAATCACCGAACCATCGAGTTGTCGTCACTCATCAAAGAGAAATACCCTGTTCTTGTTGACATGGAAGAGAACCTTGCGTCCATACAGACGCGCAACTGGGGCACGATCGGAGGAAACCTCTGCCACGGTGATCCTGCAGGAGACCCAGGGCCAGTATTTATGGCTTTGAATGGATCAGTCAAATTAGCGAGCAAGCAGAAAACACGAACTCTTCCTCTTGACGAGTTCTTCATCGATTATTTTGAGACAGCGCTTGAAGAGGGAGAGCTTCTTTGCGAAGTCCAGTTACCCCCTATTCCTATCCGTACGGCTGTGGCTTATGAAAAGTTCAACATCGTCAAAAACGACCAGGGGATCGTATCCGTCGCAGCGGCGATCTCGCTTAAAGACGATGGGCTCGGTTGCAAGGATGCACGGATCGTCTTGGGAGCTGCTGCACCAGCGCCTATGAGGGCCAGGGATGCCGAAAAAATGTTGATCGGGGAGAAGATCAGCAAAGGCCTGCTCGAGAAAGTCGCTGAAAAGGCATCTGAGGAGGCGGACCCGGTCGCAGACATCCATGCCAGCGAAGAATATAGGCGATACCTGGTGGGAACTCTGACCAAAAAGATGGTGAAGAAGGCCTGGGAAGAAGTTAAAACTCTGGCGAAATAAGGAGGATGCCGGTTATGGAAAAGCAATTGTTGCGAATAACCGTTAACGGCGAATATCATGAGCTGTACATAAAGCCCAAGAAGCTGCTCGTTGAGATTTTGCGGGATGAACTGGGCCTTACGGGTACAAAAAGAGGCTGTAACACCGGCGCCTGCCATGTCTGCACAGTGATCCTTAACGGAAGAACGGTTAAGTCTTGTTCCATCTTAGCTATACAGGCAGATGGTACTGAAGTGAGGACTGTAGAGGATTTGGCGGATGGCGCGGAACTTACGCCGATACAAAAATCCTTCCTCGATCACGGTGCCTATCAGTGTGGATTTTGTACGTCGGGGATGCTGCTCTCGGCAACGGCTTTGCTTGATGAAAATCCAGAGCCGAGCATCAAGCAGATCAAAGAAGGCATTCATGGCAATCTCTGTCGATGTACGGGATACAACAGTATTATCCGGGCCATTAAAGCCGTTTCTGATGGCAAGTATGAGGAGGGCAGCAAATGACAAAATTTAATGTCATAAACACCCCGATCCACAACGTCGATGGAATTGCCAAGGTTACGGGAAGGGCTGTATATACATTTGATGTCAATCTCCCCCACATGCTTCATGGAAAGATCTTGAGAAGCCCTTACCCCCATGCCAAAATCCTCAACATCGACACAAGCCAAGCTGAGGCTCTAACAGGCGTGAAGGCTGTAGTCACGGGCAAGGACACCCTGGGAGTGAAACAGGGGATCTGGCGTCGTTATAGAGAGCTCTGTGATGAAGAGATCCTTGCCAGGGACAAGGTCCGCTACATCGGTGAGCCTGTGGCAGCGGTCGCTGCTGTCGATGAAGATACGGCAGAGGAGGCCCTCGATCTCATAGAAGTGGAGTACGAGACTCTACCAGCCGTCTTCGAGCCGCTTGAAGCCATAAAAGAGGGTGTCCCTCTGCTCCATGAGAATGCCGAACGCAACATCAATGTAACACGGCACATCGAATGGGGCGAAGTGGATGAGGCGTTCAAAGAAGCGGATTATGTCCGTGAAGATTGGTTTCGGTGTTCCACCCAGGCTCATGTCTGCATGGAGACACACTGTGCTGTGGCCGACTACTCACCTGATGGGAAGCTCACCGTATATACCTCCTCACAATCCCACTACTACATCAAAGTCTTATTATCTGATGTGTTGGGACTCAAGGAGAATGATATCCGGGTGATCTCCCGATACACAGGAGGCGGTTTCGGCAGCAAGTTTGAGCTGGATTCCGCACAGTTCTGCAGTGCGGTCCTCTCCATGAAACTCTGTAAACCGGTCAAGATCGTGCTCAGCCGCGAAGAGGAATTCATGGCCACAAAACGCCGCACGCCCATGTTCTATTATTTGCGAAGCGGTGTGAAAAAGGATGGGACCTTTTTGGCAAAAGAATGCAGAGTTTTCACTGAAGGCGGCGCCTACACAGCCATGGGAGCCACCGCCCTTTATCTGACAGGTTTTTTTCAATCTTTTCCCTACGTTTGGCCAAGCTACAGATTCGATGGATACAGGGTTTACACCAACACAGCTCCCACTTCGGCCATGCGGGGTTTTGGGGCGCCTCAGGCAACTTTCACTGCAGAAACACAGATCGATTTGATTGCGGCGGAGCTTGGTGTCGACCGGATCGATATCCGCCGCAAGAATGCAATGTATGCGGGCTATGAGGTTCCCGCACAGGCCACCATCCAGAGCTGTGGCCTCAGTGAATGCCTCGACAGGGTGGAGGAGTGGATCAAAGACAGAGGGAAACTGCCTCCCCATCATGGTATAGGCATTGCTGCCTATGGATTTATGTCGGGCGGGATCTTCAACTGGTTCAACACCCCTTATGCGTTTTCCTCAGCTGTTATCCAGGTAAACGTGGACGGAAAAGTGGACCTCTTTATCGGATCCCAGGACATGGGGCAGGGGTCCAACACCACAATGTCCATGATCTGTGCTGAAGAGCTGGGTGTTCAAGTCGAGGATATCCGGCTCCACATGGGTGACACAGATAAATGTCCTGTAGACCTGGGTGCATGGGGCAGTCGTGAGACTCTGATGCAGGGAAACGCTGTCAAGATGGCTGCTACGGATGCCAAGAGGCAGATCCTCGAGTATGCGGCGGCCAAGATGTCGCCGAACATCGTCTATGACCTGGATGTCAAAGACCGATGGATCCACTTGATCGCACGTCCCGAGCGGGGTTTATCCTATTTTGATGTGGTCAAGGAGGTCATCCGTGGCAAAGAGGGTCAGCCCATCGTGGCCAGGGGTCATTACACTCCGCACGGGAAAGGCATGATCTCTCCTGCATACAGCTTCGGCGTGCAGGCCGTGGAAGCCGGTGTGGATCCGGATACGGGAAAGGTCACACTGAAAAACTGTGTGACCGCACATGATTGTGGACAGGTCATCAATCCACTCGGTGTCCAAGGCCAGCTCGAAGGTGCCATTGCTATGGCCGCAGGGTACGGATTTACCGAAGATCTTCCTATGGACGAAGGAAAGATCCTGAATCCGAACCTTGTCGATTATAAGATCCTCAGGACAACGGAAATGCCGGAAACAACTGTGATGGAAGTAGAGACTTACGAGCAGGAAGGTCCCTTTGGAGCTAAAGAAGCAGGGGAAGGACTTACGAATCCCACGGCAGGAGCATTGGGGAATGCTGTGTTCCAAGCGACGGGTGTCAGTATCAAGGAACTGCCCATCACGCCGGAAAAAGTGCTCAACGCCCTCAGAGAAAAAGATAAAAAGGAGAAAGGCAGTGCCGTATAAATGTCCAACTTGCGAGAAGGTTTGGCCCGATACTTTAGATCTGGCGCGCCACATATTTGGAACCGGAGATCAATCCCACAAGGATTGGGTGAATTCCAAAGGACACAATTTTATTGAACTCTTACTCATCCAAACCATGGAACCGGGAAACAAAGGCTATAAAACCCTGGCTGACCTGCTCGAAAAAGAAGCAGAGAAGGTGGATTAACGGAGGAAAAAGTGATAATTGAGGGAAAATTTGCCGTAAAAGCACCCATACAGAAGTTGTGGGATACGTTGATGGAGCCGGAGACTCTGCTTGAGTGTATTCCGGGAGCTGAGAAGATCGAAATCATCGATGCAAACACTTATGACTGTGTGGTCAAGCAGAAAGTGGGGCCGATCGCCGTGCGGTTCAAATTCAAGAACAATCTTGTAAATGTCCAACCTCCCTCACACGTGGAGATGGAAGGGGAAGGGGAGGACATCGGCAAAGCCGGGCGTTTCATGCAGAGGACCAGTATTGACCTGGAGGAAAAGGAGGGCGGTGAAGTGGAGATCGCCTACTCCTGCAAAGCAAACATCGTCGGGAAACTGGCCATGTTCGGTGATAGGATCATGCGGGCCAAGGCGAAAAAAGTGGAATCAGAGTTTAAAGAAGCCCTGAGCCAAAAGCTAAAAAAACTGACGCCCGGCTGATTATTCGAAGTGATTGAAGAGAAATGTCTAAATTATTCTGTATGACATTAATTCTCTCAGAGCAATTGCATTAAGTTTATGAATACTGTATCCTGGAGTTTTAATTTTTATTGATAGGAGGAGCTATGGGCTTAGACTGGCTGAAAAAAGATAACGAGATCAAAAATCATTTGTTATGGAGTGACGATTTTTGGGGCACAGAACCACCCTGCACAATGTATGAGAAAAAGCCGATCCTTGATGCGAAAGGCAATGCCATTGAAGGCCTTTATGCCGCCTGGATCACCCTCAATAATCCGGCCCAGTTCAATTCTTACACCACAGAGATGGTGAAGGGTGTGATTGCCGGTTTCCAGAATGCATCTTTAGACAGGAGTGTCGTGGCCGTTGTGTTTACGGCTGCGGGAGACCGGGCTTTTTGCACGGGCGGGAACACCAAGGAGTATGCCGAATACTATTCCGGGAGGCCCAATGAGTACGGCGAATACATGGACCTCTTTAACGGCATGGTGGATTCCATTCTGATGTGTAAGAAACCGACGATCTGCCGGGTGAATGGCATGAGGGTGGCCGGCGGGCAGGAGATTGGTATGGCCTGTGACATTGCCATATCCGCAGACACGGCCATTTTCGGCCAGGCAGGGCCGCGGCATGGGTCGGCTCCGGATGGGGGATCCTCGGATTTCCTCCCCTGGTTTTTGAGCATCGAGGATGCTATCTGGAATTGCGTCTCCTGCGAGTTGTGGAGCGCCTACAAGATGAAGAGGCTGGGTTTGGTCACAAAGGTGGCGCCGGTTATAAAAGAGGAGGACAAGTTCATCCGGAATCCCGCTGTGATCATTGATAAGTACATCGATGATGGTGAGATCGTCTATGGCGAGTTTGTCAGAGGCGAAGAGGGGAAAAAGGCGAGAGAATTCCTTAAAAACGCAAAAATAGATTTTGAGCTCTTGGACAAAGCCGTTCATGAGGTCGTCTGGAAGTTCACTAACCTGTTCCCCGGTTGTCTTATAAAATCTTTAGACAGTGTACGCGCGAAGAAAAAATTCTTCTGGGATATGGCGAAGAACTACAACCGCCATTGGCTGGCAGTCAACATGACCAGTGAGGGCTTCCTGGGGTTCAACGCCTTTAACATGAAAAAAGTGACGGGCAAAGACGTCATCGATTTCGTGAAATACAGACAGATAATCGCTGAGGGCAAAACTGTTGACGATGCTTTTATGGAAGCCGTGCTTCCCAAGCCCGCAGAAGAATAACAGAGCGCAAACATTATACGACTAACGAAACTAACCTGAATTATTAATAAAAAATGTCGATACTTATTACAACTGAAGCAATTTCAATAATTTGCTTTACTCTTCCAGCAAACCAATCTGACAATTCTTTTTTCATAGCCCTCATTATTATAATCGACATTTTTTACCCTTCGGGCGAGCTGATCTTACCACATCGGCATCGTTGTAGCCCATTCGCGGTAGTTCACTACAGCTTCATGGGCCACTTCCTCGCCGCTGCAGCAACCTCAGCTCGTGAATAATCCAGGCTAATCATAACAAAAAAACAAACGCATACAACGAGATAAACAAGCGAGGAGGAAAAGATGGATCTCGATGGAAAGGTTGCACTGGTTACCGGTGGAAGTATAGGCATCGGGACAGCGATTTGCCTGGATTTGGCCAAGAATGGAGCGGATGTGGCTTTGACATACCGTAAACATGGCGATGAGGCCAAGGCTATTGCCGAAGAGATTAAAGGAATGGGCCGTAAGGCTGTGGCTTATAAAGTGGATGTCTCGGAGTTTGATGCGGTTCAGACACTGGTGAACGATATTGTCGGTGAATTCGGTCACTTGGATATCCTCGTGAACAACGCGGGTATGAATTGGGATGGTGTCATCTGGAAGATGACCGAAGAGCAGTGGGATGCAGTCATCAATGTTGATTTGAAGGGGAATTTCAATTTTATCCGGGCTGTCTCTCCCATTTTTAAGGAGCAAAAATCAGGGAAAATTGTGAATGTAACGTCTATTAACGCCATGAGAGGCAGATTCGGCCAGTCCAATTATGCTGCTGCTAAAGCCGGAGCTATCGGCTTGACAAAAACTATTGCAAAAGAACTTGGAAGATCTAGAGTGAACGTCAATGCTGTGGCTCCTGGGCTGATAGAAACGGACATGGTCGGCAGCATGCCTGAGGATTTTAAACAGAGGTCAAAAGCGGAAACTGTTTTTGATGCTTTAGGAACACCTGAAGATGTGGCTTATTTGGTGACCTTCCTCTGTACAGAAAAAGCCAAACACATCACTGGTGAAGTCATCAAAGTCGATGGAGGGCAATACATCTAATAAAAAAATGGTGGGTCCGTTCCCCAAACGGACCGGGATAAAATGGGTACAGGCACCTCTTTTCTTACAGAAAATTGGAGCCAGTCTCCAATTTTCATGTAGGGCCAGCTCCCCGAGCTGACCGGATTATCAAATAAATAAAATAAAAAGAGAAAACACGAAGTAAAGTGAATCCAAGGCATAAGGAGAGAGCGTATGAGCAAAGTAGGAATCATCGGAGTAGGACAGAGCAGATTTGTCAGAGGATACCCTGGTTCGATCCGGGAATTGGCCTTTGAGGGATTCAAGGAGGCTATGCAGGATGCGCAGATCACTGTTACTGATATCGATGCATCCATAATCTGTTCTGCACCGGAGTACGACAAACAGCGTTCGCCCTCGGGCGTGTTAGCCGAATATCTCGGGCTCATCCCCCAGCCCACATTCTATCTGGAAAGCCTGTGCTCTTCGACTAGTATGGGATTGCGGATGGCCTATTCCATGGTCAAGTCTGGTCTTCATGATATCGTGGCCGTTGTGGGTTTCCAGAAAATGTCTGAGATCTCTTCGGCCGAATCCCAGGAAAGGATGGGCCGGGGAGCGGACATTCAGTGGGAAAGCCCCTTTGGCACGATGATGCCCGCCTATTACGCCATGTTCGCCCAGGCCCACATGGAAAAGTACGGGACTACACCTGAAGATCTCGCGTTCGTGCGTGTGAAATCCGCCACATATGGGCAGTTAAATGACAAAGCGCTGTACCGCAAACCCGTTGGTGCAGAAATGTTCACGGATCCGGAACATTTCATGTCAGGACCTGTCTCCAGCCCATTGCGTGTGGGTGATTGTTGTGCCAACGCGGATGGGAGCTCCTGTCTGGTCGTGGCAAGCGAAGAAAAAGCCAAAGCCCTGGGCCAAAAACCCGTGTGGATCTTGGGATTAGGAGCGGCTTCAGCCAGTGTCAACATGTCCGGAAGAGACCAGTTCACAGGATTGGCTGTGGCACAGCAAGCATCAGAACAGGCTTACAAAATGGCAGGCGTGACGCCCAAAGATATCGATGTGGCTGAAGTGCATGATTGTTTCACGATATCAGAGATCTTGGCTTACGAGGACCTCGGTTTTGCAGAACCCGGTGAAGGCAAAGAATTGATAAGAAGTAAAAAAACATACAAAGAGGGCAGTATCCCTGTCAACGTGGACGGCGGTTTGCTCTCCAAGGGCCATCCGATCGGCGCCACAGGAGGATCGCAGATCCGGACGATCGTCCAGGAGCTCAGGGGTGAGGCAGGGGAGATGCAGGTCAAAGATCCAGAGATCGGCCTGGTCCACAACATCGGCGGCGTGGGCCTATATGGTGTTGTCACAATCCTGGGGAGGTAAACCAATGAGTGAGAAAAAGAAAAAAGAGATCGATGACCGCTTCAATAAGTTCGGAACAAAGAGCTATACCTCTGTCACAAAAGTCAATGACTTCATCACATACCTGGAAGAAGGGAAGGTGATGGGTACACGCTGTTTGGATTGCGGCTTGATGTTTTTCCCTCCTAGAGCTCAATGCTATAAGTGTCTTACCAGCAATGTGGAATGGTTCGAAGTTGTGGGAACGGGTAAGCTCATCACGTACAGCAAATTGAAGTATGCGCCCACAGGATTCGAGGACGACCTCCCGTATTACATTGCTGTTTTGAATTACGGAGACTACAAGGTCTTCGGCAGGATCGCCGGGGATTTCCCAGAGGCAGAGCTCGAATTGGGTATGGCAATGAAAACTGTGGCGAATACACTCCCCAACCGGCAGTTAAACTACCTCTTCGAAAAAGCTTAAATTCTGCAAATAAAAAAGCGGGCCAGATAACCGGTATGAGCGGAAATCTAACCCGCTCTTTATAACACTGAGTCTGTATAGATCAGCCTACAATGATTTGTCAATTGGATTCGATCAGCTATTGAGGATAGCCTCCACTTCTTCTTTATCAACGTCTGTCACGTAAGGGATTCCACTGACGTTTTTTACATCCCTTGTCAAAGAGGCGATGTCGTCACGCTGGATATATTCCAAGCTAAACTTTCTGTTTCCAGCCATAAGCTGCCGCAGACCTTGATTCAATCGAGTGAAATATCCGTGCACACCGAGAGCACCTGTCGGAATATCGTCAAATTTTTCTCCATACTTGTTTTTCAACTCGGAAGCTGTGACAAAGATCTCTTCGACCTTGTTGCCAAAGCGCTCGACATACACAGGAATTTGATCCTCTTTGATTCTCTTCCCGATGGTTTTCCCGACCATGGCAGCTGCAAGAGGAGACCGAGCCATGCCTACTGCCTTGAAATAGGGTGCTCCCAGAGCCAGAGCCTTGTAGATCTGGTCTTCGAAGGTTATTCCACCGGCTGCGCACACATCAGGGATAAACTCACCTTTTTCGTCAAGTTTACGGAGATACTGGTACAACAGAGACCACAATTCGACACTCGGGATCCCCCATTCGTTCATCATCCGCCATGGGCTCATTCCCGTTCCACCGCCGGCTCCATCAACTGTGAGCAGGTCGAGCTTGGCCTTTGAGGCATACTTGACCGCACGGGCAAGGTCGGCGGGCCTATAAGCGCCTGTTTTTAAGAAGACATACTTGGCTCCGGCTTTCCTGAGTTCTTCAACTCTGGCCATGAATGTTTCTTCCTCGACCATACCCAGCCTGGAGTGTCTTTCGAATTCTTTAAAACTGCCTTTTTCGAAGGCCCTGATGACGTCGGGATCTTCGGGGTTAGGGAGCACGATATAACCGCGCTTGTAGAGCTCTTGAGCTTTTTTGAGGTTCTTGATCTTGACCTCTCCACCGATATCCTTGGCGCCTTGTCCCCACTTTAACTCAACGGCTTCGACTCCCAGCTTTTCGATGACATACTCCTGCACGCCCAATCGTGTGTCTTCTACATTAGCCTGGACAACAACAGTCCCATATCCATCCTGCCAGTTTTGAAAGAGCTTGACACGTCTTTCCATGTCGGGAGAACGGACGATTCGTCCATTTTTGATTTCAGATTCATCATCCATAGCACAAACATTTTCACCGATTGTGGAGATTACGCCTGAAATTGCGGCTCCAATAGCCAATCCTTCCCAATTCTGCTTGGCCACATTGGTCGACCCCATTCCAGGGATGATAAAGGGAAGCTTCAGCTTGATACTTTTGTCGATGCCGATAGCAGTTTCCACATTTACCTTTTCGAAGGTGGCAATATCGGAGTCTGCAGCGACGCCGTAAGCACCCGCAGCCGTTCCTAGGATAGTGAAATGAGAAAGATCGACAGGATATTCCTTTTCAGATCCGGCGGTTATAATTCCGAAGGGCTGAGGATAGAGAACCTCAGGACCCCGATAGGCAGATTTTCCGATCTCACACATCCCGATACAACCATCAACGCATGTCACACACATTCCGCTGAGAGGGCTGACTGAACCCTCTGTTCTGTTCTTGGTTAGAGTGGCGGCACTTCTGTTGAGTTTTGTATAAGACATTAAAATAACCTCCTTATGGACTCATTTGGTTTTATGTATAAATAAGTAAGACCACAAAACTTACTTACTTTCATTGTTCTATTTAGAGCCTGCTTCCTGTGTTTCGGATTCTTCCTCGGATGGCCTGACGCAAGTGCCACACCGGCCTGCATCATACATCCAGCAGGTTGCTTCACCGTAGACATCCACACAAGTGGGTTCCATCTGCAGACAGGCGTTGCAGACTGGATTCTCGGCGTTAGGCCCTTCACATCTGGCCTGACATGCAGGGCAGATATACATGCAGCCGCCACACTCTCGACAGACACTGGATTTGGCATCAAAAGGTGTCGAGATCTTACGTTTGTAACCACGGTTCTGAAATCCGATGGCCCTTCCGTCCATCTGTTCGGCGCACATCCGGACACACAGTCCGCACATGATACATTCCTCGTTGCGGACGTCGAAACGCATCTGTGTGACCCCGAATTTGGACGCCAAATCCTGAATCACCTTGGAGCCGGGAGCTACTGATAGCATCAGCTCGATCATCATCTTCCGAGCTTTGATGACTCTTTTAGTGTCTGTGTGGACATTAAGTCCTTCCTCGCAGGGATAGGTGCAGGAGCTGACAAGCTTGGTATTAGGGGCTTTCCCCACCTCGACTAAGCACAGACGGCAACCGCCGTAGTTGCTCAGGCCGGGATTGTAGCAGAGAGTCGGAATTTCGAGGCCATAAAATTCACAGGCATCACGGATGGTCCATCCTTCCTCGACCTGTACTTCTAAATTATTGATATTCATGTTTATCATTTGTTTTGTCCTAAAGCGTTTATACCGTCCTCGGTTTCCAGTTCACACCTTACGCATCTTCGGGCTTCTTTCACGGCCATTTCCTTTGTCAATGTTAATGCCACTTCTTTAAAGTTCTTTTGACGTTCCGCGGGAGGGAGCCGGTGAATTTCGGACCTTTGCGCGTTTTCGATTTCTTCCTCTGTCAGTTGAACAGGAGTGATGTAGACAGATGGTCTGGAGAGCTTGTACTCTCTAGCTATGGGTTTGCCCTGCAGGTAATTATCAATGGACTCCGCGGCTCTTTTTCCCGCTCCTATAGCTTTTACAACACTGCTCGGTCCGGTGACAACATCTCCTCCTGCGTAGACGTTTTTCCGGCCAGTCGCGCCGGTCTCTTCATCAGCAATGATTGTATCCCATTTGGAAAGTTTAATATCGTCATTTTCATGGATGAAAGAAGTGTCAGGGCTCTCACCGATAGCAGGAATGATGGTGTCAAATTCCAGTGAGAACTCAGAGCCGCTTATGGGGACCGGGCTCCGTCTTCCACTCTCATCCATCTCTCCCAATTCCATCCTTATGCATTCGATTCCAGTGATTTTTCCATTATTCGTCAGAAATCTAATGGGTGCGACCAGATATTGAATCTCTATTCCTTCCTCTAGTGCGTCTTCGATTTCCTCATCATATGCGGGCATTTCCTTTCTTGTTCGTCTATAGAGGATGGTGATTTTTTCTGTATTTTTATGACGGATGGCAACGCGCGCAGCATCGATAGCTGCATTGCCACCGCCTATGATTCCTACATTTGCTCCGAGCGGCACTTCTTTTCCCAGATTGAGCTGGGTTAGTAGCTCCATACCCGGAATGACCCCTTCCTCTGTTTCTTCTGGGATGGCAAGTTTCATTGATTTATGTGCCCCGGTGGCGATGAATACGGCTTTGAATCCTTGGCGGGTGAGATTATCGATAGTAATATCTTTCCCGAGAGTGGTGTTTGTTTTTAATTGTACGCCAGATTTCAGGATGAATTCGATATCCGACTTCAAAACTGCCTTTGGGAGTCTGTGCTCTGGAATTCCTAAGGCTAACATTCCACCCGCAACTGCTTGGGATTCGAAAATGGTCACATCATATCCTAACATGTTCAGTGTATAGGAGGCAGCCAGTCCAGCGGGTCCAGACCCGATGACTGCCACTTTAATATTATGTCTTTTCCGCGTTTGGATGGGCAGGGTGTCCTTGCCGTTCTCAACTGCCCAATCCATTACAAATCGCTTAAGAGCCCGGATTGCGATGGGTTCACCGAATTCTCCGGTTCGACAGACGGATTCGCACTGATGGTCGCAAACACGGCCACAGACAGAGGGAAGAGGATTATCTTTCCGGATCACTTGATAAGCTTCTTCGAATCTCTCTTGCGCGATCAAAGCGATATAGACAGAAGCTTCCTGGTCTGTCGGACAGATGGACTGGCATGGAGCGGAAACGATTTCCTTGCAGACCATGGCAGGGCATCTTTTTTTGAGGATGTGTTCCTCATATTCGTTCCGGAAGTATCTGAGAGTGGATAACACTGGATTGGCTGCAGTCTGACCCAGCCCGCACATCGAGGCGTCTTTGACGGCAACGGCGAGTTCTTCGAGAAGGTCGATGTCTTCCATTTTTCCATGACCTTCGCTGATCTTGGTAACGATCTCCCATAACCGCTGCGTGCCTTCGCGGCAGGATATGCATTTGCCGCAGCTTTCATCTCGGAGGAAATTCAAAAAGTATTTGGCAACATCCACCATACAGGTATTTTCGTCCATGACGATCATACCGCCAGAGCCCATGATCGAACCAGCCTTTATGAGGCTCTGGTAATCAATAGGGAGATCCAGTTTCTCTTTGGGAAGACATCCTCCGCTAGGCCCACCAGTCTGGACAGCTTTGAATGCTTTCCCGTCAGGAATGCCACCTCCTATGTCGAAGATAACTTCGCGCAAGGTGATTCCCATCGGGACTTCAACGAGTCCCGTGTTGTTGATCTTCCCCACCAGAGAAAATATTTTGGTTCCCTTGCTGCCCTCGGTCCCAATTTTTGCATACCAATCAGCACCTTTGTTGATAATAATGGGCACATTGCCCCAGGTTTCCACGTTGTTAATGTTCGTTGGTTTTTTCCACAAACCCTTTACAGCCGGAAATGGCGGACGCTGGCGGGGCTCGCCTACACCTCCCTCAATGGAGGCGATCAAGGCTGTCTCTTCTCCGCAGACAAAGGCCCCCGCACCTCTGTATATATGGACTCTAAAGTTAATTCCAGACCCGAGAATATTCTCCCCCAGGAGTCCGAAAGCTTCTGCGTCTTTGATGGCAATAGTGATGTGCTTGAGCGCTACAGGGTATTCATCCCGGATATAGATATAACCCGCGTCGGCGCCGATAGCATAGGCTCCGATGATCATGCCTTCTAGAACTCGATGGGGATTTCCTTCCATCAGGCTGCGGTCCATGTAGGCGCCCGGGTCCCCCTCATCTGCATTGCAGATGATATACTTTTTATCGCCCTTTGCTTTTCTTGAGAATGCCCATTTGTTTCCTGTGGGAAAACCAGCCCCGCCCCTTCCTCGGAGTCCCGACTGTTTGATCTCGTCGATGACTTCTTCGGGAGTTTTCTCTTCGAGAACCTTGGCTAGAGCGCTGTAGCCACCCACGGCAAAATAATCATCGATCTTTGTGGGCTCGATTTGCTCGTTGTCTCCCAGCACATTCCGCAGCTGTTTCTTATAAAAACCGATATCCGGCCCACTGGATTTCAACTCTCCGGTGTCGTGTTCCTTGTAGAGGAACCGGTCGATAATTTGGTCATTGAGAACAGTCTCCTGAATGATGGCCTCTGCATCCTTTGGCTGAACATTCTGGTAGAACAAATTCTGCGGTTGGATGATAATGTTGGGTTCAGCCTCGCAGAACCCGTGGCAGCCTGTGATTTTAACCGAGACTCGATCCTTTAGCTTTTTTTCCTGGATCACTCTCTCTAATTCTTCAACGACCTTCAAGGAGCCACGCGCTCGCCCGCATGTCCCGGCGGAAACGGTAAGGATCGTGTGCTTCTCTTCGGCCCTTGTCAAAGACTCGTGTTGTATTTTTTGTTTCAGGTCTTCGAAAGACGTCAGTTTCATATCAGTCATTGATCTTCTCTTTTTTTTCGAGTTCCCTCACGATTTTTCCCGCCTTTCGGATGCTTGTCTGGGCGTAGTACTCGCCGTCGACCACGACTACGGGTCCGATGGCACAACATCCAAGACAAGCGACGGAATCCAGGCTGTATTTGCCGTCCTCACGTGTGTGGCCTACTTCAACGTTGAGGTTTCGTTCGAATTCCCTGAGAATCTTTGGAGCGCCCCGAACGTGACAAGCTGTACCTACACAAACCGTAATCTGATGTTCACCCTTGGGTTCCATGCTGAAGGCATTATAGAACGATGCCACAGAGATGATGTCTATCAGGGGAACATCCAAGGCCTGAGAAGTCATGTTAAGGGCGACAGGTGGCAGGTAATTGTACTCGGCCTGAAAATCTTGGAGGATGGGGATCAGAGATCGTTTTTCCTGGGGATGTTTTTGTATGATGACTTCGAATTCTGATTGATCATGAAGCATTATGATCTCCAAAGTTGAATTAAGATAAATATTATTTTTTAAATTCCCAATTTTGCCTTCAGGAAAGGAATGCTCTTCTTTAAGAGCAAAAGACTCTTATGAAGATATGCTGCTTATAATTGCTCCTTGTAAAGTCTGTCAATAAAAATATGATTATCAATATAAATTAAAATATGACTTTGATTTATAGCAGATGCCTTATCACTCTGTCAAGGAATAGCAAGAGAAAAATCTACAAGTTTCCTATTAGCGTTGGTGACCCTTTTTTATGAAAAAAAACAGGGCAGACAGGGTGTCTGCCTGCCCTGCACCAAATTCAGATTTTTCGTTCGAACTGTGGAACTGCCACTTCAGATTTGTCAAATCTGAAAAATGGCCTTTGATTTTTTATGTGTTCTGATTTTAAACCAGGCCCTGATCCAACATAGCATCTGCAACCTTGAGAAAACCGCCGATGTTGGCACCATTGACATAGTTGCCGGGGGTTCCATAAGTATCAGCTGCATCCACACAGGTTTTATGGATGCTCTTCATGATCCCGTGCAGTCGATCATCCACTTCTTCTCTTGTCCAACTTAGCCGAAGGCTGTTCTGGGACATCTCGAGACCTGAAACAGCTACACCACCCGCATTCGCTGCTTTTCCCGGTCCGTAGAGAATCTTGGCATCGAGGAACAGTGTGACACCATCTGGAGTCGTGGGCATGTTGGCGCCTTCGGATACGACGTATACGCCGTTATCGAGCAGATTCTGTGCGTCCTTGGCATTGATCTCGTTCTGTGTGGCACTGGGGAACGCACAGTCCGCTTTGTGATTCCAGAGAGGATTGTGATCCAGACTAGAATCGAAGGGTGTGTACGTAACACCGCTGTACTTTTCGGCGTATTCTTCAATTCTTCCCCTGCGAACATTCTTCAAGTCCATGACGTAGACCAATTTGTCTGCATGGATTCCCTCGGGATCATAGATATATCCGCTTGAGTCGGACAGAGTGACGCATTTTCCACCGAGCTGGTTGACTTTTTCCACTGTGTACTGAGCGACATTTCCGCTACCCGATACTAGGCAGGTCTTTCCTTCGAGGGTATCGTTCCTTGTCCCGAGCATCTCAGCGGCAAAATAGACAGCACCGTAGCCCGTAGCTTCTGGCCGAATCAATGAGCCGCCCCAGTTCAATCCTTTGCCAGTCAAAACGCCAGTGAATTCGTTTCGCAACTTCCTGTACTGACCGAACATGAAGCCGATCTCACGTCCGCCGACTCCGATGTCTCCGGCAGGGACATCTGTGTCTGGGCCGATATGCCTGAAGAGTTCGCTCATAAAGGCTTGACAGAACCGCATCACCTCATTGTCACTCTTGCCTTTCGGATCAAAGTCGCAGCCGCCTTTTCCACCTCCCATGGGAAGAGTAGTCAAGCTGTTCTTGAAAACCTGTTCGAAAGCCAGAAACTTGAGGATGCCGAGATTCACCGTGGGATGGAAACGCAATCCCCCTTTATACGGGCCGATTGCGCTGTTCATTTCGATCCGGAATCCGCGGTTGACATGCACGTCTCCACTGTCATCCATCCAGGGAACACGAAACATAATGACCCGTTCGGGCTCGATGATCCGTTCGAGTATTTTCGCTTTCCGGTATTCTGGATGACGCTCCATGACTAAGGCCAGGGATTCAACCACTTCTTCAACCGCTTGGAGGAACTCCACTTGGCCAGGATTTTTGGCTTTAACATCAGCCATTAAATCAGATACATAAGCAGACATAAATACACTCCTTACTTGAATAGATTTCCTGCCCTCATAATCGCTCTCTTTTCCTTGTATGCTGGCATAGGATTATTGAAATAATGTTTTTTATATCAGAATTAAATTTACCATGTCAAGTATCTGGATGCGCAAGCTATAATTCCGCGACTTTGACTAAAAAGCTGAAATCTCTCCAAAGGTGTAAGTTCTTTTTTCTAAGGAATTTCCTATGCAAGGGATTTCGGTTTGTTTTGTTTGTTGCTTTCGTAAACAGGGATCCACTTTTCCACAGTATCAGAGAGTGACTTGATAAGGGCATGACCGCTGCCATGGATAGGGCGCAAGTCCTCGGCAAGCTCGGAGTAACCCTTCCGATCCAGCCAAGAAGAGAAGGCATCGTTGTCGGATAGTCTTTCTATTTTGCTCCGATCGGCATTTTTAAGCAGTAACAAGAGCTCCGTTAAATTACATGCTTTTTCTTTATCGATGATCAATGGGGTCGAGGCCATCCGCAAGACCTCTCTCTGAAGGTGTCTTTTAAGCAATGTGATCATCTGTCGTCCCTGAGCATGCATGGGTCTGATTCTATCACCCAACTCCCGGAAACTGTGCATGTACAGCCATGTGGAGATGTTATCTTTTTGACCGTAGACCTCCAGGATCTCTCTCAGTTTTTGTGCCTGCGGAGTATTTTTTTCAGCCTCTTCAAAGATTGAGATCATCTCTTTAATGTTCTTTATTCTGTGAAACACATCTCCACCTTCATCCTGAATCAAGAACTCTCCGATTCCCGTATAATCTCGGATATATTTGTGAAGCGTTGCGAGGCTTCCAGGATCGCCTTTGGAGAGTATAAAAGCTATGTCTTTGAATACTTCAGCCTCCTTTGTTTTTGAGGCGATGATGATGGGAATCCTTGAATAATATTTTTGGATAAGCTTGATAAGATCTTTGCCTGCATCACTCTGAAAGGTGTTTCCCTTTGGAAAAAAAATGTCTGTTATGAGGCAAACAACATCATCCCCATGTCCGAATGATCGGTATCGATCTTCATCGATATCGGATTCTTTCTCCACCCCAAAAATGAACTTCAGCGATTCCTCATAGGTTCGTACAATCATGACATCAGCTCTCTGCCCGATGATCCCATAGAGGATGGGAAAAAACTGTGAGAACCATCTGGGCTCATCGTCCACGATGAGAAAAATGAATCGCCTAACTTTTGAGTATTTGGTGATGTTTAGAAGGTCCTCAGCTGATCTCACGACGGATTGGATGACTTTGTTTGGAGCACAGTCAGTTTTGTTGAAAGCGAATACCAAGTCTGCTTTTGATGTATATGGATGTTTTTCCAAAGCTATGGATGGTGGGGCGCAATGGATAAGCTCATTTGCCGAGAGGAGAGCGATGATGACATTCTCGTTTTTTTGTTTGATATTCTCCGTGTGGACTAGGTTCAAGGCCACATCATCCAATATCAGAACCGTTGCTCCCTCAGATTTGTACCCTCCCACAGAGATGGGATCATAGAGCACATCGACTTTTATCCATGGCATGTTTTTTTCGAGCACACTTTTCGTTTCACGTATTTGTTCATCCGCAGAGAAGATGACAACATTCTGAGTCTTGACAGGATTGATAATTCTTGGAGTGAACACAAACTCCTTCTTCTGTTTCTTAATTGTCGAATCTTTAGATAGCATGGATTTTTTCCACTCTACACAGCAACGATGCAGCGCTGTTTTTTTGAATCTGCATAGATGGTGACGCTTTTAGGAAAAGTCAAAATAGATATAGCATCACTTTCTTTGGATCCGCTGAATAACCAGGGATCGATCGTGTCCTTTGTAGGGGCGATATATCCGTAGATAACATTGTTACTGATCAAATTGGTCAAAAAATGTGTCCCCTGCGTTCCATAAATCCTAGTCTGGAGTCTTTTCTGTTCTTCGTCATACCCTCCTTGCAGCATATAGAGAAAATGACTGCCGTAGACACCCCCGCTCAGACTGCTGTCTTCGGGAAGAGGTTCTGACCGGCCTGCAATGTCCACTCCATATTCAAATATAGCCGCAGCTCGATCGACATCCCTGTAGTCCACCTGAATACCCCAATCTCTATTAGTTCCCCCCAATCGGCCGGGCACGATCATGACATAGTGTTTGTTTTGTTCACGCATCAATGTGTTGAATTCGATAATTTTTTTTCTGACTTCATCATGCATATTTTTAGTATAGATAAACGGCGAGACAACGAGAGCCTGTTGGATGTCTTTTTTTATGCCGTGGCCTTGAAGGCTGCTGATGGACAAATATGTTTGGCTCACGCGCTCTGGAATTTGGATGGCCTCAAAGCGCAACGGAGGCAATTGGGTGAGCTGGACAACATGGAACCGACCGACCTCCTTGTCCTTTCTTTGAAAATCGATATTAAACACGAATTCTATTTGGAAGTGAGATGATACTCTTGTGGAGATTTTTTCCATGATCTCTCTCAAGCCGGTCTGGAAGCCAAAATGGTTATTTTGGACCAATTCCTCGATCGTGATTAAGTTGTTTTGAATGCCGAGTTTCTTTATTTTATGGTAGTTGGCAAGCCGGACATGGAGTGTTTTCATGGTTTCCAGTTCATCGCCCACGAGACTTTTGTTTTTTGTCATATCCAAAGCATAGAAATATTGTTGCCCCTGTCCCACACTCAAGTACTTCAATGGGATCGGATTCTTGATCGTAACAACAGAGATAACGGGGAAATCGTCCAGGACTGTGGCGTATCCATGACCGAAAGCGATACGTGCAAAACCCTCGTTGGGATCCTGGTTTTTTAAGGCATAAGGGAAATATGAGTTGGCCACTCCTGAAATGAATGGATAGTAGAATGGACCGGCCAGGGTGTTGTCAAAAATGCCGGGAATGGGATTGATCACTATGGCCATCTTTTCTTGGCTTCCAGGAGGCTGTTTGCCGATAAAATCTTTATAGATAAAATAAATAGCCTGTTTCAGTTGGTTCAGGCGTGTGGGAAATTCAGGATGATTGTTGGGCAGCATAAAAGACGTGTTCTCTCCCGCGTGGATCGGTCCGATCCCTTTGGAAGATATGCCCGCCTCATCTGTTGCAGATGACCGGACGCTAATGGGGATATCCCCCGACTCCTCCAAAATTGAGGTGAGGATGTTAAATTTGTCCCCAACTAGATTATTGCCCGAATTGACGAAGCTATCAAAATAAGTAGTTGTGAGAATTTGGGTCCTTAGTCTATGGGAATGAGGAATTGGATTCTCATTGATTTTAACTAGCCCAGCGCCTTTTCCTCCAAGGGCCCCTTTGCCGTAGATCTTGACATCTCCGGTTTTTTCAAAGACTTTTTCGCTCATCGAATGATATGAAGATGTACATCCTGAGGGCACTGGTTTTCCCAATAGGGAAAATAACACCCTCCGATGTCAATCAACACCTCAACTTGATTATATCAAATTTTTAAGAAAGTGGATAAGACTCAATACCCTCCATTGATTATCGGATCATATCATTTAAATCATGATGTTTAGAGAACTCTTGAACATTTTTTGATATAATTACACAGCTAAACACCTTTTGTATTTTATTGATTAGAGGAACAAGCCATGAGTAAAACATCATTTAATCCCTTTGTGATGGCACAGACCCAGTTTAATAAGACTGCAGACGTTCTTGAGTTGGACGGACCCACTCGAGACCTGTTGTACCATCCCATGAAAGAATACCAATGCAGTATTCCCATCCATATGGATGATGGAAGCAAAAGAATTTTCCGTGGATTCAGAATTATGCATAACAACGGAAGAGGGCCGGCGAAAGGTGGCATCCGCTTTCATCCGCAGGAGACCATTGATACGATTCGGGCACTGGCTATGTGGATGACGTGGAAATGCGCCGTGGCTGATATTCCGCTTGGCGGCAGCTCCGGAGGCGTGATTTGTGATCCCCACAATCTGAGTATGCGAGAGCAGGAGCTCATCTGCCGTGGTTGGGTACGCCAGCTCTGCAATAATCTGGGGCCTAATATAGATGTACCCGAGCCGGATATCATGACAAGCGCACAGCATATGCTCTGGATGCTTGATGAATATGAGACCATCCGCGGAGAGAAGCTGCCAGGATTTATCACGGGAAAACCTGTGGGAATGGGGGGCTCACTTGCGCGAAAAGAAGCACCGGGATTCGGCCTCGTATTTGCTCTGCGAGAGGCGCTAAAAGAGCTAGAAATGAAGTTAGAAAACACAACAGCGAGCGTTCAAGGATTTGGGATGGTTGCCCGCAGCGCGGTCCAGCTCTTTCAGCAAATAGGTGGAACGGTCAAATGTGTTTCGTGCTGGGATCAAAATGACCAAACCTCTTACTGTTACAGGAAAAACGAAGGAATTGACTTTGAGACATTGCTAACTGTTACAGATGTTTTTGGAGGTATAGATAAGGCAAAAGCGGCCGATATGGGGTATGAGATCTTGCCTGGAGATGCCTGGCTGGAACAAGACGTTGACGTATTGATACCCGCGGCAATCGAGAACCAGATAACAGCCGAAAATGTGGATAAAGTCAGCAAAAAGGTCAAAATCATTGCTGAAGGAGCTAATGGACCAACGTCGCCTGATGCCGATAGCGAAATCGCAGAGAGAGGTGTTTTTATGATTCCTGATCTTCTTGCTAATTCCGGAGGCGTCATCTGCAGCTATTTTGAACAAGTCCAAAGCAATATGAATTATTACTGGGAGAGGGACGAAGTCCTGGGGAAGCTGGATGTTAAAATGACAGCAGCCTTTGAAGCCGTGTTGGATATGGCAAGGAAAAGGAATATGTACATGCGGGATGCCGCTTATTCCATCGCTGTTGTTCGTGTGGCCCAGGCCTGCAAAGATAGGGGTTGGATATGATCTCTCTTAGGAAATTTAGAATTTAGGGTTTAATTTGTGTCCATGTAGGTGGTATGAAAAGACATTCATCTGAGACGGATTTGCTCTCTTTTGATCGACAGTTCTTCACTGGCAAAGAAAAATTCACGCGAATGGGCAAAGGTTCCATTGGGGGAAAAGCACAGGGCTTGCTCAATATCAAAGATGTCATAGAGGCAATCAATCAGCAATCTAAACCTGAGATTAATACCAGTATTCCCACTTTGTCCGTCATTGCAACAGATTATTTCGATTTTTTTATGAAACAGAATAACCTGTATGATTTGGCGTTATCCGATTTGCGTGATGATCAACTGGCTCGCGCTTTTCAAAAGGCCAGTTTGCCTGCCCAGCTTGTCGGCGATTTGCGTGCGCTCATATCCCAAGTGCACACGCCACTGGCCGTCAGGTCTTCGAGCATGCTGGAAGATGCCATGTTTGAGCCTTTTGCGAGTGTGTACAAGACCAAAATGATCCCAAACAACCAACTGGATACTGATACACGTTTTAGAAAGCTCGTGGAGGCCATCAAGTATATTTATGCATCGACATTCTTCAAGGATGCTAAAAAATACATACAAGTCACACAGCACACAACTGCGGATGAAAAAATGGCAGTTATTTTACAAGAGGTTGTCGGAATGCGCCATGAGGACCGTTTTTATCCACAAATATCGGGCGTAGCACGCTCACATAATTTTTATCCCACAGGACTTGCCAAGCCCGAAGATGGCGTGGTGGACCTGGCTCTAGGCCTGGGAAAAATGGTCGTGGATGAGGGGATCGCCTGGACCTACTCTCCCAAGTATCCGCAGGCAAACCCGCCTTATAATACTTTGGGAGAGCTCCTCAAGCAGAGCCAATCGGAATTTTGGGCCATATACATGGGGGAACCCTTTATGTATGATCCGATCAAAGAAGTAGAATACATGCGCAAATATGACCTCAGCTTTGCCGAAAAGGATGGAAACCTAGTGCATATAGCTTCGACTTATAAGGCACAGGATGATAAAATCGCGATGGGAATTTGGGAAAAGGGGCCAAGGCTTTTGGATTTTGCTCCCATACTCAAACTGGATGATATCCCTCTCAACGGTTTGATAAGAGCGCTACTCGGGAGATGTGAGGATGCTCTTGATTGTCTTGTAGAGATCGAGTTTGCTGCGACTCTGGATCAGCGCCGCGGAACACCAGCGCGGTTTGGCTTCTTACAGGTGCGGCCCATGGTGGTTTCAGCTAAGATCGTTGAAGTCCATCCTGAAGAATTGGTGGCAGACAATGTGCTGATTGCGAGTGAATCCGCGCTAGGGAATGGAGCGATAGATACGATTCGAGATGTTGTCTATGTGAAGCCCGAGACATTTGATGTGAAACACACGCAGACGATTGCAAGGGAACTCGAACGAATGAATCATTCGCTCATAGAATCGAAGACTCTGTATGTTCTCATTGGTTTCGGCCGATGGGGTTCATCCGACCCGTCAGGTGGCATCCCCGTAAATTTCGCCCAAATTTCTGGAGCAAAGGTGATTGTTGAGTCCACTCTACCCGATATGAATTTTATGCTCAGCCAGGGTTCTCACTTCTTCCACAACATCACCAGTTTTCAAGTCCTTTATTTATCTCTGGGCCATTGGGATAAGTTTAAAATTGATTGGGATTGGCTCAATCAACAGAAAGCCGTGTCCGAGACCGGTTTCATCCGGCACGTCAAACTCTCATCGCCGTTGCGGATTAAAATAGACGGCCGATCAAGCCTAGGAGTCATTGCTCATGGATAAGCCAACAAAAACGATCGATCACCTTATTTGGGGCCTTCAAGAAAGAGCCAAGGAGCTCAACTGTTTGTATAAGATCGAAGAATTGATGAACAAGCCCGAAGCCGATATCGATGATGTCTGTAATGGAATCGCTGCAGCGATCCCCCCGGGTTGGCAATATCCGGATATCTGCGTGGCTGAGGTTTTACTCGAAGGGAAAGCGTTTTATTCCCCAAATTTCGAAAGGACATCCTGGATGCAGAAGGCAGATATTACCGTCCAGGATAAGAGAGTCGGGGAGATCAGTGTTTATTATACACAGGAAATGCCAAGAGCGGATGATGGGCCCTTTTTAAAGGAAGAAACAAAATTGCTGGATACGATCGTCGATAGACTAAGCCACTTCATTACCTATAAAAGGATGCAGATGGTTTTCCATCAGTATCAGAGTGTTAGGCAGGATCTCTCCGTGGATAAAGCTGTGGACTGGCAGGTTGCCCTAAATTTTCTCAAGCAAACGGACAAAAACCTGTACATGAGCATCTCTCGGAGGATGCTGAATCATCTCACCTGGGCGGGGATAGATGAGGCCGAACAACTTCTCATGAGTATTGATATGGGAATTCAAGGGAAAGAGGGGGAGATTTTAGATGATGAGAATAGGCCTCATCAGAGAAGGATTGTGGCCTTTAACGATCAGCTATGTGATGAAACTTTTCTGATTGCGTCAAAACATCTCTCCAAAGAACAGATCCTCTCCAATATTCAGAAATGGATACAGGAGGATCGGTTGAGTTTCTTGGTTCAGGCGACTGGCAAAAATTCTCCATTAGGAGAAGTGATTGATGCCGTTCGACGCTACTACCACATCGCTCATGAAGGAATAGACTTGCCCCCGGCAAGCAAGAGAGGTGTACAGGCCTCACTTATAAGACGTTTTCTTATAGACCACCCAGGGTTTATTAACATGGCCAAGGATTATATCGATATTGGGGATTTCCATGAAATCGTAGACCATATCGTGTTCATGCCCGAAAGCAGAGGTCAGTTAGGAGGAAAAAGCGCTGGACTGTTCTTCGCTAACCAGATTATAAAAAAATCCAGAAAGCCGGGAGATGACCTCGATGATATTAAAATTCCCAAAACGTGGTACATCGCATCCGATGTCTTGTTCAGTTTTTTGAGCCATAACAAGCTGACGGATGTCATCGAACAAAAATATAAAGATATCAATCAAATCCGTATTGAATACCCTCATATCATCCAGACATTCAAAACTTGCTCATTCCCTACTGAGATCGTGCAGAGCTTGTCTATGATATTGGACGATTTTAAAGAGAGTCCACTCATCGTACGGAGCTCCAGTCTCCTCGAAGACAGAGCGGGAGCTTCTTTTTCTGGCAAGTACAAGAGTCTTTTCTTGGCCAATCAAGGAAACAAGCAGATAAGGTTAGAGGCATTGATGGATGCGATAGCCGAGGTTTATGCCTCTCTTTTTGGGCCTGACCCGATCGAATACCGGGCGGAAAGAGGATTGCTCGATTTTAGTGAGGAAATGGGGATTATGATCCAAGAGGTGGTCGGCACAAAAGTGGGGGATTATTATATTCCAACGTTTGCCGGTGTGGCTTTCAGCCGGAATGAATTCCGGTGGTCTCCAAGGATCAAGTATGATGATGGTTTATTGCGTCTTGTACCCGGCCTGGGAACTCGGGCTGTGGATCGATTGGGTAACGACTACCCCGTCCTGATCGCCCCCGGTCAGATAGGCCTTCGGATCAATGTCGCCATTGATGAAATTATCCGATATTCTCCAAAACAGGTCGACGTTATCAATTTGAAAAGCAATACTTTCGATACAATCGGTATTGATGAGTTGTTAAAAGAAAGCGGTGCAGATCTACCGCAGGTGGATAAGATCGTTTCTATTTATGATGGGCACCACATTCGCAAACCTTTGGGGAAACATATTGACTTTGAGAAGGATAATTTGATTGTGACTTTTGAAGGATTGCTGACGGATACCAAATTTGTGAAGAAGATTCAGAGCTTGCTCAAACTACTTGAGGAGAAATTGAGGACGCCAGTGGATATTGAATTTGCCTCTGATGGAAAGAATTTCTACCTTTTGCAGTGCAGGGCTCAGAGCTATTCGAAAGGTCATGCGCCGGCTTCTATCCCCGAAGATATAAAGAAGGATAAGATTGTCTTTTCAGCGAGTCGCTACATATCCAACGGAGTGGTTCCTGACATTTCTCACGTCGTGTATGTCGATCCTCAAAGCTATGATAAACTGACTGATCAATCGTCTTTGTTGGCTGTGGGACGAGTGATTGGAAGTCTAAATAAACTTCTGCCCAGGCGGAGATTTATACTTATGGGGCCTGGTCGTTGGGGTAGCAGAGGCGATATCAAATTGGGAGTCAGGGTAACCTACTCGGATATTAACAATACCGCTGCCATCATAGAGATTGCCCGGAAAAAAGGCAACTATGTGCCCGACCTCTCTTTTGGCACTCACTTTTTTCAAGACCTGGTTGAATCTGAGATTTATTACTTGCCACTGTATCCGGACGACAAAGATATAATTTTCAATGAGGAGTTCTTCAAAGAGTCCGAGAACATTCTACCCGATGTTTTGCCCGAGTTTTCGAATCTCTCTCAAGCAGTCAAGGTGATTGATGTCACCAAGGGAGCCGAAAACCAGGTGCTGCGTATTTTGATGAATGCGGAGATGGATAAGGCTCTTGGGTTTTTATCCAGTGAATCCGGAAAAAAGTACATCACATCCGTGATTCAGGAGGATGTTAACAAGCAGCCCACAAATTTTTGGGCCTGGAGGTTCCGGATGGCTGAGCATATCGCTTCTCAGCTCGATCCAGAACGCTTTGGTGTAAAAAGATTTTATGTTTTTGGCAGCACGAAGAATGCCACCGCAGGACCGAAAAGTGATATCGACATTTTGGTCCATTTTGTCGGTACAAAAAAACAACGGAATGATCTCATGCTGTGGCTTGAAGCATGGAGCCTGTCCCTGGATGAAATGAATTATCAAAGAACAGGTCAAAGAACAGGGGGATTGCTCGACATTCATGTTGTGACTGATGAAGATATAGCAAACAAGACATCCTATGCTCTCAAGATCGGTGCTGTCACTGATGCGGCGAGGCCTTTACCGATGATGAAAAAATCCTAATCTGAATTATTCATAAAAGCTGCTGACAAATTTAACTTCAAAGAACGCTCATAACTTATTGTCAGCATCTTTTACCCTCCGGGCGAGAATATCTCACTACAAAGCCTTCGTTGTTGCCCACTCGCGGTAGTTCACTGCAGCTTCGTGTGCCACTGCCTCGCCTTTGTAGCAATCTCTACTCGTGAATAATCCAGACTTTGCTATAACAGCTGCCTCGTCACTTTGTCCAGGTCTTCGGGGGCAAAGCGAACCAACGCCAATTCGGGACCGTCATGCGCGGCTGAAAACATATGGGTTTTTCCGATGCGGTCCTTCCATGAGTGTGTCAGCCTTGCCGATTCGTGGATGTGTCCATGGAGAGTTAGCAAGGGCTGGCGTTCTTTAATAAAGCGCTGGATTGCGATGCTGCCGACATGCAGGTCCATGGGGACATGGTCGATTTTTTTGTCATCTAACGCCGCACGGTCAATCTTTGTTTCGTAAGGTGGGGCATGGAAGAGGAAAATCGCCCGGCTGAGGTCTGCCTTCCCCGCGAGGAGCTTTATGTCTTCGGCTATCGTTGAATATTTAATCTCATTTTGGATGACTTCGACTGAGCGGATGCCTTCCTCGGGCGAAACTGAGCCCGGATCAACATAACGCGATACATCATATCTCTCCCAGTCTTTGAGCAGGAATGGAGAAGGAGGGATATATGAGTACCCATAAACGGGATAGCTCTGGAATGTTGTCTTTGTGTTGTGAATATACTCCCAGATTCCCAGCTTTTCTGCTTCAATAAGCTTTTTTTCTTCACTACGGCTGTCATCGTTACCCAGGATAAGAAAGATTCTTGGGTAAGCGTCTTTGATCTCCTCTTTCAATTCGGCGAATTTCTTCTGTAGAAAATGTTCGATGAAATTATTACCGTTCTGCTCAGAGGCGGTAAGAATATGCTGCGCTGTGGGCAGGATATCGCCGCCAATAAAAACGGCTTCCGGAAGATTCTGTCTTATTTCCTTGAAGAGCTTTTGAAAGCGGTCATGACTTCCGTGCAAGTCGGATACAAAAAAACAGGTTGTCGATTTCATCTGTTTTGTTTTGACTCATTATAAATTAGAATCCATTATAAAGAAAATACGGCTTGGTCGAAATCTCTCTGGTATTGCGAAGACCCTGTTAATGGAATTGTCCATCAGACATCAAAAAAGCACATTCCTAATGGTCTTTAGGAGTTAAGCTGCCGAGAAAAAGATACCGGGCGTGTTGAAATCAAAGCACAATTGATATAAAATAATTTACCACCCAGTAAGGGGTGGGTTTTTTAGTTTGAATGGGTTATTCATAAAAATTGCAGATATCCTCATTCCTTTCTAAAGATATCCGCTGGATCATTTTTTAGGTGTAATCTTTCATAGAGCATTAGGAGTTCGGAATAATGACTGACAAACAAAAACCTTTTATTCAAGTCTATTGTCCTGAATGCCAGGAAATGATTCGTCCTGGAGAATGGGCGTCTTGTCCTTTTTTTGAAGGGCAAAAACTGGACATTTCTGACACAGAAGATGCCATGAAACAAATCTTTCGTTGTCATGTGCAATGTGATTGCAAGATTGAATACAGCTATTATGATGGAGACAAATTGGTCACAAAAGTCGAGGATACTATCGAGGACCAAGAAAGTCTTCGGCGTATCCTTGCTCTTGTATCAAAAAAAACGGGAAAAAAGGACGAGGGTAAACCAAAAAAAGTTCTTCTTATCGATGATGACACAGATTTTTTGGAGATGCACACAGCCGTGCTGACGCATAGAGGGTATGAGGTGATGACGGCTCAGAGCTCGCAAGAGGGCATGGAAAAATTAGAGGAAACAAAACCTGATATTGTTATTCTCGATGTCATGATGGAGCAGTTTGATGCCGGATTCAAAGCGAGCGAACAGATCAAGCAGAAATACCGTGACCTTCCTGTGATGCTGCTGACGTCCATCGGTGCACAAACCGGCCTGGATTTTTCCTCCAACGAGGATGTATTAAAAATCAGCAAAGCCGATGTTCTTCTTGATAAACCTGTAAGCCCCAAATTCTTGATCGACGAGATCGAAAGACTGACCACTCCAAAAAGTGATTAATAACCCCGAAATTCCATGGACTTTTTAAGCATATCAAGGAAGAAGTGCCGGCGGTGCTACCGCTGTATTCGTGGCTGCCCCACGAATGCCCTGAAGATCGATGGGGGGAATGTTGTCCGGATCGAGAGCCGGTGTATTCTTTGTGGGGCCTGCTTCAAGAACTGTCCCCATGACGCTGTCATCCCACACACAGGTGTTAATAAAGTCCTCAAGCACCTGGATCAGGGGGAAAAGGTTGTGGCCTGTCTGGATCCAACCTTTCCGTCCGTACTGGACAGGGGTACTCCCGGCCAATTAGTGACGGCTCTGAAAAAATTAGGATTTTACGAAGTTTGGGAATCTGCTCTAGGTGGGGACCTCATTATTCAGGAGTACAAAACATGGCTCTCACAGAACAAAAACAAGCCCTCTATCTCTTCCTTCTGTCCTTCATTGGTCCTTTATATCGAGAAGTTTGCACCACAATTTGTCGAAAATCTCGTTCCTGTGGTCTCTCCCATGACTGCTACGGGAAAGGCAGTTAAAGCGCTCAGAGGTGAGGATACAAAAGTCGTTTTTGTTGGCTCTTGCATTTCCAGGATTTATGAGCGGATCAGCTTGCACACGAAGGGATCCGTGGATTGTGTCCTAACCTACCATGACATCAGAGATATTCTTGAGAAAAAGGGCATCAATCGGGAAGAGCAGGAACCGTCGGAATTTGACGGGCCTCGACCTGGACAAGGAAGAATGCTCAGTGTGGCGGGTGGCTTGTCCCAATGCATCGGTTTTGATCATGATATCCTGAATCTGGATTATGTTGTTGAAGCCGGTTCTGACAGAGCGATTCGGACTATTCAACAGTTGCAGGACGGCACGATCCGCTCCAATTTTTTTGATTTGTTATTCTGTAAAGGATGTATAGCGGGTCCCATGGTGGATAAGAAAATTTCGGGTCCCAGCCGGAAACAGATTGTCGTGGATTTTATCAAATCCCAAGATAAAGTTGTATGGGAAAACCAGAAAGGAATAGCTGACAAGCTGAGAACTCTCCGGCTCGAGAGGGATTTCTCAGTCAAGGATGTGTCTTTGCCAGAGCCTGAGGAAGCAGAGATCCAGGCCGTTCTTTCCGAGTTGGGGAAAACGTATCCCCATCGAAATCTGGACTGTGGGGGCTGTGGTTATAACTCATGCCGAGAAAAGGCGGTTGCTGTCGTGCAGGGATTGGCGGAGAAGGAAATGTGCTGGCATTACCTTTTGACTCAGTCCCACCGCCTCTATTCAAAATTGCAAAAATCTCATGATCAGCTCAAGATTTCTCATGAGGAGTTGGCGCAAGCTCAAAAACAGCTTATCCAGTCTGAAAAAATGGCTTCTTTAGGACAGTTAGCCGCTGGTGTGGCCCATGAGTTGAACAATCCTCTGGGGACGATCACGCTGTTTGGCCGGATGCTCCAGAAGGAGTTGTCTTCCCATACAGATTGGGAAAAGGATATTAACCTTATCGTTCAAGAGGCAGACAGGGCTGCAAAGATCGTTAAGGATTTACTCAGTTTTTCACGTGAGACGAAGCTTAAGCCTGGCCTGGTGAATATCAATAACATCATCGAAGAGGCCGTGTCTCTGGTGATGAAACGCTCACTCTTTCGGAATATTGAGGTTAAACGCGATCTGGATTCTGAACTTCCAACGACCTTTGCAGATCCCGACCTCCTCAAGCAGGTTTTTTTGAATATCATTCTTAACGGTGCTCAAGCCATGGAAGGTCAAGGCACGCTGACGTTGAGAAGTCATGTAGAAAATGGGGGCAAGAAAATGAAGATTCAGATCCAGGATACAGGCTCAGGGATCGCAAAAGAACACCTGCCAAAGCTTTTTGATCCGTTTTTCACAACGAAGGAAAAGGGTACGGGCCTGGGTTTGGCTCTTGTCTATGGGATTGTCTCCAAGCACAAGGGGTCGCTCCATGTCGAAAGTGAACTGGGCAAAGGAACGTCGTTCTTTATTCATCTGCCTGTTTTGGATCAGGGCGAATGGATGGAGGGCGAAAAAACGATCGTGGGTATGAAAGAAGTCCCAGGAGGTGGGGAGGATGAAACCCAAAGCAAAGATCTTATTGGTTGATGACGACCAGGATTTTCTAGAAATGCATGAAGCCGTGCTAAAAAATCACGGCTATGATGTCCTGACGGCTAGCAGCGGCCATGAAGGCTTGGAGAAGGTGAGGGCCGAGATGCCGGACGTGATCATCCTTGACCTGATGATGGAAAAATATGATACAGGATTTTCCTTCAGCAAAGAGATCAAGAACGATCCGCTCTTCAAGAAGATCCCCATTCTGATGGTGACAGCTGTCGCCGAGGCAACGGGGTACCGGTTTTCTCTAAAGGAGGACGGGTACTGGATGAAAACCGATGACTTCCTCGATAAGCCCATCATGCCGGATGTGCTCATCGGCAAGGTCGAGAAATTGCTAGCAGAGAGAAAGGAGTAACATTGAGTTCCGAAGCAAGTATTCTTGTTGTCGATGATGAAATGGGAATTCGGGAAGGGTGTAAAAGAGCTCTTTCCGCAGAGGGATATGCTGTTGACGATGCCGAGGACGGGAATGCCGGACTCGAAAAGGTCATGGAAAATGCCTATGACCTGCTTCTTGTAGACCTGATGATGCCCGGAATAAGCGGTCTGGAGCTTATCGCGAAGATTCATCTGATCGATCCGGAGATCATCTCCGTAGTCATTACGGGATATGCAACTATTGAGACAGCTGTAGAGGCCATGAAAAAAGGCGCCTATGATTATCTGCCAAAACCCTTTTCGCCGGACGCTCTTATAGCAGTTGTAAAGCGAGGACTGGAGAAAAGGACTCTCCGTCAAGAGGCAAAGAAGCTTTACGAGGAACGGGACCAGAGACTTCTCGAACTCGTCAATGAGCGCAGCCGCATGCGCACGATCATCGGTTGTATGGCTGATGGAGTGCTGGTAGCAAACATGGAAGGTTGTTTGGTTCTCTGGAATGCAGCCAGCGTCAAGATGCTCAAATCCAGAGGTTTTGATGTGGCGGGTGAGCCTTTAGAAAATTACATAGATAATCAAGCCATGGTCGATGCGATCAAAGAGGTTCTGTCGGCCAAAGACGAAAGCTTTTCGATGGTCAGCCGGGAAATCGAAATTGAGGGTGACCTAAAGACGGTATTGATGGCCAACATCGCACCGATCAGAGATGAAAAGGGAAATATCCTCGGTGCTGTGTCTGTCATTAGAGATATCACCCAGCTCAAAGAGATCGATAAGATCAAATCCCAGTTTGTCTCCATGGTGGCGCATGAGTTGCGTGCTCCGCTGGCCGCGATCAAAGGGTGGCTGGAAATTGTGATCACGGGTGAGGGCGGTGGTGATGAAGAACAGCAGAAACAGTGGCTGGAGCGTGCCAGAGACCGGTCTGACTCGCTCCTGGCATTGGTCAATGATCTTCTGGAAATAAACCGTATGGAGGCGGGGAAGATCGCTCAAAAGATGGAATCCGTTCAGGTTACGGATATAGTTAGAAAAATTCTTGATTTCATGAAACCCGAAGCTGAAAAGAAAAGCATCACTATCGTAGATAAATTGCCCGAAAATCTCCCCTTGATCCAGGCTGATAAAAGGGATATGGAAAAGCTCTTCACGAACCTGATCACGAATGCCATCAAATACAACACTGAAAATGGGTCTGTCACAATAGAGGGGGAAGTAGATGGGAGTTTCGTGTGTTGTCGAGTGAAAGATTCAGGTATTGGGATATCCCCAGAGAATTTAGACCATATTTTTGATGATTTCTATCGTGCTGACGATGAAAGGGTTAGGAAGATCACGGGGACAGGGCTGGGTCTCACTATTGCCAAGAAAATTGTGGACTCCCACTTCGGGCGCATAGGAGTGGAGAGTAAAGTGGGACAGGGGAGCGCTTTTTCTGTTTGCCTTCCCTGTGAAGAAAGAAAAAAGTGAAAAGCGAGTCCAAATGAGCACAAACGACAAATATCAACTCAATGAGATTGTGCAGAAAGAGCAGATTGCTCCTTCGATCGTGTGTTTTAAAATATTCACCCCGGTTGTGGCAGACGCTGTCCAAGCGGGACAGTTTGTCGTTGTGCGGACGGATGACTACGCCGAAAGGGTGCCTCTGACTGTGGCAGATTGTGATCCTGAAGAGAAG